>NZ_JBDYQK010000012.1:0-195909 GCF_043832615.1 Klebsiella sp. KE9456
CGCCGGTCCATACGCGCTGGCCTTTCTTGCCCATAATAATCGCGGTGCCGGTATCCTGGCAGGTCGGCAGCACGCCTTTAGCGGCGATATCCGAGTTGCGCAGGAACTGCAGGGCCACGTATTTATCGTTTTCGCTGGCTTGCGGGTCGTTAAGGATATCGGCAACCTGCTGCTGATGAGCGGGGCGAAGCATAAAGGAGGCGTCGTGGAAAGCGTGTTGTGCCAGTAGCGTTAGCGCCTGAGGTTCAACTTTCAGAATCTCCTGGCCTGCAAATTCGGCGACGGAGACGTAATCACTGCTGAGAAGATAATACTCGGTATCGTCCTTTTTCAGTGGAAAAGGATCCTGATATACAAATGGTTTAGTTGACATTGCTATGCTCCCTAAGAGTAAAACCGCCGGGAGTTAGATCCCGGCGGTTATGAATCAGAACATCATGGACATCCACGGATAGCCAATCAGCAGCAGGGCGGCCAGGAAGATCGCGCCGAAGATAGTGCCAAGACGCCAGTAGTCTTTGGTCGGCAGATAGCCGCTGCCATAGTAGATTGGGCTGGGGCCGGTACCGTACGGCGTGATAATCCCCATCACGCCGAGCGAGGTCACCATCAGCAGAACGAATACCTGCATGTTCATGCCCGGAATCGTCGCGGCGATGGTCAGCATCGCGGGCAGCAGGGCGGTAGTGTGCGCGGTGGTGCTGGCAAACAAGTAGTGCAGCAGATAGAACGCCAGCAGCAGTACGACAGTCGCCACGCCGGGGGAGATACCGTTCATCAACGCGCCGCCTTCTTTACCCAGCCAGGCGATAAAGCCGGTGGAGGAGAGGCCGTCGGCCAGCGCCACAAGGGTGGCGAACCAGGCAAAGGTGTTCCATGCCGCTTTGTTGCTGGTGATATCGTTCCAGGAGAGCACGCCAGTCCACAGCATCAGCACGATAACCAGCAGGGCGGCCAGCGCCGGTTCAATCCACTGGGCGGCAAAGATCCACATCATCAGCGCACAGCAGACAAAGACCAGCAGCAGAATTTCATTACGCGACAGGCGACCGAGTTTTTCCAGCTCGCGGGCGGCCCACAGCGGCACTTCATCGTTGACCTTCACTTCCGGCGGATAGAACCAGTAGGCCAGCAGCGGCATGACCAGGATCAGCAGAATACCCAGCGGCAGGAAGGCGATAAACCAGGTGCCCCAGGAGATATTAATGCCGACGATGCTTTTTACCAGCGCCAGCGCCAGCAGGTTCGGCGCCAGCGCGGAGAGGAACATGGAACTGGTGATACAGGCGGCGGTGATCGCCACCCACATCAGGTAAGAGCCAATGCGGCGCGCGCTCGGGTCGTTGGGTTTAGAGCCGTACAGCGGCGGCAGGTTAGCGATAATCGGGTAGATGGTGCCGCCGCTGCGCGCGGTGTTGGACGGTGTAAACGGCGCCAGCAGCAGGTCGGCGAAAGTGATGGCGTAGCCCAGCGTCAGGCTGCGGCGGCCAAGATATTTCACCAGAATCAGCGCCAGGCGGCGACCGAACTGGGTTTTATCGTAGCCTGCGGCAAACATAAAAGCGCCGAAAATAAGCCATACGGTGGAGTTACCGAAGCCGCTCACCGCCCATTTAAAGGAGGCGCTGGCCAGTTTGAAGTTCGGCGCGGCCACCTGTTCCGGGCTGAACAGCAGCCACTGGCTGCACAGGGCAATCACCACCACCCCGGTGAGTCCAATAACCGCGCCAGGCAGCGGTTCGAAGATCAGGCCGACGATAACGCCGACAAAAATTGCAAAATAGTGCCAGGCATAAGGAGGCAGGCCATCAGGCACCGGGATAAACAGCAGGAGGACGGCGACGATAATGGGCATTGCCATCATCAGCAGACGTTTATAAGCAGCATTGGTGGCTGCACCGGCAGGCGGTATGGTTGTCTTTTTCTCTTTCATAATGCGTATCTGCAAGTAGTTAAAAATAGATTCTGGTTACCGGGAAAACGACCAATTTCTTTAGTTGCAAAACTTTCTTTAATTATTAATTGTTGGTTTTGGTCATTACGGTGATAGCTATTTAGCGCTGTTTAATTGAGCGATAAATTAAAATTCATGGTTATTTATATATTGCGCCTTCATGCTACATTGCAATTGATTGAGATCAAGAAAAACGGATTATTGGTTACTTTTTTATTATTTATAATAACCCTATATGATGATGTGGTTATTTTGTATAAAATATAGTTAGATGTTAAATAATAAAACAGATAAAAATTGAACTTCATTATAAAACATTGATAATTATGTGTTTTATTGCTTATTTGTTTTCTGCTGCTATTAACAAAAGTTTCTGTTTTGTTATCATTCCTTGCAATCGTGTGAATGAATTATTTTTTATTAATAATACAATCGAGGTATTGGTGTTATTGCTGGTATTAAATAGTTTTTTAACTAATGTAATTGCTTTAGTAACTAAAAATGGCGCTATATTATGAGCATGACTTAAGGGATTACCAAATAAAAATAAAAACGATTCCGTCACCCAATTTTGAATTTTTAATATTTAAATCTGGAGCGTCATTATGACCAGTAACCAACGAATTCTGCATCCTTTTACTTTACCGAACGGCACTGAACTTAAAAACCGCCTGTTAATGGCGCCGATGACGACCTGTACTGGTTATTTTGATGGTACCGTCACCAGCGAACTGGTGGAGTACTATCGTGCGCGTGCCGGAAGCATCGGCGCCATTATTGTTGAATGCTGCTTTGTTGATGATTTCGGTCTGGCATTTCCAGGCGCCATCGGTATTGATAATGATGAAAAGGTGGCCGGTCTGGCAAAAATCGCCGCTGCCATTAAAGCGGAAGGATCAAAAGCGATTCTGCAGATTTATCACGGTGGCCGGATGGTTGACCCGCAGCTTATCGGCGGACGCCAGCCCGTGGCTCCCAGCGCGATTGCCGCGCCGCGTGAGGGCGCAGCGACGCCGCGCGCGCTGAGCGCTGAAGAAGTGGAAGGCATGATCGCTAAGTTCGGCGAAGGCGTGCGCCGTGCGATCCAGGCCGGTTTCGACGGCGTAGAAATTCACGGCGCGAACACCTACCTGATCCAGCAGTTCTACTCGCCAAATTCCAACCAGCGCGACGATGAATGGGGCGGCAGCCGCGACAACCGCGCCAGATTCCCGCTGGCGGTGCTGGATATTACCCATAAAATGGTCCGCCAATACGCTGACGACGCCTTTATCATCGGCTATCGCTTCTCGCCGGAAGAGATGGAAGTCCCTGGCATTCGCTTCGACGACACCATGTATCTGCTGGAAAAGCTGGCTGCTCGCGGCGTGGATTATCTGCACTTTTCGGTTGGCGCAACTCTGCGTCCGTCGATTGTTGACACCAGCGATCCGACACCGCTGATTGAAAAGTATTGCGCCATGCGCTCGGAAACGCTGGCTCAGGTGCCGGTGATGGGGGTGGGCGGCGTGGTTAACGCCGCCGATGCGGAACAGGGGCTGGATCACGGTTACGATCTGATGGCGGTAGGGCGTGCCTGTATCGCTTATCCTGACTGGGCGGCGCGAATTGCCGCCGGCGAAGAGCTGGAGTTGTTTATCGACAGTACCCGGCGAGAAGCGCTGACCATTCCGGAACCGCTGTGGCGTTTTTCGCTGGTAGAAGCGATGATCCGCGATATGAGCATGGGCGACGCGAAATTCAAACCAGGGGTGTTCGTTGAAACCGTTCAGGACGATGTCAATGAACTGGTTATTAATGTCAGTCTGGAAAACGATCGCATTGCCGATATCGAACTGGCTGCCAGCCCGCGACAGACCGTCGAGTTCACCACCAGTTTTGAAGAGATCCGCGAGCGTATTCTGACCGCCAATACGCCGCACGTTGATGCCATTTCCGGCGCGACCAGCCAGAGCGAAGCGGTGAAAAAAGCCGTCTCCAAAGCGATGCTGAAATCGAGTAAAGCGTTGGCCGCTGAAGAGGGCGAAGGCGTGGTAACGCCGAAAAGCTACGATGTTGTGGTCGTCGGTAGCGGCGGGGCCGGGCTGGCGGCGGCTATTCAGGCGCACGATGAAGGGGCCAGCGTGCTGATCGTCGAGAAAATGCCGACCATCGGCGGCAACACCATTAAGGCCTCAGCCGGGATGAACGCGGCGGAGACCCGCTTCCAGCGCGTGAAAGGTATTAAAGACAGTAAAGAACTGTTTTACCAGGAAACGCTGAAGGGCGGTAAAAACAAAAACAACCCGCAACTGCTGCGCTGCTTTGTGGAGAATGCGCCGGAAGCCATCGAATGGCTGGCACGGCGCGGCATTATGCTTAACGATATCACCACCACTGGCGGCATGAGCATTGACCGTACCCACCGTCCGCGCGACGGATCGGCGGTTGGCGGCTATCTGATCAGCGGCCTGCTGCGCAATATCACTAAACGCGGTATTGATGTTCTGCTGGACACTTCGGTGGAAGAGATCCTGATGACCGACGGTGCGGTGAACGGCGTGCGCCTGATCAACGATGAACAGGAAACGGTGTCGGTTCAGACGAAGAGTATTGTCGTCGCCACCGGTGGTTTCAGCGCCAACAGCGCGATGGTGGTGAAATACCGCCCGGATCTGGCGGGCTTTGTGACCACCAACCACAAAGGCGCCACTGGCGGTGGGATTGCGCTGTTAGAGCGCATCGGCGCGGGCACGGTGGATATGGGGGAAATCCAGATTCACCCGACGGTGGAGCAGCAAACCTCGTACCTGATTTCCGAATCAATTCGCGGCGGCGGGGCGATTCTGGTGAACCAGCAGGGCAACCGTTTCTTCAACGAGATGGAGACCCGCGATAAAGTTTCAGCGTCGATTATCGCGCTGCCGGAAAACTTTGCGTACATCGTGTTCGACGAGCACGTCAGGGCGAAAAACAGAGCCGCCGATGAATATATCGCCAAAGGCTTTGTTACCAGCGCCAGCTCGCCCCGCGAACTGGCAGAGAAACTGGGGATGGATTATCACGCTTTCCTTGCTACCCTGGAACGCTACAATGGCTTTGTTGAAAAACAGCATGATGATGATTTTGGTCGCACTACCGCACTGCGGGCGCCGATTAATGAAGGCCCGTACCACGCGATTCGCATCGCACCGGGGGTTCACCACACCATGGGCGGCGTGACCATCAACAGCGAAACTGCGGTGCTGAACGATGAGCATCAGCCGATCCCAGGGGCGTATGCGGCAGGCGAAGTGGTTGGCGGCATTCACGGCGGTAACCGCATCGGCGGTAACGCGGTGGCGGATATTATTATCTTCGGCACTCTCGCGGGCCATCATGCGGCGAAATGTGCCAGAGGGTAATGTGTAAAGCGACACCGGCCGGGCAGGCAAATATGCGGCCCGGCTTATTACCTCTCTCAGGGAGTGTATTATGTCCGACAACCGCATCTACAGTTATTCCGCTGTTCTGATGGGATCTCCCATTCTGCTTAAGCTCTATGTTCATGATGAAGCCCTCGCGTCACGCGTCTTTCAGTTGATTAAAGGCTATGAAGATCTGCTTACCGTTAACCGCGCCCGGTCGCAGGTGATGGATATTAACCATGCTGCCGGGCGTCACCCCGTCACCGTAAGTCGGCCGGTCTATACGCTGATTAAATGCGCTAAAGCCGCCAGCATGGTGCGGGACAGTGCGTTCAATCTGGCGATAGGCCCGCTGGTGAAACTGTGGCGTATTGGTTTTCAGGGCCATCGTGTGCCTGCGGCGCAGGATATCGCCGCCCGACTGGCGTTAACGCGCCCGCAGGATGTGATCCTTGATGATGCTGCCGGCAGCGTTTATCTCGCACAGGCGGGAATGGAGATCGATCTTGGGGCCATCGCCAAAGGCTATATCGCCGATCGGGTGCGGGATTATTTGCAACAGCAGCGGGTGAGTGACGCGCTGATTAACCTCGGTGGTAACGTGCATACCCTTGGGAGATGGTCGATAGGGCTGAAAAAACCCTTCTCAACAACGGATGCGCTGATTGGCAGTATTGCGGTGACGGGGCAGTCGGTGGTGACATCAGGGATTTATGAGCGCTATTTTGAGCAGGATGGTCAACGCTGGCACCATATTCTCGACCCGCGTAGCGGCTATCCGCTGGATAACGAACTGGAAAGCGTGACGATTATTGCCACAAACTCTCTCGATGGCGATATCTGGACTACCCTGATTTACGGTCTTGGGGTGGAGAAAGGCTGCGCGGCCCTGCGTCAGCGTGAGGATATCGACGCGATTTTCGTCACTAAAAATCGCGACGTTATCCTCTCTTCACAGCGCGGTTTCCGCTTCCAGTTGCTGGATGATGGCTACCGGCTTATTGACTGTACTGCTTAAGCAGGCCGTACTGCTCGGCGATCAGATGATAGCGGTACACCGGGCGACCGGTGGCGCCATAGTGAATGTTGGTATACAGAATATTAATTTGTGCCAGCCAAATCAGGTATTTACGGCACGATACGCGGGAGATGTTCACCGCCGCCGCCAGTTCGTCGGTGGAAAATTCAACGTCCGGGTGAGCATCGATCCACTGGCACAGGGTGCGCAATGTCTGAGCGGTCAGGCCTTTTGGTAGTTTGCGCGCATCGGTGGCTTCCGCGACGCCGCCGTGCAGCAGTCGGTCAACATCCGCTTGCTCATAGTAAGGCTGGCCAATCATCAGTTTACGTTTTTCTCGCCAGGCGGTCAGCGCTTCTTCAAAGCGCGGAAACTGGAAAGGTTTGATCAGATAGTCGACCACACCATAGTGCATTGATGCCTGCACCGTTGCGGCGTCCGCGGCGGAAGTAATCATAATGACATCGATGGCGCGCCCGGAAGCGCGGATCGTGGGCAGCAGATCCAGACCGCTATCCTGCTGCATATAGACGTCGAGCAGCACCAGGTCTATCTCCAGCGTCTTGTCGTTAATCATCTCCCTGGCTTTACTCAGCGTAGATGCCGTGGCGATACAGCGAAAACCACTGACTCGCGCCACGTAGAGGCGGTTCAGTTCGGCGACCATGGCATCATCGTCAACAATTAATACATTTATCACGCACTGTTCCTTTTACTGTCCCAGGGAAGGTGAACAAAAAATTGAGTAAAAACGCCGGGTTCGGATTCGACAGCCAGCGATCCGCCCAGATCGTGAAGCTGCTGACTGGCAAGAAATAGCCCGACGCCGCGATTCTCGCCCTTGGTGGAGAAGCCTTTATTAAAGATATCTTCGATGAACGCTTCCGGGATCCCGGGGCCATCATCGCTGACCTCGCCGCTTAGCCAGCCATTCTGATAGTGCAGCAGCAGGCTGATTTCACCTTCGGCCTGGCCGTTCATGGCATCCAGCGCATTCTCGATCAAATTACCCAGTACGGTGACCAGCACGGTCACCTGTTTTTCATTCGGGCAGTCTGGTACCAGACTTTCGTCGGCGAGGGTCAGGGTAAACCCGCACTCTTTCGCGCGTTGAATTTTGCCAATTAAAAAACCGGCGACCACCGGTGATTTAATACGGTGCTGGATTTCACCAATATCCGCCTGATAAGTATGGGCGGTTTGCAGTACGTACTCTTCCAGCTTGTCGTAACGTTTCATATTCAGCAGGCCAAGAATCACGTGCAGTTTATTCATAAACTCATGTGAAGTGGTACGCAGCGCATCCACATAGTTTACCATCCCGTCCAGCCGTTGCAGTAGCTGGCTGACTTCGGTCTTATCACGGAAGGTGCTAATCGCACCGACCACATCATTCTGGCTGCGGACGGGAACCGTGTTGCTGAGCAGTAAAAAACCGTTACATCCCAGTTCCCGATCGTAAATAGGCTGTCCGGTTTGCAGAACTGCCTGCAGGTCCGCCAGCAGAGGCGTCTGAGAGATATCATTATCGGGGCCGCTAAACAGAATATTCCGTGCGGCAGGGTTAATCAGCGTCACCTGGCCGTCAGCATCCACCGCCACCACGCCCTCTTTTAGCGAATGCAGCATCGCCTGGCGCTGCTGGAACTGCGTTGAGATCTCTTGCGGCTCAAGCCCCAGCAGAACGCGTTTCAGGCCGCGGACCAGGCACCAGGTCCCCATCGCGCAAACCAGCGCGCTGAACAGCACGGTTAAAATCACATCCCAACGGCTGGCGGCGATTTGCTGGTCTACTTTGCTCAGTGAAATACCAATCGCCACCACGCCGATTTGCCGGTGGTTATCGTCAAAGACCGGCGTGAATACCCGCAACGCTGGGGCCAGGACACCGTGATTGACGGCGACGTTTTCTCGGCCTTTCAGCGTTGGCAGGATATCATCGCCGATAAAGGGGTGACCGATCATCTGGCTATCGGGATGCGAATAGCGGATGCCGTCCATATTGGTGACCACGGCAAACAGCAGGCCATTGCGTCTGGCGGCGGCCAGCGCCAGTGGCTGAATGATGCCGCTGTCCGGCGACCGCGTCAGGCCGCGCTTTACTTCCGGCGTGTCAGCCAGCGTCCGCGCCACCGCAAGCGCCGTATCTTTTACACCGTCGCGGGTGGCATCGCCAATCTGCATAAACCACAGGATATAGACCAGGATCAGCACTGAACCGATCACGCTGCCAATCATTAAGGTGACGGCGGTACTCAGCTTCATACTCATTGAGCGTTTGCGCGCCGTCTGCTGTGCCAGTTCACTCATACCAACCCCATGGCAAAACGTATAGATGCGTATTATCGCTGAACGGGGGGCTTTCATAAAGCTGTGTAAAAAAAGCGAAATAAGATGGATGACAAAACTGTTTTACCTGTTGTCCTCGTTCTTTACCGGCCAGGCGGCGTCAAGGAAACCTGAGTTCGACAACCCGCGGATAATTCTCTCCGCTGCATTTTTATCTCAGGTTCTCAGCAGAGAGTCGACAAATGCCCGCAGTGGTGTCGCCATGTGTTTTCGACTGGGGTAGTAGAGATAAAAGCCGGGGAAAGCAGGCGTCCATGTTTTGAGTAACTGAACCAGTTGACCTGTTTCCAGCCAGGGATCAACCTGATGGGCGAACTGATATGCGATGCCCACGCCCGCGAGCGCTAATGGCGTAAGCATGGCTGGTTCATCCACGATGATTGGCCCATTGACCGCAATCTCGCAGCGTTCGTCATGGCGCTGAAACTCCCATCGATAAACGCTGCCGTCGCTTGGTCGTCGATAAGTCAGGCAGGGGTGCTGCAACAAATCCTGTGGTTTGCGGGGAGGCGTCGCCTGCGCCAGATAGTGCGGTGATGCCACGACTTTCATCTCAAGATCGCCGCTTAGCCTGACGGCAATCATATCCTGATGAAGCTTCTCGCCCAGACGAATTCCCGCATCAAACCCTGACGATACGATATCAATCAGAGCATCATCGGTAATGATATCCAGCGTAATGTTAGGGTAGCGTTGCATAAAATCGCCCAGCATCGGGGCCAGATAATGAATAGCGGCGACGCGTGATACATTGAGCCGCAAACGCCCTGCGGGGGCGTGAGTCGTTTGTGCCTCGGTAACCGCGTCTTCCAGCGCAGTCAGTGCGGGGCCCAGCTGTTGCATCATACGTATCCCGGCCTCGCTGGGCGCGACGCTGCGCGTGGTGCGGTGCAGTAAACGCACGCCGATACGCGCTTCGAGCCGACGAATGGTTGCGCTTAATGTGGAGGTCGTAACACCAAGATGCGCGGCAGCACGGGTGAAACTGCCTTGCTCAACCACCATGGCAAAGGCGCGTAATTCAGCAAAATCACTTCCACGCATTATATCTATTTTCCCAAACAGTTCTGTTGATAATAGTAATATTATCAAATAGTCCTTCGCTGGTTACCATCTTGATGGATTTCATTAATTGACCACCAATGATCATCAGGGTAACGACAATGGCAAGATTTACTGCAAAAAACATTCTTATCACCGGCGCGACAAGCGGTATTGGGCTTGCCGGGGCAAAGATCATTGACCGCGAGGGCGGTTTCGTGATTGCCACTGGCCGCGATCCCCTGCGCCTGGACGCACTCCGTCAGCAGCTTTCGGATCGGGCGCGCGTGATTTATAACGATGCCAGCGCGCCCGCGACCGGGGAGGCGCTGGCTCAGGAGGTTCAGTCAATGGGCAAACTGGATGGCCTGTGGTTGAATGCCGGATATGCCGCCATTGGCGAACTGACACAGGTTGATGCCAACGCATTTGACAACATGATGGCGACCAATGTGCGCGGGCCCGTTCTTCAACTGGCGGCGCTTGCCGGGATGCTTAATGAGGGCGCTTCGGTGGTCGTGACGGCATCCACTTCGGCTTATGAGGGCGCCGCGGCGGCAAGTCTTTATTCGGCGGCAAAAGCCGCGCTGGTTTCATTATCTCGCTGCTGGGCGTCCGCGCTGGGCGCGAAAAATATTCGGGTTAACACGCTAGTTCCGGGACCGATTGATACCGATTTTCGCCATTTTATGCGTGAAGATGTTCGTGGCGAATTTGAAGCATCGGTGGTCAGTCGTCTGGCGCTTACCCGTCAGGGGACGGCGGTTGAAGCCGCGGAAGTGGCGCTTTTTCTTTTATCCGATGCCGCGTCATATGTCAGCGGAAGCCAGTACTTTGTTGATGGCGGCCTGACGCTGCGCTAATGATGCTATTGCATCTGAGGCTGATGACAAACCTGATTTAGATATTGTGCTCACATTTCTGCCGGGTGGCGGCTATCGCCTTACCTGGCATATAAAACCAATAATATCATTATGTTATGGGTTTTTCGTAGGCCCGCGCAAGCGAAGCGCCGCCGGGCAATTCCGGAAAAACGCACTTTGTCAGCAATCTGTGATGCTATTGCATCTTATCTCAATGCCATTGCCACTGGCTGGAAAACAGACAATCGACAGATGGAAAATTTCATCGGCGATAAAACTGTGACTACCGTGGAATTAAGCATGTCAGGAATGCTTTACACTTCCATTTATAACCATGGTTAATGAAAGGGTTTGCCCCAGGTTCTCACTTTCGCCCCTGTAAGTTGTTTCTGTGTTAAATGGAGGTTTTTATGAGCAGTAAGCCAACCGCTTCAATGATGGAACGACGCCACCCTGAAACCACCCATATTGATACGCTTGCCACACTCGATATGCTGGCGATGCTGGATAAGGATAATAAGCAGATTGTCGACGCTGTTGCGGCCTGTTTGCCGGAGATTGCCCGTCTGATTGATAACGCCACGGCGGCGTTGAGCCGGGGAGGGCGACTGGTTATTGTCGGGGCTGGCGCATCCGGGCGTGCCGCCGTGCAAACGGTAAATGAATTTGCGCCTGAGGGAAAACATGCTCTGGTTGCGCTGATCGCCGGAGGCGCGGCAGCCGCGCTCCAGGAGATGGAAACCGCCGCGAATAATTACGATCTTGGCGCCTTTGAGCTACAGGCCATACAGTTCAGCAACCAGGATATGCTGCTGGCGCTGACGGTAAGCGGCAAAACTCCGTGGGTGTGGGGAGCGATGCGTCACGCCTGGTCGCTCGGCGCGCCCATTGCGGTTGTGACGCAGGAAGCCGACAGTGAAGCCGCACAACTGGCGGATATCATTATTGCCCCGCAAACCGGGCCAGAGGCGGTAGCGGGTTTTGGTAATCCGAAAGCGCAAATCGCGCAGCGGCAGATCCTCAATATGCTGACCACCGGGCTGGCGATTCGCGAGGGGCGAGTCTACGAAAACCTGCGTGTCGATCTCCAGGCCAGTACACCGCGCTGGGCCGAGCGCCAGATTGCTATTGTGATGGCGGCAACGGCCTGTTCGCGCAGCGAAGCGAAAGCGGCGCTGACCAGTTGCAATCAGCACTGCCGGACGGCGATATTGATGATCATCAGCGGGCTTGATGCCTGGCAGGCGCGTGAACTGCTGGCAGAGAATAACGGTCATTTGCGCATTGCGCTGCGTGCGATGCAGCCGGTCGCGTAAACTCAGTCATCGGGCGTGTATTTTCGCGATACACGCCGAATGAATGAAAATAATCTTTTTCAGGGGGATATTATATCCACACGGTTGGTCTGTGCTTAGAGCCTATCCCATTAGGGCTATTTTGCTTGTCATTTTGAACCTGGGCAGTGCTCAGAATCCTCACGTACTAGGTGTACGCTCCGGTTCTTCCGCGCTGGCCGTGTTCAATCTGTCTGCGCCAATAACGCCTGGTAGGATAGGCTCTTATTCCGTTATTGTCTGGCCGCCCGCGAATTCCCCTGTCCCGTAATTTTTGTCATTATTTTACTTTTTTAAGTTAAAAAACCAGAATAATAATCATGACTGCAAGTGAATGTGTAAATGGCATTTTAAAATAAAGTAAAACTGCGTTAATATGCACATCCTTATTACACTTGTGCTATGTGATATTTTTATTATGCCTGCAATTAAAAAAACGATTATATCGATGACCGCATTAGCGATGCTGGTTAGCCCGATCGCTTTCGCCAATGACAATACCTCAAATAAAACCGATTTCCTGTTGATTGGCGGCGGCATTATGAGCGCGTCGCTGGGAACCTGGCTGCAAGAATTACAGCCGGAGTGGAAACAGGTGATGGTCGAAAAACTCGATGGCGTGGCGCTGGAGTCCTCGAACGGCTGGAATAATGCCGGTACCGGGCACTCCGCCAATATGGAACTGAACTATACGCCGCAACGCCCGGATGGGTCTATTGATATCAGCAAGGCGCTGAATATTAACGAACAGTTTATGATCTCCCGCCAGTTCTGGACGGCGCAGGTCAAACGCGGCATTTTGCACGATCCGCACTCGTTTATTAACTCCACCCCACATATGAGTTTTGTCTGGGGCGATAATGTGGATTATCTGCAAAAACGTTATGCTGCATTGCAACAAACCACTCTATTCCAGGGAATGAAATTTTCCACCGATCACGCGCAAATAAAACAGTGGGCGCCGCTGGTGATGGAAGGCCGCGATCCGCAGCAAAGCGTGGCGGCGACATGGACGCCGGTTGGTACCGACGTTAACTATGGGGAAATAACCCGTCAGTTAATCGGTAGTCTGAAAAAAAATAATAACTTCACGCTGCAAACTTCTTCCGAAGTCACCGATTTTAAACGTAATGCGGATAATTCCTGGCATGTGACGGTCAAAAACGTTAATAGCGGCGAAGAGCAGGCGATCGATGCAAAATACGTATTTATCGGCGCGGGCGGCGGGGCGCTGAAATTACTGCAAAAAACCGGCATCCCGGAAGCGGATAATTATGCCGGTTTCCCGGTTGGCGGCTCCTTCCTGATGACTGAAAACCCGGCAGTGACCAACGAGCACCGACAGAAAGTGTACGGTCAGGCCTCGGTTGGCGCGCCACCGATGTCGGTACCGCATCTTGATGCGCGTTTCATTGACGGTAAGCGGGTGGTGCTGTTTGGGCCATTTGCCACCTTCTCAACGAAGTTCCTTAAAAATGGCTCGTTCTTTGATCTGCTGAGCACAACCACCACCAGTAACGTGCTACCGATGACACAGGTTGGTCTGGATAACTTTGATCTGGTGAAATATCTTATTAGCCAGGTCATGCTGAGCGACGACGACCGTTTTGCGGCGCTGAAAGCGTATTATCCGGACGCGCGCAAAGAGGACTGGAAGTTGATTCAGGCCGGACAGCGTGTACAGATCATCAAAAAAGATGCGGAGAAGGGTGGCGTCCTGAAACTGGGCACCGAAGTGGTGGTCGATCAGCAGAAAACGCTCTCCGCACTGCTGGGGGCATCACCAGGGGCTTCCACCGCCGCGCCGATCGCCCTGAATGTGCTTAAGCAAATGTTCCCGGAGCAGTTTAATTCACCGCAATGGCAAAGCCGCATTCGCGATATCGTGCCGAGCTACGGCCAGACGCTGAACGGCAATGTCGCGCTCACTCAGCAGGTCTGGGATGATACGGCGGCGGCGCTGCAGTTAACCAAACCGCCGGTGATTGAGATGAACGCGACCGCGCCGGTTATGACCGCCAAACCGGCAGCGCCGCAGGCGGAAACGTCACCGCAGCACGATATGGCGCTGTAAGTCCGTTTCGTTGAAATGCCCGGTGGCGTCTTACCGGGCCTACGGGATGGGTGTTGCAGGTCTGGCAAGGCGCCAGCCTCCGCCCGACAGCAATGCGAGCGTCATAGCCAAACGGTTGTTCGCCAGCCTCAGACCCCGCAAGTCGGGGTTTTTCTTTGCCCGCTTCGCTATGGATTAATTTGCGCTATCCGGCATCGGTCGTGAATGAATAAATCCTGCTCATTGCCGCAATCCTTTTACCCGGGATTATCTCCTCGCGACTGCCAGCCGGGCGAAACCGCTAAATTGCAATAAGTTATGTCTCTGCAGGCATATCCCGGTTCCGGCTAATTTTTTAATCGTCCATTGTGGTTATACTGTATTGAAATCACACATAAAAAAGATACTGAAGACGGAAACGCGGAGCGCAGGGCAATGAAAGACGATATTAACCAGGAGATCACTTTCCGCAAACTGTCGGTATTTATGGTGTTTATGGCGAAGGGCAATATCGCCAGAACCGCAGAGGCCATGCAACTGAGCGGCGTCAGCGTTCACCGGGCGTTGCATACCCTGGAAGAGGGCGTTGGCTGCCCGCTGTTTAGCCATAAAGGGCGCAATCTGCTGCCGCTCCCGGCGGCATGGACGCTGCTGGAGTACTGCCAGGATGTGATAAATCTGATGAACCGCGGGCTGGAAGCGACACGTAAAGTCGCTGGTATCGGGCAGGGGCGACTGCGCATCGGCACGCTTTACTCACTGACTCTGGAAACCGTACCGCGCATTATCATGGGCATGAAGCTACGGCGTCCTGCGCTGGAATTAGATCTCACAATGGGGTCGAATCAGATGCTGCTGGATATGCTGGAAGATGACGCGCTGGATGCGATTCTGATTGCCACCAACGAAGGCGAGTACAGCCAGGCGGATTTTGATGTGGTCCCGCTGTTTGAGGATGATATTTTCCTCGCAGCCCCGGCGACGGAGCATCTGAATACCGCCGGGCCTGCTGAATTGCGCGATTATGCCGACCGTAAATTTGTTTCGCTGGCAGAAGGGTTCGCAACCTATGCGGGTTTTCAGGAGGCGTTTCAGGTAGCCGGATTTGAACCTGAAATCGTCACCCGGGTTAACGATATCTTTTCGATGATTAGCCTGGTGCAGGCGGGCGTGGGGTTTGCGCTGCTGCCAGGGCGAATGAAAAAAGTCTATGAAAATGACGTGCAGTTGTTAAAGCTGGCTGAGTGTTATCAGATGCGCCAGTCGATCTCGATTGTCTATTCACATCATCGCGAGCGTGACGCCGATCTGCTGGCGCTGGCGGCTGAAGGGAGAATGTATGCCCGCAGCCTCAGTCACTCAGCCGGGTAACCCGGTGACGCGCAACGCTGACGCCATTGTGCTCCAGCGAAATACACTCTCCTTGCCAGCCTGCCTGGCGGGTGAGGCCGGTCAGCACGCCGCCCGGCGGCATCTCGATCGCCAGACGCGCCTCCCGTTCATCAGCGGCAACCATCGCGTCCTGCCAGCGCACGGTTCGCGCCATATTTAGCGCCAGATCGTCAGCAATCTTTAACGGATCCCATAAAACGCGCGCCGTGGAGCCGCTTAAATACGCGCAGCGCGGTCGTCGGAGCGAGACGTCAGCGAAGGCCTTCGCCAGCGCTGACGCCGGTTTATCCAGTAGCGCGCAGTGTGAAGGGACGCTGACCGCCAGGCGCTGCGCTTTGGTTGCGCCCGCTTTCAGCGCCAGTTGGGCGACTCGCGCCATCTCTTCGTCGCGTCCGGCAATCACAACCTGCGTTTCGGCATTCAGATTGGCGATATAGAGTTCGCTGGCAGCGATCAGTTTTTCTATGCGATCGACAGGCAGCCCCATAATAGCGGTGAGCCCGTAGCCGTGCGGCCAGGCCTGCTCCATTAAATCGCCGCGTAGCGCCACCAGCCGCAGGGCATCGGCGAAATCCAGCGCGTCGGCAATGACCGCCGCAGGGAAAGCGCCTATCGACAGGCCGCAGACTATATCCGGGGGCACACCTTCACGCTGAAGTTCTCGCGCCCAGGCGACGCCCGTAATCAGCAGGCAGAGCTGCACCGCGCGGGTGTGTTTTAATGCGGCGGCGCTATCCAGATGATCGACTTCCTCGCCGAGCACGGCCCGCGCGACGGTGAGAATATTCTGGCGATCGGGGATCGTGGCGAGCATACCCGGTCGCTGGCTTCCCTGACCGGGAAAGGTAAAGAGAATTTTCATACATCCTCCCTGGCCCATGGCGCAGTGGTCAGATATGCGCCGCGGGACGTTTTCAGCAGCGCTCGCCCCTCGCGCAGCCATTCATTGAGCGCGAAAGCCCCTTCAGGCGTTTCGACCTGAGTATCTACCCGGCAGGGGAGTTGCGCGACGCAGGATTGCCACGTGAGCAGTTCCGCGCGGGCGACGGGGAGCGGCGCGCGGATCAGCAGATCAAGATCGCTGGTCGCGTGTATAACGGGGATTTCGGTAGCCAGGGCATAGCCGGTACTGCCGGTAATGCCCCAGCACCACGGCCAGTGATGCCGAGTCAGGGTAACAGCCGCCTGTACCGGCGGCTGGGAGACAAATGGTGAACGCAGAAGCCGTTGCCGTTCGGCGAGCATTTCCGGACTGACAATGCGGATGATATTTTCTTCCTGTACCCAGCCGGCGGCCCGCTGATCGCGTTTCATGCCCCTTACCCCCACAGGAATACGGGCGTTGGCGTCAACGTCGCGTCGCACCACCACCGGCAGGCTGATACGCCAGTGCTGTGCAACCCACAATTCCTCAATTGCTTCCAGCGCGGCGGTATGATTCAACCAGACTAAATCGTGAGGACGCGGCGTTAATGACATCGTTAGATCCCTGACGTTAAAGTGATAAACAGCGGCAGTGACAGGATACACAGAACCGAGCTTAACAGCAGCACCGCTTCCGCATCCGGCGACTGCACGCCAAAACGGTTACCGAAGACCACGCCGAAGAAACCCGCCGCAAGGGCAATCATCAGAATGGCGGTAATGGCAATAGAACCCTGCAGACCCAGTATCATCACCAGACCCCAGGCGATAAAGGGTTGCACCAGCAGTTTAACGATGGTGGATGTGGCGATCAGCGTGTTGAGCTGCAGTTTACGTGCTGACAGAATCACCCCGGTCAGGAACAGCGCTGCGGCGGTGGCCGCCAGCCCCAGTGGTTTAATGGATGCCAGCAGGAGGTCCGGCATTTTGATTCCAATGGCGGAAAGCACCACGCCCAACAGCGGCCCCCAGACAATCGGTTTTTTCACCGAACGCCACATCAGCACCGGCAGCATTGCCAGCGTCGAACCGCTGTTTTCTCCTGCGGCGCATGCTTTTTCGCGTTCCAGGATCAGCAGGCAGAAGGGCGTCATCAGTACCGAACCGCAGGCGATGGAGACGGCGACCGAAAGCGATGTTGACGCGCCTTCGCCAAGTACGCTACCCAGAATGGGCAGACCAAGGGCAGCGTAGTTAGGCAACGCTACGGTAAGGGTCAGTACGGCAGCGTCCTGCGGCGTACGTTTAAAGACGCGGGTGGCAAGAAAATAGATAACCGCGTAGGTGATCCACATGGCCCCGGTGAGCACCAGGATCAGCGGCGATTGGGCGACAATACCGCGCCACGGCGTTTGCACTGTGGCGCTGAACAGTGCGGCGGGTAGGGCGAAATCCATCACGAAGATGTTGAGTAGCGAGACGTTTTTGTTGTCAACCATTTTGGCCTTACCGGCCCAGAAGCCCAGCAGCATGATGACAAAAATCGGCGCGAGGGCATGAATAATCACATAAGTCATAAATCACCTGTAGAGAGAATAAGGTACTGGCGCGATTGTTATATTTTCTAAAAGCAGCCTCTTTCTGAGGCACTCACCGAGTGCCTCAGACGACCGCTTCCGGCAGGTTTTTCTATTTATGAACTGACTACCAGCTGGCGCGCATACGATCGCGTACCTGTCGGGAACACCGGCGGTTCTCCGCGCCAAGTCGGCACTTCAGAGAGGCATCCTGACGCGCGTCAGCGATGGCGTCGCGCAGGGTGGCGGTGACCAGCGTCAGATCGCTGGCGGCCGGGGCATCCGGGTTACTGATGTCAAGCAGTGCGGAGAGCAGGCCAAGCGTCGCGTAGTTGCTGACGTCATAGGCCATTGGCGGGATGGTCGCCGCCAGTTTCTCCAGCGCGTCAACGGTACGCAGGGTGATGCGCGCAGCCGAGGCTTTGCCCATCGCGTGGACCTGTACGCCGCGATCGTTGAAGGCAATCAGACGGTTGGCCTGGTAACCGTGGGCCAGAAAAGCGCCGGACATGGCTTTGCCGACGATCAGGCCAATCACCGGATGCCCGGCAAGGCGTGCCTTTGCATACGCGCCTGCGGCACCGGCCAGCGCCTGATGAATTCCGAAGGCTTCTTCGCGGCGACCATAGGCCTGACTTGGCACATCAATAATTGCAATAATCGGGCGTTTCACCGCGTTATCCCCGTCAGCGTCAATGGTCTCATTGACCACTTTTGCCAGCGTCCAGCCTTCAAGCAGGCCGATTTCGCCTTTAGCGGCGCGCGGATAGTGGTTGTCAGCATCCGGCACCACGGCGATAAAACGCACGGTTTCGCCGTTCAAATCGGCGTCGGCAACCTGTACCGATGGGCACAGGCCGGCCATAAGCGGGGTATCCGACGCCAGCTGGTTTAGCCACAGCGCGGCACGGTTAGTGAACTGACGCATTATTTTTCCTCCCGGGCGAATAGCTGTTTGATCTGTGCGGCGTCTGCCTGCTGGCGGGTATCGAAGCGGGTCAGACGGCTCAGGAAATCATCATATTTGTCGCTGCGATGTTGGGCCGGTACGCCTTTGGCAATTGCCTCGTTCATGGCCGTTTTCACCGCATTGACGCCGTCAGCCACCAGGGCATCCACCAGGCCGCTGGCATAGCGAATTTCACCGCCGGTCATGCTCCAGATAAATGGCCGGTCGCGGGAGTCGTACTCTTCAATCCCGGCCTCCTGTTCGATAACCTGTGGCCCGTTGAGACCGAGGCGGGCTTCGCGGGTGACGATCAGGTAGCTGCACAGCGCCGCGGCGATGGACATGCCGCCGAAGCAGCCGACGGTGCCGGCGACAATACCGACCACCGGGGTATAGCGACGCAGGTCGACAATCGCGGCATGAATATCGGCGATGGCGGCAAGCCCCAGATTGGCTTCCTGCAGGCGCACGCCGCCGGTTTCCAGACACAGTACCGCCAGGGTGGGAATGCCGTTGCGGTTATCTTCCGCCGCCAGTTCAAGGGCGGCGGCCATTTTGGCGCCGGAAACTTCGCCCATGCTCCCGCCCTGAAAGGTTCCCTCGATGGCGACAACGACCGCCGGTCGGCCGTTAATGGTGCCTTTTGCCACCACCATGCCGTCGTCGGACTGCGGGACGATACCCTGCGCGCCAAGCCATGGCGACATAATGCCTTCGAACGGGTCCAGCAGTTCGCGATAGCTGCCGTCATCCAGCAGAGTACGGGCGCGTTCGCGGGCGCGCAGTTCAATGAAACTGCGATCGTTACGCATAAGTCACCTCCTCAAAAACCTGTTCAATACGGATCCGTGCGACGCCGGGGGTGGCGCCAAAGTCGTGGATGACCAGTTGTCCGCCGGGCAGGCCGTTAATCAGGTTCAGCCGTTCGAACAATGCGTGCCAGCGGGCCTGGCTGTTATCCACGGAGGTGGTGATCTCGATGTCGAGCGTATCGCTCTCTCCGGCGGTATAGAGCACTTCCATATCGCCAGAGCCTACAATGCCTGCCAGCGCTTTGCCGCTGAGGGCGCGGTTGGCAGGAAGTGAAAATTTAATCTGTTCCATAACATCCTCTGAATGCGTTAGGCGGAAACCCGATCGAGAAACAGGGTGGCGGCAAGGAGATCGGCCGCGCCACCCGGTGAGGCGTTCTGCGCCAGCATCTGCGCATCAAGACGCGCCAGCGCGGCCCGACCCGACGCCGTCGCACATCCTCCGGCGGCCAGCACTTCGCCCGCGCCGTACCGCATGGCTTCAAGGCCCGCCATTCCGGCGCGGGAGAGCACGCAGGTATCGCTAAGCGAAGTCATAATCGCCATCAGCGCGTCAAGCCGGGCCTGTGGCTCACTGGCCCCCTGAGCACGGCTGCGCAATAACTGCGGCAGCGCCAGGGTGGTGATGTGCGGAAACGCGCGCTGTGCTTCTTCCCGCGCGCCGGGTACCTGCCAGCGGCGGCTGGCGCGCAGACCCTTACTGAAGGTTTTTGGCGCGCAGACGTCCGGCAAACGGGCGAGGGCGGCGGCGGTTTCCGCTATCCTCTGTGCATGAGCGTCTCCCCCCAGCATGGCCGTGGCGCTGACCAGCAGACCGAGCGCCCAGATCGCGCCCCGATGGGTATTTACCCCCGACGTTACCTGCATCATTCGGGCTTCACCTTCGCGCCCCAGGCGACCAATCGTCTCGCGCAGGGCGACATCGGCCGGACGCAGCCAGCTTTGTTGGGCCAGGGCGTGAAACGTTGGTTTCAGACTACGGGCCGAGCGTTCCATCAGCGCCAGATTCAGATCCTGATGGGCACCGCTGCCGCGCCGATCGACCAGACCGGGTTTCGGACTCAGGCGGGCTTCGGCGACCAGACAGGCGCTGGCGGTATGCGCCAGCCAGCGGGTCCGCGATTCGGCGAATTGGGGAGAGAGTTTTTTCATTACCAGCTCCGGAATTTTGCCGGTGGGTTGTAAAGGCCGTCAGACCACTCCACCAGGTCGGCCACGCTACCGGCCGCGAGTAGCGAGCGGGTGGCGTCACTGCGACGAATCGCGATATCTTCCGGATAGACGACTTTGCCGCTACGGCGCAGCCCGGCCACGCGTCTGGCGTCGACCCCGAGGCCGATATCGGTGATACCCGCGACGGCCGCAACCATTGCCCGGCGCTCTTCAAGGCTTTCCGCGCGATAGAGATAGGCAATGCCTTCCTCGGTCAGAACGTGGGTGACGTCATCGCCGTAAATCATTACCGGCGCCAGCGGCATTCCGGCGCTTCTGGCGACGTCAACGGCGTCGAGTTTTTCCACGAAGGTGGGTTTGACGCCCGCCTGGAAGGTTTCCACCATCTGTACGACCAGCTTTTTACCCCGCTGCATCGGGTCCGGTTCGGTGATCATGTTTAACCATGCCGGCGTGGCGTGGCGGCGGCCGTGCGGGTCGTGGCCCATATTCGGCGCGCCGCCGAAGCCGGAGAGGCGCCCGCGAGTCACGGTTGATGAATTGGCGTAGCCATCAATTTGCAGCGTGGAACCGATAAACATATCTACCGCGTACTGGCCCGCCAACTGGCAGAAGGCGCGGTTGGAGCGCATGGAGCCATCGGCGCCGGTGAAGAAGATATCCGGCCGCGCGCGAATATACTCTTCCATGCCCAGTTCGCCGCCGAAGCAGTGCACGCTTTCTACCCAACCGCTTTCGATGGCCGGGATAAGGGTGGGATGCGGATTCAGCGTCCAGTGTTTACAGATTTTACCCTTCAGACCGAGCTGTTCGCCGTAGGTAGGCAGCAGCAGTTCGATAGCGGCGGTGTTAAAGCCGATACCGTGGTTCAGCGACTGCACCTGATGTTCGGCATAGATACCTTTAATCGCCATCATCGCCATCAGGATATGTTCTTGCTTGATCAGGCGCGGGTCGCGGGTAAACAACGGTTCGATAAAGAACGGTTTATCGGCCACAACGACGTAATCAATCCACGAGCCGGGAATGTCCACCCGCGGCAGGTCGCATTCGTCATCCACCAGTTCATTAACCTGCGCAATGACGATACCGTCATGGAAAGCGGCGGCTTCAACCAGCGCGGGGGTATCTTCGGTGCTCGGCCCGGTGTAAAGATTGCCTTTGCGATCGGCTTTATAACCGGCGATCAGCGCCACGTTTGGCGACAGGTCGACATACAGACGCGAGTAGAGTTCGATGTAGGTGTGGATCGCGCCGATTTCCAGTAAGCCATCTTCCAGCAGTTGTGAAATCCGCAGACTCTGGGTACCGGAGAAGGAGAAATCGAGCTTACGGGCGATACCTTTTTCAAAGAGATCCAGGTGCTCGCTGCGCCCGACGCTTGGCATAATCATATGCAGGTCATGGATTTTTTGCGGGTTGACTTCCGCCAGCATCCGGGAGAGGAAATCCGCTTGTTTCTGGTTGTTGCCTTCCAGCACCACCCGATCCCCGGGGGCCAGCAGATGTTCCAGTACGGCAACCAGCCGATCGCCGGGGATCACCTTGCCTGAGATCCCGGCCTCGGTCAGTCGCCGCTGTTTTTCCGTACGGCGGCGGTTCCAGACTCGCCCCGTCGTTTGTTCGGCATTCATTATTAACCTCCTGATTCGACAAATCGTTTTGATTGCCTGCTGTGGAAGTTAGTGTGCGTCCCGGCGCGGCACGCATCAATTAAGGCTCGCAGCAAATTATTAGCCTGAGAGTAATAATTAGCAGGCGAAAGATGTGAGGGAGATCAATAATGAGGGAGAAGCGTTGCTCTACGGGCCGGGCGGCCCGTAGAGAGAAAATGGAGAGGGAATTTTTGCGTAGCTCACGCAGGCCGGACAGCATTAGCCGTCATCCGGCGGAATATGCGCCAGGTGTTAACCATTTGTTTTCGAATTAATCTTTGCTCAAATCGCTTAGCAGGTAGGCGATGCCTTGCCCGGCTACCGTCTGTTCGAGGGCGATTTTGACGATAATCGTTAGCGGTACTGAGAGCAGCATACCAACAGGGCCTAACAGCCAGCCCCAGAAGATCAATGACAGGAAGACCACCAGCGTCGACAGTCCCAGCCCGCGTCCCATAATTCTCGGTTCGAGGATGTTGCCGAACACCAGGTTAATGACGAGGTAGCCCGCCAGCACCACCAGCGCGTCGTACAGGCCGCCAAACACCAGTACCTGTAAAATTGGCGGGATCGCCGCGAGAACGGAACCAATATTGGGAATATAGTTGAGCGCAAAAGCCAGCAGCCCCCACATAAAGGCGAAACGGACGTCCAGCAGCACCAGCATTCCCCAGACCACCAGACCGGTGACCAGGCTGATGGCCGTTTTTAATACCAGATAGTGGGAGACGCTATCCAGCGCGCGCTGAATCGCCCCCATACCTTCCACCGGTCGCGACATCAGCTGTTGCAGCTTGGCGGGAAGCTGCGGCACTTCCAGCAGCATAAACACCACCGTCAGCAGCAGCAGAAAGATAGAGGACATGGCATTGGAAAGCTGGGTAAGCAGACTGGTAACCAGCGTCATGACCGCATTCGGGTCAATATACTTATTAAGCTCAACCACAGAAACAGTAAAACCGAAACGCTGTAACCACGGCGCAACGGTCTGCATCGGTTCATAGAGATAATTGCGATATTGCGGCAGGGTACGCGCCAGTTCATTTAGCGACGTGCCGAGCGAAGCCAACAGCACCACCGCCAGCAGGACAATCACGCCCACCAGCAGCGAAATAGCCAGCACCCGCGGCACCCGGCAGCGCACCATCAACTGGACCAGGGGATTAATCACCACCGCCAGAAAGAGCGCCAGGACGAAGGGCACGATGATATCCGCCGCGAAGCGAATGCCGGTGAGGATGATAACCAGCATGCCGAGCATGATGACTATTTTTAAGCCGTTAAGCGTGATGATGGGTTTCGCCATACCGTTCCCTGCGCGAGAAAAATGGAGTTTAATATGAGCCATTGTAGACGTTACTAAAGTCAGTGTCTCAATGCTTTTGCTGCCTAATTCGCCTGTGCTCCCTCAAAAAGCCGCCTGTAATAAATAATCGATGGGGCGCCATCATAATGGCAGGCGACAAGAGAAAAACTAATCAAAATCAAATATCCGCAGTAAAGAACTGCAAAGACTTTGAGTTAAATGTGACATTATGGTACAAATCTCCGGGTGTATAACGACTGAGGACAATTTCCATCCGCAAATGACGAGAAGCAATCCCGCGGATAATTGTAATTTTATGGACAATCAGTTCAGGATGTATATTTCCCATCACCCTGTAGTTTCCCTCTTTAACGCCTGTTTTTCTGGCGAACAGCACTGGCGCTCGGCGCTTTAGTCTTCTTCTTTCTGCCTGAGCTGGCGCTTCGCGCACGGCTAAAATAACGTCGATATTTTTCCGGTTTACGACGCCGTAAACCGCAACGAATTATATTCTCAAGCAGGAGAAGGGATCATGTTTTATTGGCTTTTATTAGCGCTTGCCATCGTTGCTGAAATTACCGGCACCTTGTCGATGAAATGGGCGGGTGTCAGCGGTGGTCATTCGGGATTTATTTTAATGCTGGTGATGATCACGCTCTCTTATATTTTTCTGGCTTTCGCGGTGAAAAAAATCGCCCTCGGCGTGGCTTATGCCTTATGGGAAGGGACAGGTATTTTACTGATCACTATTTTCAGCGTTCTGCTGTTTGATGAGGCACTGTCAACAATAAAAATCGCCGGTTTGATCACGCTGATTGCCGGAATTGTATTGATTAAATCCGGGACGCAGAAAGCCGTGAGTCCGTGTAAGGAGGGCCGTCATGCCACAACAGTTTGAGTGGGTTCACGCCGCCTGGCTGGCGCTGGCTATTGTACTGGAAATTATTGCCAACGTGTTTCTGAAGTTTTCTGATGGCTTTCGCCGCAAATTGTACGGCATGATGTCGCTGGCGGCAGTCCTCGGCGCCTTTAGCGCACTTTCGCAGGCGGTTAAAGGGATTGATTTGTCGGTAGCCTACGCGCTGTGGGGCGGTTTTGGTATCGCAGTAACCATTGCCGCCGGGTGGATACTGTTTGGTCAGCGTCTGAACAGGAAAGGCTGGATCGGTTTAATCCTGCTGGTGGCGGGCATGGTCTTAATTAAACTTGCCTGAATCTGGTGAAATACCGGGCTTTGGCTCAGAAGCACGATTTCACTCTGTTATTGCAGATAAATCAACGGCAGGGCTGGCCACTTATTGGGCGGCCAGCGCTTCCAGTTTGTCGCGAAAACCGGTAACGGCGATGGCGCGGTTATCGGCTCGCCATCGATCTTTTGCGCCAGGCGCTGAGCTCTGTACCGCAATGACCTGCCAGCCGTTAGCCGTTTTTAGCAACAGCGGCGAGCCACTGTCCCCCGGCAGGGTATCGCATTGATGGGAGAGGACCGAACTCTGTGCCCAGCCGGTCACCACGCAATCCTCATGCGCGTAAAGGTTATCCAGATGATCTTCCGGATAGCCTGCCTGAGTCACTTTACGTTCTGCGGTTTTCAGCGCGGCGGTCAGCTCGGCTTTCGTGCCGCTAAAAATCGGCACCGGCGTAATCCCGGACGGCGCATAGCGGATCATGATAAGGCCGAAGTCCCAGGGCGCCGCTGTCGTTGGCACTATCCAGCCGTCGCCATCGGCTTTAAGCCGCTTTGCCAGTGATGGCGTAACGCGGCCTTCAATCCCGTGAATTTCGTAAACCCAGCGCCCCTTGTGAGAGATAAAGCGCAACGCGACAGGTTTATCCGGTTTACCGTTGGGTGGCGTAAGCAGGCAGTGTCCGGCGGTGAGGGCCAGATGAGGAGAGATAAGCGTGGCGGTGCAGAGATTGCCGCTGGCGGTTTCCAGTTGCCCAATGGCATCCCAGGGATCATCAGCCTGCGTGCTTACCGGTTTACGGTCATCGTGACCGAAAAATAACGTTTTAATATCTTTTGCACTCATGCCATCGTCGTCAGCCAGGACCCACGAAGGCAGCAGGCAAATTGAACACAGTAATAACAGTACGTCTCTACGCATATCACTCTCAGGGGAGATAATTCTGTATATTGAAAGTAGCAGCAGATTTAAGTTTATGAAAGTTAAGAATAATTCCAATCAAGCCGAACGGCAGGAAAAATCAGCAAAAGTCGCCGGTGACAATCAGGCGAATGGCGTGATTTCAATAGTTTAACGTCGATTTCCGTTAGCGCTATTTCCGCAGAAAAAGGAAGTGGAAGCAATATAAATCGTGTATCCGAACGTACGAGAGTCCGTGAGAAATAACGCAATATCAATATGCGCGTTCTCTGAGCGCCGGTTAGCGTAACCATTGCGAAAAAAGAGATAACTTTAGCGGAAAAGAGCATTTCTTTACGTGTTTATGAATGACGTTAAAAGCGAAACATTTTCTCACCGTAAACAGTGTGATTGCGACGACCTTGTTGAGCAAACAGTGATGTTAGCCCGGCGATGATACCGGCAATTTCTTATATCCGTTGTACGGGAGGATCGATGTCTAAACAAGGTATTCGCGCATTAGTCTATGTTTCGCTGGCGTCTGCGATGATCTGGGGCGCTACCGGTTATCTACTGGTTAAGGCCGTTCACGTTCTGTAATCAGGCTTTGATCCGCGAGGGAGGGGACGTTGAGGACATGTGAC
Source organism: Klebsiella sp. KE9456 (assembly GCF_043832615.1). Lineage (NCBI taxonomy): Bacteria > Pseudomonadati > Pseudomonadota > Gammaproteobacteria > Enterobacterales > Enterobacteriaceae > Klebsiella > Klebsiella sp. KE9456. The sequence continues at coordinate 26,458 of NZ_JBDYQK010000012.1, forward strand.
CGTTGCGGATGCAACCCGAACGTTTAACAGCGACCGGGGATTTTCTGGTTGCTTCTGGCAGGTATCAGTATTTAGTCGAGAAAAAAACGGCTGGCGACCAGCGCGCAGATAATCAGCAGGATCAGGATGAGCTCAAAACGATAGCGCTGCAGCATGGGTGCTCTCCAGAAAAAACGGCGCTGAAGGAGACAGCGCCGATCTGATGTCAACCAACCTAACAACCTAACCGTGGAGATTAAGCAGCCGGTTGTGTCGCCGGTTTAGCGGCGTGATGCTTGGTGATTTTTTTGTGTTTTTTAGCAGCCTGCGCTTTCTGGGTTGCAGCAGGTTTAGCTTTTACTTTTTTGTGTTTTTTAGCAGCCTGTGCTTTCTGCTCTGCTGCCGGTTTAACCGCTTTTTTGTGTTTCTTGTGGTGAACCACTTTAGCGGTGGTGCTGTGAGTTGCAGCAGCCGGAGCCGTGGTGGTGGTGGTGGCCGCGTCGGCAGCGAAAGCAGCAGATGACAGACCCATAGCAGCGGCAACGACCAGAGCTAATACTTTATTCATTCTGATATCCTCGAAAAGGTTTCTTCATTTCAACCCCACTGCGGGGCCGTTGAAATAACTATATGCTTGTCTTTTCGGGGTTTCCGTGAGTGTTTGGTATCGGCGTGTAACGGTATGTACAATCTCGTGCGACAAAGAGAGACACGGCGTCAGGCTGAGCCCGACGCCGGAGAAATTAAAGATAGCGCGCGATGAGGTGCTGGCGGAAAAAGTCGCTGTTAAGGTCTTCCCCGGTAGCATGTTGAATCAACTGTGAGGTGCTGAAACGGCTACCGTGCTGCCAGATATTCTGCCGCAGCCAGTCGAAAAGGGCGCTAAGGTTGCCGCTGGCGATGTCGCTTTCTAACTTCGGCAGGGCGCGTTTGGCCGATGCCATCAGTTGAGCGGCGTACATTGCCCCTAAGGTATAAGACGGGAAGTAGCCAAAGCCGCCGTCAGTCCAGTGGATATCCTGCATACAACCATCGCGGTAGTTGCCGTTGGTGGACAGCCCGAGCCAGTGCTGCATTTTTTCATCCCATAAAGCCGGAATATCATCGACCTCGATTTCGCCATCAATCAATGGGCGTTCGATTTCGTAACGCAGAATAATATGTGCCGGGTAGCTCACTTCATCGGCATCGACGCGGATAAAGCCTGGTTTGACGCGCTGATTCCAGGCAATGAAGTTCTGCTGACTAAAGGCCGGTTGATCGCCGAAGTACTGGCGTACCGTAGGCAGCAGGCGCTGCAGGAAGGGGTTGCTGCGGCCAAGTTGCATTTCAAAAAACAGGCTTTGCGACTCGTGGATTGCCGTCGAACGGGCATGGGCGATGGGCTGACCGAGCCAGTTACGCGGCAGATTTTGTTCATAGCGCGCGTGGCCGGTTTCATGAATCACGCCAAACAGGGCGCTGAGCAGGTCATTTTCATTGTAACGGGTGGTGATGCGGACATCCTGCGGCACGCCGCCGCAGAACGGATGGGCGCTGATATCCAGGCGCCCGCTGTCAAAATCAAACCCCAGTACGCGCATCGTTTCCAGCCCCAGTTCACGCTGGTCGGCAATCGGGAACGGCCCCTCTGGCGCGATGAGCGGCGTATGCGCCTGCTTCTCCACAACCTGTGCCAGCAGCGAGGGAAGCCAGGATTTAAGATCGGCGAACAGGACGTCAAGCCGCGCGCTGGTCATATCTGGCTCAAAGATATCCAGCAGCGCATCATAGCGGGAACAGCCTTTTGCTGCGGCCCGGATTTGCGCCTCTTCGCGGCTGAGCCTGACCACTTCACGCAGGTTTTCGGCAAACCCTGACCAGTCATTGGCCGGGCGCTGGCTGCGCCAGGCGTGCTCGCAGCGGCTTCCCGCCAGCGATCTGGCTTCAACCAGACTTTCCGGCAGCAGCGCCGCCTGCTCATACTGGCGGGTCATTTCGCGCAGATTGGCCTGTTCGACATCGTTCAGATCTTCCTGAAGCGCGTTGTTCAGCCATTCCCCTACTTTTTTATCGGTCAGAATCTGATGCTGCAAAACGCCGAGTTCCGCTAACGCTTCGCTGCGGGCCGCGCTGCCGCCAGGCGGCATCATCGTGAACATATCCCAGCCGGCAATGGCGGAGAGGTGCGAAAAGCGTGAAAGGCGCTGAAAGGTGTGAGTAAGCAGATGATAGTTTTCGTTTTTTGTCATAGTTACACTCTGGGATGTTGCTAATGAAAAGTAAATGATTCGTTGGCTTCTACACTATCCTGATACCATCGTCAGGTCGAGGGATGCGAGAACTTCCTGCCTAAATCTTGCGGACAATCAGAGAAGAGTATGAGCAATAACGGGCCGGTGCTGCGGCAGCAGCCCATAACGAGGTGGGAGGCGCGTGGCTGATGGTTTACCCTCAGCTCTTTTACGACGTAGAGCACTGAGGCGAGAGGTGAGTCACGTGACCAGTTCAGGCCACGTGAACAAATACTATTTCAGACGATTGTGCAAACACCAGCCGGTCAGCAGGGCCACCATCAGCATCAGGGTGATAAACCCTCCCACGCCATTCCAGCCGTAGTTATGCCAGAAGATGCCGCCCAGCGTGCCCGCGACGCTGGAACCTACATAGTAGCTGAATAAATAGAGCGATGATGCCTGACCGCGGGCGCGGCGCGCACGCGGGCCAATCCAGCTACTGGCTACCGAGTGAGCAGCGAAAAAACCGGCCGAGAACAGCAGCATACCGATAAAAATCAGCCAGAGTGAAGAGAACAACGTGAGCAGCAGGCCGATGAGCATCACTGCGATAAAGAACAGCATCACCGGGCCGCGACCGTAGCGGACCGACATGGCGCCGGCTTTTGGCGAACTCCAGGTGCCGGTCAAATAGACCACTGATAACAGGCCGACAACGGCCTGGCTCAGCGACCACGGCGAGAGCATCAGTCGATAACCGATATAGTTAAACAGGGTGACAAACGACCCCATTAACAGAAAACCTTCGAGGAACAACAACGGCAATCCGCGATCGCGCCAGTGCAGGCGAAAGTTGATTAGCAACGATTTAGGCCGCAGCGAGGTCGGGCGGAAGTGACGCGACTCCGGCAGGATACGCCAGAACATAATTGCCGCCGCCAGGGCGAAACCGCTGATTACCGCCAGCGCAATGCGCCAGCCAAAGAAATCGGTAAACACCCCGGTCAACAGACGCCCGCTCATACCGCCAATAGAGTTACCGCTGATATAAAGCCCCATCGAGAAGGCGACGACGCTGGGGTGAATCTCTTCACTCAGATAGGTCATACCGACCGCCGCGACGCCGCTCAGCGACAGGCCAATTAGCGCGCGCATTATCAGGATCCCATGCCAGCCGGACATCATTGTGGACAGCAGGGAGCAGCAGGAGGCCAGCACCAGCGCGGTCACCATCACCTGCTTGCGGCCAATGGCGTCGGAAAGCGGGCCGGTAAACAGCAGCCCAATCGCCAGCATGGCGGTGGAAATCGACAGCGAGATACTGCTGCTGGCCGGTGAGATACCGAATTCGCGGGAGAGCACCGGCAGGATCGGCTGTACGCAATAGAGCAGCGCAAAGGTTGCCAGTCCGGCGGAAAAGAGAGCGAGGGTGACACGAATAAATTGGGGGGTACCGCGTTTAATAAACTGATTTGGCTGAGGAACGATAATGTCGCTGACATCGCTTGCCGGGACGGTGTCAACGGTAGTTGTACGACTCACGGAAAAATCCTTGGTGATAAACAGTGTGTTAAGTGCCAGACGCTGCACGTATTTAAGGGTATGAAAAGCAAAATATTCTGTCTAATATATTAATAATCTCAAATAAGACGTTTTAAATATGAATATCGAGCTGCGTCATTTGCGTTACTTTATCGCGGTGGCTGAAGAGCTGCATTTTGGCCATGCCGCCGCGCGGTTAAACATTTCCCAGCCGCCCCTTAGCCAGCAGATTCAAATTCTCGAACAGCAAATTGGCGCACGTCTTTTTGCCCGCACTAACCGTAGCGTGAGCCTGACGGAGGCCGGAAAACAGTTTCTGGCCGACAGCCGACAAATCCTCTCTCAGGTAGATGATGCCGCCGCGCGGGCCGCCCGCCTGCATCATGGCGAAACCGGCGAATTGCGCATTGGTTTTACCTCTTCAGCGCCGTTGATTAAGACGGTATCCGACACCCTGTCGACTTTCCGCCGCCGCTACCCTGATGTTCATATCCAGACCCGGGAAACCAATACCCGCGAACAAATTGTGCCGCTTAACGAAGGCGGGCTCGATCTCGGGCTGATGCGTAATACGCAACTGCCGGATACGCTGGTCTGGGAACGAATTTTGCGTGAACCGCTCCTGGCAATGGTCCCTTGCGATCATCCGCTGGCCAGCCAGCCCGGCGTGAGTTTGCGGGAGCTGGCGCGGGAACCGTTCGTGTTTTTCGATCCCCATGTAGGCACCGGGCTGTACGACGATATTCTGGGGTTAATGCGCCGCTATGGCCTGTCGCCGGTTATTACCCAGGAGGTGGGGGAGGCGATGACCATTATCGGACTGGTTGCCGCCGGGCTTGGGGTGTCCATTTTACCTGCTTCGTTTAAGCGAGTTCAGTTGCCGGAAATGCGCTGGTTGCCGATTAAAGAACAGGATGCGGTCTCGGAAATGTGGCTAGTCTGGTCGAAACATCACGAACAGGGGCTGGCGGCTCAGCGCTTACGCGAATCGCTTCTTGCCAGCGCCGAATGATTTTTTTAAGACAAAAATCGCTTAAAAATGTGCAGTAAATCACAAGGCTAAGCAAAAATTTGACGAGTGACGTTGAAGTGCTTCACCATAGCCCAGATTTTATTTCGAAGCGCGAAAATAAAGGGAGTCAACGGTGGTAGCGGACAGTCAGCCAGGGCATATCGATCAAATTAAGCAGACCAATGCGGGCGCTGTTTACCGCCTGATTGATCAGCTTGGCCCGGTTTCGCGTATCGATCTTTCGCGCTTTGCGCAACTGGCGCCTGCCAGTATCACGAAAATCGTGCGCGAAATGCTGGAAGCGCACCTGGTGCAGGAGACGGAAATCCAGGAGCCGGGAAGCCGGGGGCGCCCTGCGGTGGGGCTGATGGTGGAAACGGAGGCCTGGCACTATCTTTCCATCCGTATTAATCGCGGTGAAATCCACCTTGCGCTGCGGGATTTAAGCAGTGCGCTGGTGGTGGAAGAGCAACTGGAACTGGCATTGCAACACGTGCAACCTTTTGCGACGCGATTACTTGATCATGTTGACCAGTTTTTTATACGCCATCAGAAAAAACTGGAGCGTTTAACCGCTATCGCCATCACCATGCCGGGAATTATTGACACCGAGAATGGCATCATCCACCGGATGCCTTTTTATGATGACGTTAAGGATATGCCGCTTGGGGAAATACTGGCTAATCATACCGGGGTGTCGGTCTACATTCAGCACGATATCAGCGCCTGGACGATGGCGGAATCGCTGTTTGGCGCATCGCGAGGGGCGCGGGATGTGATTCAGGTGGTTATCGATCATAATGTCGGCGCAGGCGTGATCACCGACGGTCGCCTGCTGCATGCCGGCAGCAGCAGCCTGGTGGAAATCGGTCATACCCAGGTCGATCCTTACGGTAAGCGCTGCTATTGCGGCAACCACGGCTGTCTGGAAACCATCGCCAGCGTGGAGAGCGTGCTGGAGTTAGCCCGGGTGAGAATGGCGAAATCGATGAGTTCGATGCTGCATCAGCAGCCGTTAAGCGTGGAGTGGCTATGTCAGGCGGCATTGCAGGGGGATCTACTGGCGCGGGACATTATCAGCGGCGTCGGGAACCATGTCGGACGGATCCTGACGATTATGGTCAATCTCTTTAATCCGCAAAAAATCCTTATTGGTTCCCCCTTTAACCAGGCGTCGGATATCCTGTTTCCGGCGATATCTGATTGTATTCGGCAGCAGTCCTTACCGGCGTACAGTCGCCATATCGCGGTAGAAAGCACCCAGTTCTCTAACCGGGGTACGATGGCTGGCGCGGCGCTGGTCAAGGACGCCCTCTATAACGGATCGTTGTTGATACGACTGTTACAGGGTTAACATTTTTTCATATTCACACCAAAAATTGCGCTATCTCAAGCTGACCTCATATGGCATCGCGTAGACTTTTTCCACCGTTGATTATTTCTCTCCTGTATATTTCATCAAAATAACTGTGGGGTTAGTGATGTTTAAGCGTTTCTTCATAACAGGTACTGACACCGCTGTCGGGAAGACAGTGGTTTCCCGTGCGCTGTTGCAGGCTCTGGCGGCCAGCGGCAAAAGCGTCGCCGGGTACAAGCCTGTGGCGAAGAGTAGCAAAGAGACGCCGGACGGATTGCGCAACAAAGACGCGCTGGTGTTACAGAGTGTGTCGTCGTTGACGTTACCGTATGATGCTGTCAATCCCATCGCATTAAGCGAAGATGAAAGCAGCGTGGCGCATAGTTTCCCGATCAACTACGGCCTGCTGTCGGATGGGCTGCAGCGTCTGAGCAGTCAGGTCGAGCACGTGGTCGTCGAAGGGACCGGCGGCTGGCGCAGCCTGATGAACGATCTGCGTCCGCTCTCGGAATGGGTAGTACAGGAGCAACTGCCGGTATTAATGGTGGTGGGGATTCAGGAAGGGTGTATTAATCATGCCTTACTGACTGCGCAGGCTATTGCCAATGATGGTTTGCCGCTGATTGGCTGGGTCGCTAACCGCATCAATCCCGGTCTGGCGCATTATGCCGAAATTATCGACGTGCTGAGCAAGAAACTGCCTGCGCCGCTGATCGGCGAACTGCCTTATTTGCCACGAGCCGAACAGCGCGAACTGGGCCGGTATATTGATCTATCGATGCTCGGCGAGGTGATGGCGATAGATAGAATCTCGGCATAGCGTCCGCGACAGCACTGATGCCAGTACGCTGGCAATCAATAAACCGGGCAGTAAAACGTATTGTCCGGTCATTTCGCATATCATCAGCGTTGACATAATCGGCGCGTGAGTAGTGGCCGCCAGGAACGCCGCCATGCCGGTTAAACCCATCATGATCGCCATTTCGGCGCCGCCCTGTAGCCAGATCCCTGTCAGGCTGGCAAACAACATACCAATGCCCAGGCCGACAAAGAGTGTCGGCGTAAAAATCCCGCCCGGCGCGCCGGAACCGCTGCTGGCCAGCACCGCAAACAGCTTGCAGACGAATACCATCAGCATCACGCCGAAGAGCGGTGGCGCCAGGAGATAGCGCTGCACCACACTGTAGCCGTTGCCCCAGACGGCGGGCGCGACCAGCGACAACAGGCCGACGATAATGCCGCCCAGCGCCAGTTGCCACGGCGGTGAAAGGCGTAGTCGGACGAAACAGTGATGGCTAAACCCCATCAGCCTGATGAACAGAGGGCCGCACAGTCCGGCCAGCAACCCGGTAGCCAGCATCAGTGCATATTGTGTCGCCCCCATGTTTTGATGGAATTCAACCTGATACAACGGCGCCGCGCTACCGTTCATCAGATTCGTCAGTAGCAGGGCGATCACGGCGGCAATCACCACCGGGCCCAGCGACGCCAGCATCAGCGTGCCAAATAAGATCTCAGCGATAAACAGGCTGCCAGCTAACGGCGCGTGATAAGCGCTGGCCATCCCGGCGGCGGCACCACAGGCGACCCACAGTTTCCATTCTTCTTTGGGGGTAAAACGGCGCGCGAACAGCGAGGCCGCCAGGGCCGCCAGCAGGATCATCGCCCCCTCGCGGCCAATGGCGCTGCCGGTGGTCACCACCAGCAGGGAGGCCAGCGACTTCACCAGGCTGGCTGGCGTATCAAACACGCCGTCACCTGTCTCAAGGGCTTCCATATAATCGGTCGGCGCATGCGGCCGATCGACCGTCCGGCGTTGCCAGAGCCAAAGCAGAATGCCTGCGCCCAGGCCGCCAAGCGCCGGAGTTAACATCCGACGCCACCAGGGAAGCGCCTTTGCGGCATTGACCAGGCCGCCGCTGTCATTGTCCAGAAACAGGTCTTCCAGTCCGACCATCGCATGGCGAAACAGGGCGACCGCCAGCGCGGCAAAGGCGCCGACTAACATGGCAAACAATAAGCGACGGAACATCACCTGAAGATCAGGATAGCTATGGAGACGTTGCATCAGTGGATACGATTAACAGGAAACAGAGGCTTATTGTGCTGGGAAATAAGAATATACGCAAAAGCTATAAGCATGGATAAACGTGTATAAATGTGAATACGTGACATTGTCACAAAAACATCATGCCTGCCTGACAGGCATGATGCACGGTTTAACGGTAGAGGGGTTTTTCAGCCACCGCGCAGGACAGTTGCGTCTGCCAGTGTGCCAGCGTTTCTTGCGCCAACATGCCCAGCGCCTGATAAAAAGCGTTTCCCGCGTCGGCGACAAATACGCTTAAAAAGCGGCCTGACCACGGAAGCAGGTGCCAGGCAAGAAGCTGGGAGAAGGTTTCATCCTGACCGGACTCGCAGAGCCAGGCGGCCAGCAGCAGCAGCGTCCCGAAGTGGTCTTCAGGTTCTGTGCGTTGCGCCGCCAGACTGATGCCGTTCGCCCGCATCCACTCACGCAACTCCAGCGTTGAGTCGCCGAACAACACGCTCTCTTTATCCAGCCAGACCGAGCCCCACGGCGGCGCGGGCAAAGCCCACGGGCCGATAAACAACCGTTGCCAGGCCTCGGGCAACGGTTCCTCGTCGACAACAGCGAACTGCGCCGCCAGAATGTCCGGGACCGACCAGGGCCACTGACTTCGCCAGCTGCCATCGCGCAGGGCGGCCACTAAGGGGGCCGCCTGCTCGCTATCCGGAGCAAAAGTAAACAACGCGCCCAGCGTACGGGCGCTTAAAGAGATTGCGTTACGGTCATCGGAATGCATGGTTCTATTGTTCCTTAGCAGGTGACTCAGTTGCTTAACCGGCAATGGCTGTGCCGACCGTCATATGCAGGCCATAAAACAGGCCGCGGCCGATAAACTCGCCGAGTAATACCAGTATCAGGCCGGACAGTAAGCTGACGATCTGTGGCGTTTTCCGCCTTGCCAGCGGGCAGATCCAGCAGCCAAGACCCAGCGTCAACAGGACGAAGCGTAATGTTTGCAGCCAGCCATAATCTGGCAACAGCTTGCTGGCCTGTTGCACGGAACTGTGAATGCTCGCCAGTTCGCTACTTTGCAAAATGACAACCGCGAGGCTTGCCAGCAGTGCGAAAGTGCTGATGGAGGCGAACACTGTACCGTTGAACGTCACGTTGGCCATGCGCAACAGCAGGGCGGCAAACAGCGGCCCGCAGAGTAGCATCGTCAGGAAGAATGCGGCGGTGGTGTAGCCATTATACCAGGTGGGAACGGTATCGATTTGGTACACCAGGGTCATTGCAAGGACGAACAGGCAGCCGAGCAGCATGGTGATCAGGAGCCAGGTTTTTGCCAACATCCGCGGCATTTTTCCGAGAAAGCTGAGTAGCCACCAGATTCCGCCTGCCGCGAAGAAGAGCGCCCCAGCGGCAATTTCATTACTTAATGCCGATGACCCGATGCGGTTAAGGGAATTAAATGCCCGGAACGGTGAACCGAGATGAAGGACTGACGCCAGAAAACCCACTCCCATCAACAGCCAGATAAAAAACATGCTGCGCACCAGGCGCTGGCGGGCGTCGGTGTTATTATTCAGCGATAGCCAGCCAGGCCCGGCCACGATCATTGCGCCGGCAACGCTTTGCCCCAGTACCGTAAAGAGCACCAGCGGCCATTCATGCCATCCATTTCCCATTTTAAACCTCCTCTGGATTGGCCAGATAGCCGGTGGTATCGCCGCAAGGGCGCGCATTAACGTTTGGCCTGATGACAATACTCGGCCTGGTGAAGTGCGCAGATGGCAGCGGCGCGACGGCGGAAAGCGGGCCGTATTTTTCACGTAGCGCATCGATCGGGCCAAAGTCGAGCGCCCGCAGCGGGCAGGACTCGACGCAAATCGGCTTTTTACCTTCGGCGACTCTGTCGTAGCAGCCGTCGCATTTTGTCATATGGCCTTTTGTCGCATTGTACTGCGGTGCGCCGTACGGACAGGCCATATGGCAGTAGCGGCAGCCGATACAGACCGCTTCATCCACCACCACAAAACCGTCATCGCGTTTATGCATTGCTCCGCTGGGACACACTTTCGTGCAGGCCGGGTCTTCGCAGTGGTTACAGGCGATGGAGAGGTAATAGGCGAAGACGTTTTGATTCCAGACGCCGTTATCTTCCAGCCAGTCGCCGCCGGCATACTCATAGATGCGGCGAAAGCTGACGTCAGGGGTTAAGTTTTTATAATCCTTACAGGCCAGCTCGCAGGTTTTACAACCGGTACAGCGGGCGGAATCGATAAAAAATCCATATTGAACGCTCATGGTTTACTCCTTAAACCTTCTCGATTTCGACCAGATTGGTGTGCTGCGGATTGCCTTTCGCCAGCGGTGAAGGACGCTGAGTGGTCAGCGTATTGATACAGGAGCCGTAATCGACGCGATCGCCGTTCATATTGGCGTCATGCCAGGCTCCCTGGCCCATTGCCGACACGCCGGGCATGATCCGCGGGGTGACTTTAGCCGGGATACGTAACTCGCCGCGGGTGTTGAATACGCGCACCATATCGCCGTTTTGGATCCCGCGTTTTTCAGCATCCAGCGGGTTAATCCACACTTCCTGGCGGCAGGCGGCCTGGAGCACATCAACGTTGCCATAGCTGGAGTGGGTGCGTGCTTTATAGTGGAAGCCAAACAGTTGCAGCGGAAACTTATCGCGCAACGGGTCATCCCAGCCTTCGAAGGTGGCGGCGTAGATCGGCAGCGGGCTGATGGTCTCGTCCTTTTCCAGTTGCCATGTCGCGGCAATGTCCGCCAGGCGGCTGGCGTAAATTTCGATTTTACCCGAGGGGGTTTTTAACGGGTTGGCAATGGGGTCTTCGCGGAAATCACGATAGGCAACAAAATGACCGTTGGGATCTTTACGTTTGTAAATCCCCATTTTTTTCAGTTCGTCATAGCCCGGCAGCGCGGGATCTCTGGCCAGCATTTTTGTATACAGATAGCGTAGCCACTGCTCCTGGGTGCGGCCTTCGGTAAATTTCTGATAGATATCATCGCCAAGACGTTTCGCCACTTCGCTGAGGATCCAGTAGATTGGCTTGCGTTCGAATTTGGCAGAGGTGACCGGTTGACTGAAAATAAGATAGCCCATGTTACCGGCATAATCGTTAGGGATGATATCTTCTTGCTCCACGGTCATCAGGTCCGGCAGCAGGATGTCGGCGTATTTTGCCGATGAGGTCATAAAGTTTTCGATAACCACGATCATCTCGCATTTGCTCTCATCCTGCAGGATCGTGTGAGTCTTATTAATATCGGAGTGCTGGTTGGTGATGGTGTTACCGGCGTAGTTCCAGAGGAATTTAATCGGCACATCCAGCTTATCCTTACCGCGCACGCCGTCGCGGGTGGCGGTCATTTCCGGGCCGCGCGCGATGGCGTCGGTCCAGCTAAAGCAGGAGATAGCGGTTTTCACCGGATTTTCCAGCACCGGTAGCCGTTCAATGGTGATGGTATACGTGGATTCGCGCGCGCCGCTGTTGCCGCCGCTAATGCCAACGTTGCCGGTGAGTATGGGTAACATGGCGATGGCGCGGGCGGTCAGCTCACCGTTAGCCTGGCGCTGAGGCCCCCATCCCTGGCAAATATAGGCAGGCTTAGCGCTGCCGATTTCCCGGGCCAGTTTGACAATGCGGTCGGCAGGGATGCCGGTGATGCGTGAGGCCCATTGCGGGGTTTTGGCAATGCCATCATCACCGTCGCCAAGGATATATGCCTTGTAATGCCCGTTCGCCGGGGCATCAGCCGGCAGTGTTTTTTCATCGTAACCGATGCAATAGTGGTCGAGGAACGGCTGATCAACCAGGTTTTCATTAATCAGAACCCAGGCGAGCCCCGCTACCAGCGCGGCGTCGGTGCCGGGACGGATTGGCAGCCACTCATCCTCCCGCCCGGCGGCGGTGTCGGTATAACGGGGATCGATAACAATCATTCGCGCGTTTGAACGCGCGCGCGCCTGTTCTAAGTAATAAGTGATACCACCGCCGCTCATGCGGGTTTCCGCCGGGTTATTGCCAAACATCACCACCAGTTTGCTGTTTTCAATATCGGAGGTGCTGTTGCCAAGGTTGCTGCCGTAAGTGTAGGGCATGGCGCAGGCAATTTGCGCGGTGCTATAGGTACCATACTGATTTAGCGAACCGCCATAGCAGTTCATCAGGCGTCTTACGGTGGAGGCCGATGGTGAGGAACGGGTTATATTGCCGCCAACGATCCCGGAGGTGTAGTTAATATAGACCGCTTCGTTACCGTAATCCTGAACGATTCTTTTGAGATTGTCGGCAATCGTATCCAGCGCCTCATCCCAACTGATACGCGCAAACTTGCCTTCGCCGCGTTTGCCAATGCGTTTCATTGGGTAATTGAGACGGTCCGGGTGGTTGATGCGTCGGCGAATAGAGCGGCCACGCAGACAGGCGCGCACCTGATGATCGCCATAAATATCCGTGCCGGTGTTATCCGTTTCGACCCAGATAACTTCGTCATCGCGCACATGCGAACGCAGGGCGCAGCGGCTACCGCAGTTGACCGAACAGGCGCCCCAGACAATGCGTTCCTCGCCGCGCGTGGCGTCCTGTACGGCAGCGGCGGCGTTGCGCAAACTGAAAGGCAACGACAGGCCACCAGCCGCAAGGGCCAGGGAACCAAGAGCCGATGATTTAATTAGCGTTCGACGGCTAACCCCGCCGTGATTTTCATGATTAGACATTTCTCACTCCATGATCTTGTTATAATGCGCATGCAACGACACTGCTGCTGTTCAGCATGTAGAGTGAGAAATCATACTTAAAAGGGGTCAGGCAGATCTTATCCCCGGTCAACCGAGGGATAAGACCTTTATACCCGTCATACTTCAAGTTGCTTGTGCGTTGGCTACGTTCGTACACCCCAGTCACTTACTCCTGTAAGCTCCTGGGGATTCTCTCACTTGCCGCCTTCACGCAACTCAAATTATTTTGGGTATACAACAAAACGGCGGGGTTACTGCGCGTCGCTGTCGCGAGTGTAGATGATTTTAAAGGTATCATTGGCGCAATGGCCAACAACTTGCGCCCCGGGCTGATCGGGTTGATCGCTCGGCACAATCGTCAGGCTGAAGCCAGAGGCGGGAACGCCGTTATTGATGATTTTTTGCTGAATCTCGTTTTTAACCCGTTCGCATGAGTTCGGCGCAGCCAAAGCGGATGCCGAACCCAGCAGCAGTGCCGCGCATAGCCAGGGGGAACGTTTCATCACAAACTCCTGATTGATATTATCCAGATTTTAAGCATAGCAGAAGTCAGGTAAACAATTGTATTTGCTAATATGATTGTATGATGCAAAAAAGGAATCGCAGGTGAAAATACGATTTTTTCTGCTAATGGCAATATGGGCACTCAGCGGCTGTGATGAAAAAGCGCCGCCGCAGGCGTTTACGCCGGAAATGGCCAGCTTTTCCAATGAGTTTGAATTCGATCCGCTACGCGGGCCAGTGAAAGCGTTTAGCCAGAAACTGTATAATCAACACGATGAAGAAGTGAAGTGGGTGAAAGGGCGCCTGTCCCGTGAAGGCTGTTTCGATCTGCTGGCGTTTCAGGATCGGGAGAATCGCACCGGCGCGGTTTTAGTCCTTGACGCTAACTACTATCTTGATGCGCAAAGTCATGAAAAGCGCCTGCGTTTGCAGGGGAAATGCCAACTGGCGGAGATGCCATCGGCGGGCGTGTTGTGGGAAACCGATGATAACGGGTTCGTCGCCACCGCCCGTGCCGGGGCGAGCGTCACGACATACCGCTACGATAGCGAAGGCTATCCGTTAGGTAAAACGACGGTTGCTAACGATGATCGTTTGACGGTGAGCTCAACCCCATCCGCCGATCCGCGGAAAAAACTGGACTATACCGCAGTAAGCATATTCAACCATCGCACGTTGGGCCACGTGAGTCAGAGCTGTGATTACGATAGCCATGACAACCCGGTCAGTTGCGAGCTTCAGGTCATTGATGACAGCGTACAGCCGTCGGTAACACGCCGTTATACCATTAAAAATAGCATTGAGTATTACTGAGCCGTTGGCTTCAGCAGCGTCTGGCCCGGCGTTTTATGCTCTGCCAGGTACTGGTGCTGGAACAGGCACATGCGGATGGTGTTGCGGTATTCACCGTTAATAAAGAATTCGTGAATCAGTTCGCCTTCCACCATAAAACCGAGTTTGCGGTAGATATGGATCGCTTTTTCATTCTCTTTATCCACGATGAGGTACAGCTTATAGAGGTTGAGCACCATAAAACCGTAGTCCATCGCCAGTTTCGCCGCGCGGGTGGCCAGGCCTTTTCCCTGATAATCCGGGGAGATAATTATCTGGAATTCAGCGCGGCGGTGAACATGGTTTATTTCCACCAGTTCAACCAGACCAGCCTTCTGTTCGTCGCACTCAATAACAAAGCGGCGCTCACTTTGATCGTGGATATGTTTATCATACAGGTCAGAAAGCTCTACAAAGGCTTCATAGGGTTCTTCAAACCAGTAGCGCATGACGCTGGCGTTGTTGTCGAGCTGATGGACGAAACGCAGGTCTTCGCGTTCTAGCGGGCGGAGTTTGACGTGATAAGCGTCAGTCATGGGAATTCCTGTGCGTTTGTGCGGGGATGAATGATGGCGCCCGCAGGCGCCAGATATTACGGCGTGATAACGCGGCCAGTACGACGATCAAGGCAGCGCAGGGTATTAGGTTCCCAGTAGGCGTTAACGTTCGCGCTCTTCTGGCAATTGTCCTGGGCATCAAAAGCCACGTCGGCTTTGTCCCACTCTTTCTCTACGCGTTTGTTGACCTTCTGGCGTAACGAACGGGTATCGTTCCACTGCTCTTTTTCCATTGCGGCCTGCTGGCGGCTTTGGGCGCTATCGCCGGACTCAATCACCAGCGTGTCGGTTTTGGCAAATGACGATGCGGTAAAGACCATCGCGCTCATTGCCAGCAGGGCGGTCAGGCACCAGCGTTTGTTCAGTGTCATATTCATCACGATTTCCTTTAAGTGATCCCCTTCGACTCAGTTTACTATATCTCTTTTCGGCAGCATATCCGACAAAACAGAGTAACCTGCGGTTATTATTGCGTAGAATGTGTTAACGATTATTAAACTCATGAATCTTTGAATGTTAAAAACGACGCTGCTTTTCTTTGCTACTGCGCTGTGTGAAATCATTGGTTGTTATCTCCCCTGGTTATGGTTAAAACGCGGGGCGACCCCCTGGTTGCTGCTGCCGACCGGCGTGGCGCTGACGCTGTTTGTCTGGCTTCTCACGCTTCACCCGGAAGCCAGCGGCCGTGTATATGCTGCTTACGGCGGGGTTTATGTTTGCACCGCGCTGCTGTGGTTGCGTTTCGTCGATGGCGTAAAACTCAGCCATTATGACTGGGCTGGCGCGCTGATTGCGCTGTGCGGGATGCTGATCATTGTCGCGGGCTGGGGGCGCGCATAGTGCGTTTTCGCGGTTAAGACGAGGGGCAGAAGATACTGTCCCGGTTGCTTTTATTGTTATGTTTTTCCTCAACGGGCTGCTTGATTTTTTCTTTTTTCTTCTTTTTTTGCCTTACGAGATAACGTGATCGGCAGCATGTTTTTTGATCGTTATACTTGTATGGTAGTAGGTCTGATGATTTAATTTTCTCTACTAACCGCACAGAAGTAAGGAATAAGAAATGAAGATCGTTGCCGCTGAAGTTTTCGTCACCTGTCCGGGACGTAACTTTGTCACTCTTAAGATCACCACGGATGATGGCATCGTCGGCTTAGGTGACGCCACGCTGAACGGCCGCGAGCTGTCCGTTGCATCGTATTTACGGGATCACCTTTGTCCGCAACTGGTGGGGCGTGATGCGCACCGTATTGAAGATATCTGGCAGTTTTTCTACAAGGGCGCTTACTGGCGTCGTGGGCCGGTAACGGTGTCGGCGATTTCCGCCATCGATATGGCGCTGTGGGATATTAAGGCCAAAGCGGCGGGCATGCCGTTGTATCAATTGCTGGGGGGAGCATCGCGGGAAGGCGTGATGGTTTACTGCCATACCACCGGTCATTCGATTGATGAAGTGCTTGATGATTATGCGCGTCATAAAGAGATGGGGTTCAAGGCCATTCGCGTACAGTGCGGGGTGCCGGGTATGAAAACCACCTACGGGATGGCGAAAGGTAAAGGCCAGGCCTACGAACCTGCGACCAAAGGCCAGTGGCCGGAAGAACAGCTATGGTCAACAGAAAAATACCTTGATTTTACGCCGCAGTTGTTTGCCGCCGTGCGGGAAAAATTTGGCTTCAACGAGCACTTACTTCATGACATGCATCACCGCCTGACGCCGATTGAAGCGGCCCGTTTTGGTAAGAGCATCGAAGATTACCGTCTGTTCTGGATGGAAGATCCCACTCCGGCGGAGAATCAGGCATGTTTCCGCTTAATTCGTCAGCACACCGTTACGCCAATTGCGGTAGGGGAAGTGTTTAACAGCATCTGGGATTGTAAGCAGCTGATTGAAGAGCAACTGATTGACTACATTCGTACGACCATCACTCACGCGGGCGGGATCACAGGGATGCGCCGCATCGCCGATTTTGCGTCGCTTTATCAGGTGCGTACCGGTTCACATGGTCCGTCCGATCTGTCACCAATTTGCATGGCCGCCGCGCTGCATTTCGACTTGTCGGTGCCGAATTTTGGCGTTCAGGAGTATATGGGCTATTCGGCACAAATGCTGGAAGTCTTCCCACATAGCTGGACGTTTGATAACGGTTATATGCATCCGGGCGAAAAACCGGGCCTGGGTATTGAGTTCGATGAAAAGCTGGCGGCGAAATATCCCTATGAACCGGCTTATTTACCGGTCGCCCGCCTGGAAGATGGCACGCTGTGGAACTGGTAGATCCCCGGACGGGCAATATAAAGAGTGACAGGATTACTTTACTGTTTTCTATGTCACCATTAATAATTTAATCCGCCAGAAAATTTTACGCATCAGAATCTGTACTCTATATCTTTTTGATGCGCTGAGTTTGATTTTTTACGCGCAGATAAACGCGACCGATATAAAAATAGTTGAACTACATACTGAATTACAAACCTTTATCAGGAGGGGAGTTATGCCATTAATCAATGAGAAGTTTATGATTAAAAGTGAGTACGGGCGTAGATTATATAACGAAGTGGCAAAAGATTTACCTATCATTGATTATCATTGTCATCTGGTCGCAAAAGAAATTTATGAGAATAAATGTTTTGCAAATATGAGCGACCTCTGGTTATCCGGAGATCATTATAAATGGCGGGCAATGCGTGCTAATGGTGTAGATGAGCATTTTATTACTGGCAGCGCCACCGCAGAAGAAAAGTTCTGCAAATGGGCCGAGACCGTCGAATCATGTTTTGGCAATCCTCTTTATCACTGGACTCATCTGGAATTAAATGCGTACTTTAACTGTCAACAAGAGTTAAACTCTCAAAACTGGAAAGAAATAATGGCGCATTGTAATAAACTGTTGCGGGAAGACGCATTTACACCACGACAACTTATTCAGCGCTCAAATGTTGAGGTGATCTGTACGACAGATTCACCACTAGACGACTTACATTATCATAGACTTTTGAATGATGATCACACTTTTCCAGTTAAAGTGTTGCCGACTTTCCGCCCGGATGATTTCTTCCTGGAAAGCTCGCATGAATTTTCTGTCTTTATGGATAAGTTATCTGCATTAGTTGGGTTTTCAATTACAACATTTGAAGATTTTGATAAAGCGGCAGCGTGTCGTATTGACTATTTCCATGAACGCGGATGCCGTATCTCTGATCATGGCCTTCTTGCCATTAGCTGGCGTGAAGTTAGTTATGAAGTGATTGCGGAAATATTTGCTCGTAAACGTGCAGGAGACACGATCAACATTGAAGAGCAAAATGGCCTGAATAGTGCTATTTTTATCATGCTCGCCAGACATTACAAGCAACGAGAATGGGCTATGCAAATCCATTTTGGTGCTATTCGTAGCAATAATAGCGTTATGCTCGCCAGAATTGGTATTAATACAGGGTTTGACTCAATTGCAGATCAATCAGAACTTGCAGAAAATTTAAATCTTTTCCTTGATGCTCTCAGCAGACGGACTATTTTACCCAAGACTATTATTTATAATCTTAATGGTAGCTACAATGATGTTGTGGCGTCGACAATTGCTAATTTTCAGAGTGCCGAACTGGGTGTTAAGTCACCATTACAATTTGGTTCAGGGTGGTGGTTTAATGACACGCGCCGTGGAATGGAAAACCAGTTAAATTCACTGGCCGACCAGGGCCTGTTAATGAACTTTGTAGGCATGCTCACTGATTCCCGCAGCCTTGTTTCATATCCTCGACACGACTATTTCCGGCGAATTCTTTGCAATTTAATTGGACGTTGGGTCGATGATGGCGAAGTTCCACAGGACAATGTTATTTTGACCAGGATGATAAAAAACATATGTCATGATAATGCAGAAAAATATTTTAAATTTTAATATTCACCATAGTCTGAGGAATGAACATGTCTCGTACTAACAAAAAAATTACCATTCCGGTAAGTATCGGATACGGTATGACAGATATTATGGGTGGGGGAGCATTTACCGTTATTGGCGCGTGGCTGCTTTTCTTTTATACTACATTCGTTGGTTTATCTCCAGTTGAGGCTGCATCAATCGTGGCGATTGCACGAATTGTTGATGCGATCGTCAGTTTATTCATGGGGAGTTTTACAGATCATTTCTATAAAAACTATCTAGGCAAAAAGTTTGGTCGGCGTCGATTCTTTCTTTTAATTGGCGCACCATTAATGCTTGTCTATATGCTTCTTTGGCTGGATGGGATGAGTTATGTTTTTTATCTTGCAGTTTATCTGGCCTTTGAAATTATTGCTGCAATGGTGCTGATCCCATGGGAAACTTTGCCGTCAGAAATGACAAAAGATTTTAACTCACGCACGAAACTGTCAACATGCCGCATGTTCCTTTCTGCATCAGGTACTTTTTTAGCAACATTTATTCCTGGGTTGTTAATAAAATATTTTGGTGAGCATGATGCAAATGCTTACTTTATTAATGGCGCGGTCTTTGCCATCTTATTTATGGTTTGCGTATTTATTTCCTGGAAAGTAACCTGGGAGCGTGACCTTACACCAGAAATGTTGGCTGAATTAGAAAGTAATACACCTAAAAGAAGTTTTTTGGAAAATTTGACAGCATTAGGCAATTTATTCAAAGAATATGCTTCAACGCTGAAAGTCAGAGCCTTCCGTAAGCATTTAGCGATTTATTTATTCTCCTTCACCGCTAAAGATGTCTATAATACTGTTTTTGTCTTTTTTTGCGTGTATTGCCTTAATGTTTCATCCTCTCTGGCGGGAACATTGTTATCGATGAGTATTGTAGGATTGCCTGTAACCTTACTTGCGGGGATGGCGATTATTAAGTATGGGCCATCACGTCTCTATGTATTTGCCTATTGCCTTATGATGCTGTGCTTAGGTGGCTTTTTCCTTGTTTATCAATTCCCGACAGATAACAAAGTATTATTGCTGGTAGCGCTTGCGGGCGTATATCAAGTAGGGCGTTGTGTACTCGAGTTTACCCCATGGAACGTTTTCCCGTTCATTCCTGATATCGACGAAATGATAACCCGGCAGCGTCGTGAAGGTTTGTTTGCCGCAGTGATGACCTTTTCGCGCAAAACGACAGTCGCCATCGCGACTTTTGTTGTGGGGTTGTTAATGCAAAGCGGTGGCTTTGTGAAGGGGAGTATTAGTCAACCCCAGGAGGCTATTAACACTATTGCAATGCTGCTGTTTATCGGAACGTCCTCACTATTGCTAATTGCGCTATGGCAGGCATTAACTTTTCATCTCAACAAACGCACGCACAAAATTTTTGTTGATGAGGTGGAACGGCTGAAAAATAACGGGCTGAAGCAAAACGTAACTGGCGAAGTTCGCCATATAGTGGAAGATCTCACTGGCTATAATTACGACCAATTGTGGTGCGATTCCAGCACTCAGTCAGGACGTTCATCTTCATCATCACCGTCTTCTACGACGAGTTAAGTCTGTCTGTGTGATAACAGCAGTTGATTGAATAGTGAATTGTGGTTATCACACAACGCGAGTTTTGTTCATCCAATTTTCAATTTAATAATGTAAATCAAGATATACGCCACACAAATTATTAAACTAGTATGGCAGGTAATTTTTTCTCTTTCTTCTATACAGCGAGTCAAAGATGCAAAACATGCTTTTAACAGCTAACGCCACGCTGCCGTCTTACGACCGGAACCGCCTGGTTCCGCGTATCGTTCATCTGGGCTTTGGGGCATTTCATCGCGCCCATCAGGCCGTCTATGCCGATATTCTCGCAACTGAGCACAACAGCGACTGGGGCTATACAGAGGTCAATCTGATTGGCGGCGAACAGCAGATCGCCGACCTGCAACAGCAGGATTTACTCTACACCGTCGCTGAAATGTCAGCGGATGCCTGGACCGCCCGAGTTGTTGGCGTCGTTAAACAGGCAATGCACGTCCAGGTTGATGGTCTGGAAAGCGTGCTGGCGAAAATGTGTGAGCCACAGGTTGCTATTGTCTCATTGACCATCACCGAAAAAGGTTACTGTCACTCGCCGGCCAGCGGAGAGCTACAGCTGGATCACCCGCTGATTGCCGCTGACTTACAACATCCTCATCAGCCAAAATCGGCGCCGGGGGTAGTGGTTGAAGCGCTGGCGCGACGCAAAGCGGCAGGGCTGGCGGGGTTCAGCGTGATGTCCTGCGACAATATGCCCGAGAATGGTCATGTGATGCGTAATGTGGTCTGCGCCTACGCCCGGGCGATTGACGCCGATCTGGCCGAGTGGATTGTGCATAACGTCACCTTTCCATCGACAATGGTTGACCGTATCGTCCCGGCGGTGACCGCAGAGACGCTGGATAAAATTGAGCAGCTTACCGGTGTTCGCGATCCGGCTGCCGTCGCCTGCGAGCCGTTCCGTCAGTGGGTCATTGAAGATAATTTTGTCGCGGGTCGTCCTGAATGGGAAAAAGCGGGTGCTGAGCTGGTTACTGATGTCCTGCCGTTTGAAGAGATGAAACTGCGTATGTTAAACGGCAGCCACTCCTTCCTCGCTTATCTGGGGTATCTGGCCGGGTATCAGCACATCAATGACTGTATGCTTGACGATAACTATCGCCGGGCTGCCCATGCGCTGATGCTGGATGAACAGGCACCGACCCTGAAAGTGCAGGGCGTTGATCTGGCGCGTTATGCCGGATTACTTATTGACCGCTATAGTAATCCCGCGCTGAAGCACCGTACCTGGCAGATCGCGATGGACGGCAGCCAGAAGCTACCGCAGCGTATGCTGGATTCGGTTCGCTGGCATCTGGAGCGGGGCAGTGACTTTAGACTGCTGGCGATGGGAGTTGCTGGCTGGATGCGCTATGTTAGTGGCGTTGACGACCAGGGACAGGCGATTGAGATTTCTGACCCACTCTTACCGGTCATTCAGCATGCGGTACAACACAGTACAGACGGTGAAGACCGGGTAAAGGCCCTGCTGGCAATAGACGCTATTTTTGGCCAACGCCTGAGCCAGTCACCTCGCTTCGTTGATGAGGTCATCGGCGCCTATATGTCACTGCAAAAGTATGGCGCAAAAGCGACAGTGGCAGCCTGGGCGCAGGCTAACTAACTGTCGATCTGGTGCCGCCGGTTTCGGCGGCATTGTTATCATTTAGGCTCTCTTGCCAGTATTGCCGCCAGTATCAGTCAAGTCTGTTGTTATTAATGGTAAATATTGATCCAGATCGTTGAAAATACATAACTTTAGCTAACAATAACTAAATATAAATAATTGATATTTATTTTAATGGATTAAATATTTATTTTGCTGATTAATCGTTCTCTTACTGAAATAGATATGTCATGATGAGCTAACTCACTAAGTTTGTTCAGAAAAGGAGAACGGGCAATGTACAAAAAAATATTGTTACCCGTAGATGTTTTTGAAATGGATTTAAGCGATAAAGCCGTTCGTCATGCACAGTTTTTGGCCTCAGCGGATGACGGGGAGATAACCTTGCTTAACGTTCTGCCGAACAGCAGTCGTTCTATTCTGCGGGGCTTTGCGGCCGATATTCGTAAGTTTGAAGTTTATATGCGTGAAGAGTCAGAGAAAAAAATGCAGACGCTGGTCCGTCTGTTTTCCATTCCTGCGGAGCGAATTCACTCCCGGGTGGTGTTTGGCAACGTACGTGATGAAATTTTAGCGATGAGTAACGCCGGAAACTTTGACGTCATCGTGATTGGCTCGCGTAAACCCGGTATTTCTACCCATCTGTTGGGCTCTAACGCTGAGTCTGTTTTGCGTCACGCCAGCATTCCGGTGCTGGTGGTGAGATAATATCGGTACCATAAACCTGTGGCGGCAGAGATAAAATCTGCCGCTGTTTTTAGTCCTGGCTTTTAATCATCGCTGAACCAGTCGCTATTTTCCTGACGAATCAGTAAAACCGATTCGCTGATTTCCTGCAAATGCAAACTCATCGCTTTTTCCACCGCCTCCGCATCGTGGACCTGCAGCGGCTGGAAAATATCATAATGCTGGCGCAGCAACATTTCCGGGGAAGAAATATGATCGAGGCTCATATAACGAACCCGGTCAATCGTCGCTTTAATATTTTCAACAGTATCCCAGGCCAATTGACACTCAGCAATGACGGACAGCTTCTGGTGAAATTCGTCATCGAGGAGGAAAAAATCATTTAACTGTTGACGTTCGACTGCAGTACGTTGCTGATTAAGATTTTGTTCCAGTTGATACAGTTGTTTATCATTTATCATTCCGGCGGCGCGGCGAGCGACGGCACATTCAATGGCCTGGCGGACAAAGCAGCCGTTACGTACCTGGGCGAGGGAAATCTTATTCACATAACTGCCGCGCTGTGGCCGAATTTGAATCAGGCCGTTTTCCGCCAGTTTAATAAAGGCTTCACGTACCGGTTGACGAGAAACGTCAAAACGCACGGAGACTTCCTTTTCAGATAATGGGGTGCCTGGCGGAATCAGACAATGGACGATATCCCGACGAAGGATACGGTAAATTTGCTGGTTTACAGGCTGTGTCGGATTCAGTTGGGATTCTGCGGCCATTGATGATTACTTTTTTATGAGAAATATGCGCTATTTTACGCGTTTTTTGCTTTCCAGCCCAGACCCGGCCATGAGGCCGGGTAACAGGACTTAACCCTGACGGTATACGCTCAGCCCGCCGAAGCTTTGGCTGACCGGCATCATCTCCAGGGTGTTGATGTTAACGTGTTCTGGCAGCGTGGCCACCCACCAGACCGCTTCGGTCACATCTTCCGGCGTCAGCGCCTGGGTATTTTCATAGGCCTTACTGGCTTTGGTATCATCGCCCTTAAAGCGTACGTTGGAAAACTCGGTTCCACCGACCAGTCCCGGTTCGATGTCAGTGACGCGCACGGCGGTGCCATGAAGGTCGGTACGCAGATTCAGAGTGAACTGGCGCACAAACGCTTTGGTCGCACCATAGACATTACCGCCAGCATAAGGCCAGTTCCCGGCCGTTGAGCCGATATTTATAATATGGCCGCGATTGCGCTCAACCATACCCGGCAGAACGGCGCGCGTCATATAGACCAGTCCTTTATTGTTGGTATCGATCATGTCTTCCCAGTCTTCCACGCTGGCTTTGTGCGCTGGTTCGAGGCCCAGAGCCAGGCCGGCATTATTGACAAGAATGTCAATCGATTGCCATTCCGTAGGTAGCCCGGCGATCATCTCTTCGATAGCCGCACGATTACGCACATCCAGTTGCGCGGTATAAACGTTACCGCCCAACTCATCCTTCAGCGTTTTCAGGCGTTCTTCGCGACGCCCGGTGGCAATCACTTTGTGGCCGTTAGCGATAAAACGGCGAGTAATACTTTCACCAAAACCTGCAGTTGCACCGGTAACCAGGATAATCATCTTACTGTTCCTCAACGCTTTTTGTGTCTTCATACCATAGCACGCGATCCCGGCGACGGGTAATGGAAATCATCTGCTAAAACGGGATATTTGCGGCGGGGCGTGGCGTAATCATTGCTGTCAATCAACGAGTTGCCTAATCTTACAGAATAATCGTGTCCAGGAGATGATGATGTTGGAAAACAATCCTTTTTTAAACGTCAGCCTGCTGCCTTATCAGGCCCCGCCTTTCGATATGATCGACGTGAGCCATTACCGTCCGGCCTTTGACGAAGGTGTGCGGCGTCAGCGGGAAGAGATTACCTCAATTGTTAATAATCCGGCAGCGGCGGATTTTTCTAATACGCTGGTGGCGCTTGAGCAGAGCGGGCAGATGCTGGCGAGGGTGACGAATGTCTTTTTCGCCATGGCAGGTGCGAACACCAACCCGACAATTCAGGCGCTGGATGAACAGTTCTCCGCTGAACTGGCTGAGCTGAGCAATGACATCTGGCTTAATGATGCGCTGTTTCAGCGAGTGAAAACAGTATGGGAAAGGCGAGAGACGCTCTCTCTGGATGCCGAGTCCCGCCGTCTGCTGGAGGTAACCTGGCAGCGTTTTACTCTCGCGGGCGCGACGCTGGACGACGCGCAAAAAACGATGCTGCGGGGGCTGAATACCGAAGCGGCCGGGCTGCAAAGCCAGTTTCAGCAGCGTTTGCTGGCGGCGGCGAAGTCGGGCGGGCTGGTGGTCGAATATGCACACCAGCTTACGGGACTTCGTGAAGATGAGATTCTCGCCGCGGCAGAAGCGGCACAGGAAAAAGGGCTAAGCGGGGGCTGGTTTCTTTCTTTACTCAATACCACGCAACAGCCTGCGCTGCTCGCATTACAGGACAGGCAGACGCGGGAAAATCTGTTTGCAACGGGCTGGACGCGAAATCAGAAAGGCGATGCCAATGATACGCGGGAACTGGTTCTGCGGCTGGCGGGGCTCCGTGCACGTAAAGCGCAATTGCTGGGCGCTGACGATTTTGCCAGTTGGTCGATGGCGGATCAGATGGCGGGCACGCCGGCAGCGGCCTTTGCTTTTATGCGGCGAATCGCGCCGGCGGCGCGAGCCAGAGCAGAGAGGGAACTGGCCGATATTCAGCAGGTGATTGATGATGAAGGCGGTGATTTCCGCGCGGCGGCCTGGGACTGGCTCTATTATGCAGAGCAGGTGCGTCGGGCGAGATTTACTATCGACGAGGCGCAGCTAAAACCCTATTTTGCTCTTGACCGTGTCCTGCGCGATGGCGTGTTCTGGGCTGCAACCCAGCTCTTCGGCATTCGCTTCGTTGAGCGCTTTGATATTCCGGTTTATCACCCGGACGTACGGGTTTGGGAAATTTTTGACGCTAACGGGGAAGGAATTGCGCTGTTCTACGGTGACTATTTTTCGCGTGACAGCAAAAGTGGTGGGGCGTGGATGGGCGTTTTTGTCGAGCAATCCACGCTCCGTGCGCAGCGGCCGGTTATTTACAACGTCTGCAACTACCAGAAACCTAAAGCAGGTCACAGCGCATTGCTTTCCTGGGATGAGGTTATCACGTTATTCCATGAATTTGGCCATACGCTGCACGGCCTGTTTGCCAGCCAGCGGTACGCCAGTTTGTCAGGGACGAATACGCCGCGGGATTTTGTCGAGTTTCCTTCGCAGATTTATGAACACTGGGCCAGCGAGCCGCAGGTGTTTGCCCATTATGCGCGGCATCACCAGACTGGCGAGCCGATGCCTGAAGCGCTGCGCGACGGCATGTTCCGCGCGGCGAAGTTTAATAAAGGCTACGACATGAGTGAACTGCTGGCAGCCGCGCTGCTGGATATGCACTGGCACAGCGTGAAGGCAGACACGCTGCCTCTGGATGTTGATACTTTTGAAGCCGCATCCTTGCATGCGGAAAAGATGGATTTGCCTGCCGTCCCGCCACGTTATCGCAGCAGCTATTTCTCCCATATCTTCGGCGGCGGTTATGCGGCAGGCTATTACGCTTACCTGTGGACGCAGATGCTGGCGGATGACGGCTATCAGTGGTTTGTCGAACAGGGCGGTTTAACCCGTGAAAATGGCCAGCGTTTCCGTGAAGCAATTCTGTCACGCGGGAATAGCACTGATTTAGCGGAACTTTACCGCCAGTGGCGCGGGCACGATCCTGAAATTGGCCCGATGCTGGAAAATCGCGGGCTCAGCGAGTAGCGCGTTTTGTCGAGTCAAAGGAAACCGGACTTGATACCCAATGCCGGTCAGTTAAGCGAGCCATCGGCGTTTTATGCTGTTTTGTTTACTGCTCCGATGCAGTGCGAGGGCTGATGGATATCGCCTGTTTTTTCATGACATTCAGCCCCCGGCTGGCCGCTGACTGAGTGCGGCATCACCGATGGGGGTGGGGGCATCAAGGAGTGGCCGCCAGCACGGCGGCCCAGAGGGTGGAATCACTTCCCCAAATAAATTTTAAATTCTGAGAAAATCACAGGCTATCAGAGCCGTCTGGACGTGTGCGTTGGTATCGGTGCTACTGTTAGCTGTGACAGAAGGCGTGTCACTTTTAGTCGAAATTTTCCTTTTATGATGTTATTTATCATTTTGTTTTTAAAGGATTAACTCTGACGTTTTGACGTTAAAAAGCAAAGGTCAGACAAAATATAGCACGCCGCATAGACATTACTAACTGTATGGTTAATATTGATTGCAGCAGCATTGACCGTATTCTCCCTCCTACCGTCAATTATCCTGGTATTCCGGGATGACTGCGCTTGTTGCTTAGCTGCAATATCCTGTTCATTCGGCCAATGGAGTGAATAATCGTGAATAAAGTACTGCGGGACATGCCATTATTTATTGCTGTCGCCCGGCATAAAAGCTTCACCAGAGCCGCAGATACCCTCGGTATGCCTGTTTCCACGCTTTCGAGCAGAATAAGTTCTATGGAAAAACGGCTGGGAATCCCCTTGTTGGTGCGGAACTCACGGAATGTTGAGGTGACGGAAAGCGGGAAGATCTTTTTCAAGCGATGCGAGACGATCGTTGCCGAAGCCGACGATGCCTGTGAAAATCTCGCCCGCGAGGCTAACGTTGCTGCCGGGTGCGTGCGTTTCGCTGTCGCCGGGGATATCTACCACAGCTATCTTCAGGGCGTGGTGGGGAATTTCACCGCGCGATGGCCCGATATATGTTTGCATGTTACGTTTTCTTCTCGCTGGGTCGATTTGCTGTTAGAACCCTATGATTTGGACATCAGGGCTGGCATCCTGCCTGATTCCGGGCTGAGAGTGCATACACTGGCATCGCTGCAACCTTCGCTTTATTGTTCCCCTTCGTTACTGAAACGTTATCCCACCCCGCAACGCCCGGCGGATCTTGCCGGTTTGCCCTGCATCGCCGTTTCCCAGCAGGGTAATGTATGGGTGATGAGTAACGGTGACAAAAAAGAAAGTACGCTCATCCACCCGGCTCACACCGTTAATAACCCCAATCTGGCGCTGGAGATTGCGCTGGCGGGGAGCGGAGTAACCTGGGCGGACCCGCCGATGGTCGCCGGATATTTAGCCGCAGGGACGCTTGTTCCGGTGTTGGCGGGGTGGGTATTTCCCAGTGTGGATCTCAGTGTAGTCATGGTAAATAGCCAGTTACCGAAACGCGTCAGGCTGTTTGTCGACTTTCTGGTGGAGCACTGTAAAAAAATGAACCGCATGCTTTGACCCTCTCAGAACACGACAGGCGTCAAGGCTGATGCATCCTTACTGATTCAGCCTGCTTATTGGTCCAGCACGTCGACACAGGGACGATCAACCCGTACATTGATGCATGGACAACCGTGTAGTATCAATGTGCAAAGCGTTTTTCGCCTCTTTCATTCCATTTTTTGAATGTAACTTTCCATTTTTCCTCTGTATCCATATTCAGAGTAGTGTTAAATTCCATTCATCCAGATAATGACCGATTGCGTTTTCATGGTTATTTATTCAGGGCTGACGGCGTCACGGCTAAGGGTAAGAAAAGTAAATATATGTTGCGCATTATCTAAAAAATGTTGGGTAATTGCTGCCTCAACAGATAAGTATTCCTGTCGCTTGTTTTTAATTGTCATTTTTATTGGATTATACCCGTCATATTTCAGTAACGTCTGGGGATTGATGAGGGATACCCATGACCCTCACCAGAAATCAGCCTTTGGAGTCAGCGCTGTTCAAATCGGCTAACTGTTTGTCCTGCTGCTCGAATTAGTGTGAACACTGCCCAGGGACAAATAACAGGTGAAATAGCCCTAATGGGGCAGACGCTAAGCCAGTGAATATCGTGTCTTATTGTGGCCATATAAAGGGATAATTATCCAGGCGCATCTTGTGTATTGAATTCAATACACAGCCTTACCTTATTCCCTTGTATTCAATCAAGGACGCATTTATATGAAAACCGAATCGATTTCCTTACATGTTAATGGACTGGAATATGACTTTTCAGTAGGAGATAAACTCGGGCAGATCCCTTGTGGAGAAACCTTATCGGAAACGTTACGCACGCGACTGGCCTTAACGGGCACAAAGGCGGCATGTGGGGAAGGCTCCTGCGGCTGCTGTACCGTCATCATGGACGGTCGGGCCGTCCTGTCCTGCATGTTGCTGACGGTCGAAACGGACGGGAAAGACATTACCACTATTGAGGGACTGGCTGACCCCCGGACAGGGGTTCTTGACCCTGTGCAACAAGCATTTATCGACCATTACGCCTTCCAGTGCGGTTTCTGTACGCCGGGGATCATCATGTCCGCCAGGGCGTTGTTGAATAAGGAAGCGGCTCCTACGCCGGATCAGGTGAAAGACGCGCTTAGCGGTAATTTCTGCCGTTGTATCAGCCAGTACCACGTGCTTGAGGCCATGGACGCCTTCACCAGAAAAAGCGAGGAACAGTAAATGTATTCTGACGATTACAAGCCTGAAAATTACCGCTACATCGGCAAAGTCAATGTTCCTCGTAAAGATGCGCAGGGCATCGTCACCGGGAAGACGACCTTCCTCGACGATTTCAGCCTGCCGAGAATGCTGACAGGAAAATCCCTGAAGTCTCCCTATGCGCACGCACGCATTATTTCTATTAATACGGAAAAGGCCAAAGCGTTGAAAGGCGTTGCGGCGGTATTGACATATAAAGAGGCCGATCCGACCTGGCTGCTGGGATACCCGCCGTCAAAACCTATTCTCGGGCAAGAAATGCAGTATATCGGCGATACGGTGGCCCTGGTTGCTGCGGAAAGCGCAGAAATAGCGATGGAAGCGATCGACCTGATCGAGGTTGAGTACGAGCAACTCCCGGTTATCACCAACGGCATTGATGCGGTGAAAGAGGGGGTTACGCAGTTATACAAAGAGTTTAAAAATAACATTGTGACGCCCGGCTATCCTCCCTTCCAGAAGGACGGGCCGTTCTGGCATCTCATCCGTGGGGATGTGGAAAAAGGGTTTGACGAGTGCGCGATTTGCGCTGAAGACACCGTCGAGTTTGCGAAAATGGCCGCGCCGCTCGCACCGGAACCGCCCGGCGCAATCGTCAGTTGGGATGGGGGCAACGATTACAGCATTTGGGCCACCACGCAAAGTTGCCGCATTCTGGAGGTATTCGGCGTCAGCGTCATCCCGGACTGTAATCTTCATGTCCGCAGCTTCAACGTCGGCGGCAGCTATGGCAACAAGCAAAGTATGGTGGTTCCGGTGATTTCGGCGGCCATTCTTTCCCGGCACACGGGGCGTCCGGTCAAATTCTACCAGACGAAGGCAGAACAGTTGATCTGCTCTGAAACCCGTCTTGGCAGCCAGGTTAAAGCGAAAATCGGTATGGACAAAGAGGGCGTTGTGCGGGCTGTCAAAGCCCAGTGGTTTGTCGATACCGGCGCCTTTTGCAATACGACGCAAGGCCAGATCAGCGTGGGCATTGGCGAGGCGCAGTTAGTGATGGCTAAATGCGCCAACTGGGATCTGGACACCTATTGCATTGTCACCAATAAACAGCCGGCTGGTATTGTGCGCGGATATGGCGGCCAGGAGCTGAACAGTTGTCTCTCGCTCCTGATGGCCAGAGCCATGCAGGCGGGCAATTTTGATCCTGTCGAGTGCTATAAGAAAAACTACGTTTCAGACGGCGACCCCTATATCTGGCGCGATGGCAGATTGTGGATCGCCCATTCCATTAATTATGTTCCGGCCATTGAAGCGGCCGCCGCGAAATTTGGCTGGAAAGACAAGTGGAAAGGATGGGGCGTGCCGACCTGGACCAGCGAAGACGGGACTCGGGTGCGGGGCGTAGGATGCAGCATTATCGGTAATGCCGACGTTGGCGAAGATAACACCGAAGCTTATGTACGCATCGTGCCCGATATGGTTGGCGATAAGGCTCGGGTCATTCTGCAAACGGACATCACCGAGTCCGGCATGGGGCAGCGCAGCAATATAGCGAAAATGGTGGCCGAAATACTTAACGTCCCCTATGAGCGCGTTGAGCTGACGCCGCCGTCCACGAAAATCAACCCGACCGGTTTCGGCCTTTGCGGTAGCCGCGGCACCATTACATATGGCCATGCCGTCAGTAATGCCGCGGAAAACGCGAAAAAGAAATTGTGCGAACTGGCTGTGCACCATCTTGATATATCGATGGACGCTATGGAATTACGCGATTTTGGCGTGAGCAGTAAAGCGCGGCCTGACCAGTTTGTTAGCTGGAAGAAACTGATTCCGCCGGATCTGACCCTGACAGGCTACGGCCAGCATCTGGAAAACTTTTCCACCCCCAACTTTTTTATGGTGCTTATCGAAGTGGAGGTAAACAAAGAAACCGGAAAAGTGGATGTCGTTCGCATGGTGGGCGGGACGGACTCCGGCCAGACAATCGACCCGTCGATGCTGGAAATGCAGTGCCAGGGAGGTATCGGGGCCGCATCTCTTGATACCGCCATTTACGAAGAACACATTATCGATCCCATCACTCACCGGACGCTGACATTTAACATGCTTGAATACAAATGGCGTCCGTTCAATGAGTTCCCGGTATACGAAACATCAATATTGCAGTCGCAATTCGATACCTTCCAGTTTAAGGCCGTCGGGGTAGGGGAAATCGCAGGCGCTTCGGCGGCCAGCGCGACCATGCAAGCCATTTCCAACGCCATCGGCATTCAGGTTGCTCAGTATCCCGCAACCCCGGACGTTATTTTGCAGGCCCTTGGTAAAGTCGCATAGGAGGTCACCATGAAAAATTTTTACTATTATCGCGCCGAAAGTTTTGCCGACGCTGCCGATTACGTAAAACATGGCTCACGTCCTCTTGCCGGGGGAACCGATCTCCTGGGCGGCATGAAAACAGCCATTTTACCGGAATACCCGGATTCACTGGTCAGCCTGTTGTGGATCCCGGGGGCCGATGGCATCTACATCAACGGGAATAGGCTGTATATCGGCGCAACAGCGAAACTAAGCGATATCGCGGAAGACAAGACGATTCTTGACGCGGTCCCGATACTCGCCGAAGCGGCCCATTCCGTCGCGTCTCCCAACATTCGAAACCGGGGCACTATTGGGGGAAATCTCTGCCAGGACGTGCGCTGTTGGTTTTATCGTTACCCACATGAGGGCGGCGGGCGGATGGTATGCGCCAGAAAAGGGGGCGACACCTGCTACGCTATCCAGGGAGACAACCGGTATCATTCCATCTTTGGCGGCATGAAAACCCACGCCACGCCCTGTAGCCAGCACTGTCCCGCCAGCACGGATATCCCTGCCTATATGGAGCAGTTGCGTAAAGGGAATAAAAAAGCCGCCGCGCGCATCCTTATGCAGGCTAACCCGATGCCGATGCTGACCAGCAGGGTCTGCGCGCATTTTTGCCAGTCTGGCTGTAACCGCGGGCATACCGATGACAGCGTGGCGATACGCGAGGTGGAGCGCAGCGTTGGCGACTATATTCTGGAAAATGGCCGTGAATTTTATGCCCCTCCACAGTGGGACACCGGTAAGTCAGTTGCCATTGTCGGGGCCGGTCCTTCGGGCCTCGCCGCCGCTTTTTACCTCCGTAAAGCCGGGCATCGCGTAACGGTTTACGATGCCAGACCGAAAGCGGGCGGAATGCTGATGTACGCCATTCCCAATTACCGCTTGCCCAAACAACTTGTCAGAACATTCACTGAACTGCTGCAACATATGGGGATTGCTTTTGTCCTCGACACCAGAATTGGTCAGGATGTCACTCCCGCCGATCTGGAAAAACAGTACGACAGCGTCTATTACGCGCCGGGAACCTGGAAACGTCCCACCCTCGGTATTCCCGGCGAAGAACTGACTATGTACGGTCTGGATTTTCTGGTGGATATCAATACCCGGATGGAAGGCAAGATCGGCAACCGCGTTCTCGTGGCCGGGGGAGGCAACGTCGCGATGGACGTCGCGATCACCGCCCGACGCCTGGGCGCGCAGACGGTAATTCTCGCCTGTCTTGAATCCGAAGAAGAGATGCCTGCGGGCCGCGACGAGGTGGCCCGTGCCAGAGAAGAAGGCATCATCATTATGCCGCAATGGGGGCTCGATAAAGTCCTGGCCGATAACGGCGTCGTCACGGGCATGCGGCTCAAACGCTGCGTTGCGGTTCGCGATGCGAAAGGCGCTTTCAACCCGCACTATGATGACAGCGAGAAAAAGGACATTGCAGCCGACAATATCCTGATGGCCGTCGGACAGGCGGGCGACCTCTCTTTCCTTGACGAGAAGTATGACATGCAACTGACGCGCAGAGGCCTGATAGGCGTAGATGTTGGTTCGCAGATGACCAGCCGTCGCGGCGTATTCGCGGGAGGCGACATCGTTACCGGGCCGTCCACGGTCATCAATGCGGTTGCAACGGGGCATAACGCGAGCCGCAGCATAAACAGGTATCTGGGTTGCCAGGAAAACTATGAGGGAAATGTCGATAAAGCGAACGAGGCCACAGGCGTTCAGTTCCTCTCTCTTGATCCTTCAGGCATTAAAAAATACCAGCAAGCCAGACTCACAGAGTTGCCCGTGGCTGCGCGTAATATCAAAAAAGAGGACGCCTTCAGCCTGCCGATGGACCAGGCGCTCGCGGAAGCGGCGCGCTGTCTGAATTGCGGCTGCTATGCGGTCAACCCTTCTGATTTGGCACCGGTATTAATGGTCCTGGACGCGCGTATCCACACGACGCAGCGCATTGTCCCGGCAGATGAATTTTGCGGATCGACGCTGAAAGTAACGGATTGTCTTGCGCCCGGAGAGCTTGTCGAAAGTATCGAGATCCCTTTGCCGAAGGAAAGTATCGGCCATTATGACAAGTTTCGTCTGCGCGACGCCATAGACTTCGCCATTGTCAGCCTGGCCAGCCTTTTTACCGTTCAGGACGGCAAAATTACCAAAGCCCGGTTAGTCATGGGGGGCGTTGCGCCGGTTCCGTTACGCTGTCACGCGGGGGAGCGCTATCTGCTGAACAAAAAGCCTGATGCGCAGATTGCGAAAGCCGTCGCGGAACTGGCCGTAAATGGCGCGATTCCGCTTGATAAAAACAGATATAAAATCAATGAGATAAAGAGTCTTATCAAAACTGCGGTACTGCGGCTGCAGAACGCGCGCGAGTAGGTCTACGTGTAAACGCGGAGGTTGACATGTTCGCCGGAAAGTATGCCTCGCTCATCCTGGCGGCAGGATTTTCTACACGCATGCGTCAGGGCTTTAAACCGCTGCTGTCCATTCCTTTTATGGATGGCAGCCGCAGCGCGCTCGAAAACCTGGCCTGGATATATTCGGCGGCGGACGTTTCGCCGGTTCTGCTGGTTGGCGGGCAGGTCAATCAGGCGGCGCTGGCTGCCGAAGCGCAACGTCTCGGGCTGAATTACGTGCAAAATCCCGATGCGCGGCGGGGCATGTTTTCCACGGTCCGTATCGGCCTGCAGCATCTTATCGCGCTTGCGCCAGCCTGTTCGGGATGTTTCGTACATCCCGTGGATATTCCCCTGGTACAGCAGGATACGGTGCGCCTTCTGCTTGCGGCCGCGCGGCATCATCCGGGGGATGTACTCATTCCTGAGTTTGAAAATAGGCAGGGACACCCGCCGGTGATCCCGGCAGCTTACTTTGCTGGTATATGTGCGATGGCGGGGCGGGATGGCCTGCGGGGCGCCCTGATGACGTTGCCGCGCAGGCCGGTGGCTGTCGGGGACAGCGCGATCCTTCTGGATATGGATACGGATGACGACTTCACTATCGTATGTGATCGCGCCGCCCGGCTATATGCCCAGGGCGCGCCAGGTATGAACCAGACGGGAAGGGGATTATGAAAACCGTGGTATTGCTGGGCGCGGGACAGATGGGCAGAAATGCTGCGTTGTTGCTTAATGAACAGGCGTTGCAACTCCTGGCCTTTGGCGACAACGCGGCGACGCGGCAGTCAACGGCGCATTATCCGCCTGTGCTGTCGGTTGCTGCAGCGCTTGCGCTCCGGCCTGACGTTGTTTTTGTCAGCGTTGCGGCAAAAGAACGCGGGCTGGAACTGGAACAACAGGCCAGAGCGGCAGGCTACCACGGGCCAATCTTCCGGCTGGATACTTTACAACCGGCGATCGATATACGCGGCGCGATGACCAGGAGGATTGCCGGACGGCTCAATGAGCTTCACACCGAAGGCGTAGTAGCCGAACTTGGCGTCTACCAGGGCAATTTCGCCCGTCTTCTGAACGCGGTTTTCCCGGACAAATCGCTGTACCTGTTTGATACGTTCCGTGGGTTTGCTGAATCAGACATAGATACAGAAAAGGCGCACGGTTTTCCGCCGGTGCGCCGGGATGAGTTCTGTGCCACCAGCGTGGAGGCGGTGATGGCGAGGATGCCCCATCAGGCGCGGGTGATCATTCGGGAAGGTCATTTCCCGGGCACGGCAACCGGTATTGAAGAACGCTTCGCCTTTGTGAGTCTGGACGCTGACCTATACGCGCCGACGCTGAGCGGCCTTGAATGGTTCTATCCCCGGCTTGTCCCAAATGGCTGCATCCTGCTGCATGATTACCACAACGCGCGTTTTCCGGGGGTGAAACAGGCGATGTCTGATTTTGAAAACCAGGCCGGTCGGCTTTGTCTGGTCCCACTTTGCGATCTGCACGGTAGCGTGTTGATCGTCAGGAATTGAGGCGATTTTTATGCCCGGCATTTTTCTCGTCCGTCACGGCCGTCCGCAAACGCCGGACAACAGGCGTTATTGTCTGGGAAACGGGAGTGATTTTCCCCTGGCGCCTGAAGGCCTCACGCAATCCTCGGCGTTGATCCCGTGTTTCTCCGGGATGGAATACGCGCTGTATTGCAGCCGTCTCAGGCGCAGTCGCGAAACGGCTGAGCGGCTTGCTACAGGGAAACGGAAAATATCCGTATCGTCGGGCCTGGATGAAATTGCCGTCGGCGAGTGGGAAGGGATGCGTTTTGAGGCGATACGCGCCAGATATCCTGAGCTGTATGCCAGGCGGGGGCGGAACTGGGCGCTGATGCCTCCCGGCGGCGAAAGCCTGGATAGCGGGGCGACGCGTATGGAAACGACGCTCAGGGAGATCGCGGAAAGAGAGGGCTCCGATATTGTGGCGATAACCCACGAGGGCGCTATTCGCGCACTGTTGTGGAAGCTTATGCATCTCGACCCCCGACATGATGCGCTAATACGTCTGCCCTACGGCAGTATTACGGTTTTGCGCTATGCCAACGGCGCATTTGCCGTGACGGCCACAGGTAAAAGTCCTGACGATATCCCGTCAGATGAAGAGATTCGGGAACTCTGGCGTTTATGCGCAACGCCGGAACCCGTGCGCGCGCACAGCCTGGCCGTCTGCGAAGAGGCGCTCAGGATTAGCACGAGTTTGCAGCGTGACGGGATAATTTTATCCCCCGGGCGGTTACGGGCCGCCGCGCTTCTTCATGATATGGCCCGGCGAGAAGGGAAAAGCCATCCGCACAAAGCCGCAGCAATACTGAGGGCGAGGGGGTATTTGCAGGTTGCCCGTATTGTTGAACTGCACCACGACATAACTTTGAGCGAGCCCATTAGCGAAGCGCATGTGCTTTTTCTCGCTGATAAAAGGATGTACGGCACGAAAAAGGTCACTCTTCAGGAACGCTTTACCGCCAGTATGGGGAAATGTCTGACGAAAGACGCGGTGTTGGCCCATGACGACAGATGGCAACAGGCTTTGGCTATCGAAAAGGCAATCACTAACAGAGTTAAGTGAGCATTATATCTTTGCTGAAGGAACGGACGATGA
Source organism: Klebsiella sp. KE9456 (assembly GCF_043832615.1). Lineage (NCBI taxonomy): Bacteria > Pseudomonadati > Pseudomonadota > Gammaproteobacteria > Enterobacterales > Enterobacteriaceae > Klebsiella > Klebsiella sp. KE9456. The sequence goes on from NZ_JBDYQK010000012.1 coordinate 62,982, forward strand.
AAACACTTTTCGCACTCTTGCTGGAACGCTGCAAGAGGGGGCAAGCGACCCAGCTTGTCACGGTGGTAGCGGAAATGGGCAGCGCCCCGCGCCACGCAGGCGCCAGCATGGTTGTTGGCGAAGATGGCCGACTGGGCGGTACTATTGGCGGCGGTGTGCTGGAGTATAGCGCAGTTCAGTCGGCGCAAAGCCTTCTGGCTACCGGGCAGGGAGGGTTAAGAAAGTATCAGCTGACCCGGATCGGCATGGTTTGCGGGGGCAACGTGGATCTGCTTTTCACGTATATTTACCCCTCCGAGGTGAATCAATCGACCCTGACGGTCGCCTGTGACCATTCGGAAAAGCATAAAACAGGATGGCTTATGCTTCCTTATACCGGTGTTGAATTTGGGTTTTACAGTCGCGAAGAGGGACTTTTCGGCCTCTCCCCGGTATTCGTTCCTGAACGGAGGGGCGAGCAAGACTACCCGGCGGGCAAGACAGAAACGCCAGCAGGAACGTGCTATATACAAAAGCTGATGAATTCGGGCCGTATTTATGTCTTTGGCGGCGGGCATATTGCTCAGGCGCTTATTCCTTTACTCGAACAGTTGAATTTTCGTTGCACCGTGACCGACGACAGAGCGGAATACTCCACCCGTGAGCTTTTCCCCTGTGCCGAAGAGGTGCATACATTGGATTATGTTAACCTTGCTGACGAGATTACGATCCAGCCGCAGGATTGTATCGTTATCATTACGCGCGGACACAAGTGTGATTACGAAGTTTTGCGGTTCGCATTAAGAACATCGGCTTACTATATCGGCGTTGCCGGTAGCCGGACAAAAATTGCGACGCTCACCGCCGCCATAAAAGCAGACGGGTTTAATGAGCATGATATCGCGCGGATTACCGCGCCAATCGGGATTAAGATTAAAAGCGAAACTCCGGCCGAAATTGCCGTCAGCATCGCGGCGCAGTTGATTGAGCAACGGGCCCTGTACACAAGCAGGAGTAAAATATACTGACGAATCTGTTTAGATATGGGGCAGGATTTCTGGCTGATGACGGCCGCGCCTTATTTTGCCTTAATTTTCTACAATATCAACAGGTTATACATCACCTGTAGGCCCGTGCAAGCGGATGCGCCGCCGGGCAATTGTTTTGTGTTATGCAGAGTAAGTTATTGTGCCGCTATTTCCGCCGGATGGCGTAATGCCATCCGGCAATCCATTAACCGATATCCACCTGTGGCTTATTGTTGCGTTTGCGAATAAGGCGCAGCAGCGGCGGGATGACAATTACCGCTATCGCCATCGTCAGCAGCGCTTTCGTCACGCCGCTCTCCCACAGAATCGCCATATTGCCGTTGCTGATAGAGAGCGCCCGGCGCAGGTTTTGCTCCAGCATCTCGCCAAGCACAAAGCCGAGGATCAGCGGCGACATGGGGAAATGCATTTTACGCAGAATGTAGCCCAGTATGCCGAGCGCCACCATCAGCACCAGATCGAACGTGGTGCTGTGTACCGCGTACACGCCGACCGCGGACACGGCGGCAATCGCCGGGACAAGGAACCACAGCGGGATGGTCAGCATGCGGGTGAACAGGCCAATCAGCGGGATGTTCATCACCAGCAGCATCACGTTGGCGATCAGCAGCGCGGCGATCAGCCCCCAGACGATATCCGGTTGTTCGGTGAACATCGCCGGTCCTGGCGTGATGTTATACAGCGTCAGCGCGCCCATCATTACCGCCGTGGTGCCGGAACCTGGCACGCCAAGGGTCAGCATCGGGATAAACGAGCCGCAGGCTGAGGCGTTGTTGGCGGCTTCCGGTGCCGCCACGCCACGGATATCGCCTTTGCCGAAGCTGTCGCTGTTGCCGCTGAGCTTTTTCTCGGTCATGTAGGTGATGGCGCTGGCGATGGTGGCGCCTGCGCCCGGCAGCACGCCGACGAAGAAGCCGATCACCGATGAGCGTAACGTCGCGCCCACGCACTGCGCCCCTTCTCTGGCGTTAAACAACATACGCCCGGTTTTGCGTACCAGCTTCTGGCCGCTGCTGGTATGTTCGAGCATTAAGAGTATTTCTGAGACCGAGAACAAGCCGATCACCACCACGATGAACTGCACACCGTCGGAGAGATGAACGCTGTCAAAGGTAAAGCGATAAACCCCGGTGTTGGCGTCCACGCCGACGGTCGCCAGACCCAGACCGATCAGCGCGGCCAGAAATGATTTCAGCGGGTTTTGCGCCATCATGCTGCCGAGGCAGGCGATGGCAAAGACCATTAGCGCAAAGTATTCCGCCGGACCAAACGCCAGCGACCATTGCGCCAGCAGCGGTGCGAACAGGATGATCCCGCCGATGGCAATGATCGAACCAAAAAACGAGCTGACCGCTGAGATGGAGAGGGCGATACCGCCTCGACCCTGTTGCGCCATCGGATACCCGTCGAGCGCGGTCATGATCGCCGCCGCATCGCCGGGCACGTTGAGCAGAATCGACGAAATACGCCCACCATATTCACAGCCGATATAAACCGTCGCCAGCAGGATCAGCGCGGATTCCGCAGGCAGATGCAGGGCGAAAGCCAGCGGCAGTAAAATCGCCACGCCGTTAATCGGCCCAAGCCCCGGCAGCAGGCCGACAATGGTGCCGACGAAGCAGCCGATCAGGGCAATTATCAGATTCTCCGGCGTCATGGCCACCGCAAAACCCTGAGAAAGATATATCCAGGTATCCATCGTTTCTCCGTTAACTCAGCCAGGCGCCGAGAGGTAAGGTGACATCAAGCAGGCGGTCGAAGGCATACCACAGCAGGGTGCCGAGAACCGCGCCGGAAATACCCGCTGCCGGGATCGTTGCGCCGAACAGAATGCCGATGACCAGGGTGAGAATGGCGGTGGCAATCGGAAAGCCCAGCCATTCAAAACCCCAGGCATACATCAGCAGGACGATGACCATCGTCAGCAGCTTTTGCAACACATGGCGGTGAGGCCAGTTAACGGTATCGGGATGGCGCAATAACAGCGCCAGCGCGCAGAACGCCATCAGACCGAGAATACCCAGCGGAAACGGGCGAGGGCCCACCGGTTCGTAGCTGTATTCACTGTGAATCTGCCAGGCGATAAACAGCCCGGCAATGCAGAGCAACAGCCAGATCCCGGCAAAAATACGATCGCTCATGAGTGCCTCCTGAGCTATTTCGCGAGGCCGAAGGCTTTCGCCTGTTCGCGGTAATCGGTGACCTGTTTTTTGACGTAGTCGTCAAGCTGTTTGCCGGTCATATCGAATGCAAACAGACCGCGCAGATCGCGCTGCTTTTTAAACTCGTCGGTCTGCTGGAGTTTTTTGAAGGTCTCCACCCACCACTGGTAGTCGGCATCGCTGACTTTCGGCCCCACGTAAAAGCCACGAATGATCGGCCAGACCAGGTCGTATCCTTGCTCTTTGGCGGTCGGGACGTTGGCTAACTGACCCGGCAGGCGTTGTTCAGCAAATACCGCCAGCACGCGAATTTTATCGCCGCTCAGGTAAGGCACCATTTCACTGAGGTCGCCGGAAACCACCTGCACATGGTTGCCCATCAGCGCCGTAACCGGTTCGCCGCCGCCTTCAAACGCCACGTAGCGCATCTTGTGCGGATCAACATTGGCCTTCTGCGCCAGTAGCGCCGCCTTCATCCAGTCCTGGCTGCCGATTGACGCGCCTGCGCCAATGACCACGCTCTCAGGTTTTTTTTCCATGGCGCTCAGCAGATCCTTCAGCGACTTCCACGGGGAGTCGGCGCGCACGGCGATCATCCCGTAGTCGGTCCCCACACTCGCCAGCCAGCGCACATCATCCACACCGTAACGACCAAATTTCCCCTGCGACAAATTGAGCAGCGATCCACCGGAGAAGGCGACCAGCGTTCCCGGTTCGCCAGGACGCTGGGCGACAATCGCGTTATAGGCCACCGCGCCGACGCCGCCCGGCATATAAGTGACGCGCATCGGTTTATCGATTGCGCCGGTTTCCATCATGCTCACCTGAATCAGCTTACAGGTAAGGTCGAATCCGCCGCCGGGTTTGGCCGGGGCGATGCATTCGGTGCGCGACGGTGCGTCCTGCGCCAGTACAGCGGTACTCATCAGTAAAATGCTTGCAGTAAGGGTGCGAAGTAATTGTTTTTTCATTGTTTATCCTCACGCGGATGTCCGAATTTTCAGGTACGGAAGAAGATTTTTGTGATTATGTGAACCGACATGTAGCAGTACGGTTGCGTGATTGTTAAAACAATAACCTTTCAATTCCCTTTCAATGGGGCAGAAACTTTACAGGATGTGATATGCGTCTCTTATTAGCGGAAGATAACCGTGAGCTGGCTCACTGGCTGGAGAAAGCGCTGGCGCAAAACGGTTTTGCCGTGGACTGCGTATTCGATGGCCTGGCGGCCGATCATCTTCTGCACAGTGAAAGCTACGCGCTGGCGGTGCTGGACATCAATATGCCTGGACTGGACGGGCTGGATGTGGTGCAACGCCTGCGCAAGCGTGGACAAACGCTGCCGGTGCTGCTGCTGACGGCGCGCAGCGCGGTGGCGGATCGGGTGAAAGGGCTGAATGTCGGGGCGGATGACTATCTGCCAAAACCGTTTGAAATCGAAGAGCTGGATGCGCGATTACGGGCATTACTGCGGCGCAGCGCGGGCCAGGTGCAGGAGTTACAGCAGCTTGGCGATCTGGCGTTTCACGATGAAGGTTACTTTTTGCTTCAGGCGCAGCCGCTGGCGCTGACCCCGCGTGAGCAGGCGTTGCTGACGGTATTGATGTACCGCAGAACGCGACCGGTGTCGCGCCAGCAGCTGTTTGAACAGGTCTTCAGCCTGAGCGATGAGGTCAGCCCGGAGAGCATCGAACTCTATATCCATCGTCTGCGCAAAAAATTACAGGGCAGTAACGTGCGGATCACCACCCTGCGTGGGCTGGGTTACGTGCTGGAGTGCGGCGATGAGGTGGGCTAAACCCCAGTCGCTGTATCTGCAACTGCTGCTATTCCTCGGATTGCCGCTGGTGCTGCTATGGGCGCTTTCCGCCTTTAACAGCTACGTTAGCGCGCTACAGGCTGCAACCCAGGCCTACGACAGGACGCTGCTCTCTTCTGCCAGAACGGTGGCGGAACGGCTGGTGGTGCGCGACGATAAACTGGAAGTGAATGTGCCCTGGGTGGTGCTCGACAGCTTCGAACTGAACATGAACGATCGGCTCTATTACAAAGTGGTGGATCCGGATGGAAAGGTTATTTCCGGGTATGACGATCTGCCTGCGATGCCGCCAGCGACCTCGCGAACCCGGCTCTATCCGGCGCTGGCATGGTTTTATCATACTCAATATCGCGGGGAAGCGATCCGCGTGGCGCGGCTATTACAGCCGGTAAACGAAGGGGCGATTTTCGGCATGGCGGAGATTTACGTTGCCGAAACGTTGCAATCCCGGCGCTATCTGGCCGGGCATTTGTTGTTTTCATCCTGGGTATCGCAAGGTCTGCTGGTGCTGCTGACGTTAGTGCTTGTGGGCTGGTTGCTGCGGCGGATATTAAGACCGATACGTCAGCTCTCTTCGCTGATGGTGCGGCGCGAACCGGGCCTGCTGACGCCCTTGCCGGAACTGCTGCCCTGGTCAGAGACCCGGCTGCTGATCGTCGCCTTTAACCGCTACATCGATCGCCTGCGCGCGCTGATCTCCCGTCAGGAGCGCTTTAGCGCCGATGCGTCCCATCAGTTAAAAACGCCGCTGGCGGTACTGAAAACCCAGGCGGCGGTGGCGTTAGCCAGTCAACAGCCGCAGCAGTGGCACGAAAGTTTGCGGGCGATGAGCGCCACGCTGGATAATACCATTCAGTTGACGGAGAGATTGCTACAGCTTTCGGCGGTGAAACGTAAAGAGCAGGGGGAGCGACAGTTCTTGCCGGTTAATCTGTATGATGTGGTGCAGATGAGCTGTTTTAGCCGTCTGGCGCAGGCCCGTAGCAAAGCGATCGATCTGGGATATGAAGGCGAGCAGACGGCGCAGTGGATCGAAGGCGATGAGGTTTTACTTGGCGAACTGTGTGCGAATCTGCTGGATAATGCGTTGAAATATACCCCATCACCGGGCACCGTCACCGCGAGGCTTCTGCGTGATGACGATGCGGTCATTCTGGAGGTAGAGGATAGCGGTCCGGGCATTGAGGATGAGCAGATCTATCAGGCGTTGCAGCCGTTTCAGCGACTTGACAATGCGGGGACCGAGGCGGGGGCGGGGATCGGGCTGGCGCTGGTTAACGATATTGCGCGTTTGCACCACACACATCCCCGGCTTTTACGCAGCGAAACGTCAGGTGGATTAATGGTGCGGGTGCGGTTCCTGGCTATTCGTTCCCCCGGGGAAACGCGATATGATGAAAACAAGCGGGCTGAGCAGCATTTCAGCAAGATATAATCTGACAGATATCGGTATAAATAATCGCTGGCTGCCAGATCGGGCCGGAATGATTACACCTTCAGCATTTTCACTGTGGCTTCTATATCTATCTCATCTTCCGAGAAGATAAGCGTCGTTCCCTGGAAGGTGGTGATCGCCAGTTTTTTCAGTGAACGCATTTCGCCGGGCTTAGCGGCTGATTTTGGCTTGATATTGCCCATCAGCAAACCGACAGACAGCACCGCATTTTCTTTATCGATGCGGGTATCGGCAGAAACCTCTTCACTGTATACCAGCCACGATTTGATTGAGGTAAGTTTAAGACGCTCGCCTGCGATGTAGATGTATTTGCTTTCAGGGATGACCTTCACGGCATACGATGACAAGCCCTTGTTATTTGTCGTGGGCTCGAACGTTACCGCCGCGTTTTTTTTAAGCAAATCAGGGTTGGCAACCTTAATCACGTGAAAATAGCGATTATCACCGTTTTCATCTTTGATAAATCCAAAGCCTTTATCTTTAAACCATGTCGTGATCGTTCCGTTCATTGCCATTACCGCCTGATTAATCATTCATTACCTAATTTTTGCCGCGCGCAGTGTAAAGCATAATGCCCGCGCAGACTACGCCTTTAGTGTGACCGATGGATCTCTGCTCCGCGAGCGCTGCTTACCACATTAAATCATCGGGCACTTTAAAATCAGCATAAGGATCGTCTTCATCCTGTGTCTGCTCACTCAGCGCGCTGTTTAAGACAATGCAGCTTGCGTCCCGCTGGGCGATTTTATCGGCTACGCTCCCGGGGATGATTGCGTATTTATTCTCGCCGTTATGATCAACAGCCAGGCGGACAATAGCCAGACGACCGCTAATCAACTGGGCCTGCGTCAGCTTGTCTACGGTCATTTTCTTAATAAAATTATTATCCGTAAAGTTAAAATCAATATCGCCTTTTGCAATGTCGATTTTGTTCATTTCAATAAGCTGCTTGATCTGAGCTTGATATTCTTTGGCCAGCGCCGCTTGTTTTTGCTGCTCGCTTAGCTGCTTATCTCGCTCAAGTTGCGCTCTCTTATTCTCTTCCACGGCTTCTCTGGCTTCGCGAGCCTGAACGCGCGACTTTTTAGCGGTTCTCTGGACCTTGGCCATTTTTTTGCTGGTTACTAATCCGGCTTTGAGCATCTGCTCTTGTAAGGTGAGTTTTGTCATACGGGTGTCTGAATCTGCTGAATATTGTGGGGCATTATAGCGGTAAATTTAGCGAATGTACCAGGCGGCGTGTTGCGACCTGTAGGGCCTTGAGGCTGATGACAACTCTGTTTGAGATATTGTGTCCGCATTTTCGCCGGGTGGTGATTACCGCCTTTTCTGGCTTGAAAAAACAATAATATCATTATGTTATCTGCTTTTTATCGGCCCGTGCAAGCGAAGCATCGCCGGACTATTTCTGAAAAACGCGCGTTGTCAGCAATCTGCAGGCCCGGAGGCCTAATGCTTGTCAGTTAAGGGCTGTCAGTTGCGTTTATGGCTGGCTGAGCGGTTCTGTCAATCGGTGGTTTAAACGAAAATCTGATTCGGTTGATTCACTAACTGAGCTGATACGGGCTGAAATATAAAGGATATAACTTTTTTTATGATTTTCAGCCTCTGAAAAGCCACTGACGAATAACGGACTCACCGCATGGGGGTTGGGCGCATCAAGGAAACCTGGCGAGAACGCAGGCGCGCATCCAGGACTGGCCGCCAGGACGGCGGCCAGAGGGCGGGTCGAGACAGGGACGTCGAGTCCCGCCCGGTCCGCCAGATGAAGCCGGAGTGGAGCGGACCGCGGAGCGGCAGGTTTTCAGCGCCATGCCGGGGGTGCAGGGGGACGGGCGAAACGTCCCCCTGCCCGTTCACACGCTGTGGATATAACGACTATCCGCGAATTTATCGTGAACGGAACAGACCACGGAATCTGAATAGGCGAAAACGAAAAACGCGTCATGCTCGCCAGAACCACCGATAATACGATTGCCACAGGCAAATAAAACAAAAGACAACACCGATGATTTGCTTAAGTGAACGGCATTGGCCCGACGGCCTGAGATTATTTCCGACCGACCAGTAAACCAATCACCAGCCCGATGGCACCGGCTGCCAGTAGCCCGGTCAGCGGATTTTCCTTTACGCGTTCTGAGACTTCTGAAACCGCATCCGAAGCCTGGGCGGCGTATTTACGGGCCGCGCCTTTGAGCTGATGCCTGGGCGAATCTACGACATGACCAAATTGTTGTTGGGCTTCCCCGGCAAATTCATTGACTTTATTGTCGACTTTGTCCACCAGATCTTGCGCGTCGTTTTCATAATCTTGCGATGACATAGGACTCTCCTTTTGGTTGACTTGTTTAAGTCTAGTGGCTGACAAGAGAAGTTCAAATGTGTGAGACACTCCAGGATTAATCCAGAGGGGGCAGGCGGCTCGTTTATGCGGCCAGACCCCCGCGACCAGAGTGATGCCATGCGTCTGGTGAATAGCCTGTATTTGTTATTGCGAATATCAGCGATGTGTTTGCTGATGATGTCGCGCGGGTTGATGGTTTATCCAGAGGACTGTCGTGCCGCGGTGATTTCAATTGATTAAGATAATTCCGGGTTATAGAATTCTGCGCCTGTGTGCGGATTAACGGCCATAACAGGTAAATAAGGGGTAATGAGATTCACAATTTCTCATTTTTCCTTCATCATTTGCCAGATTTTATGCCTAATAATCAACGTGTCGCTCAGCATAAGAATTAAATTTTTTTACTCAAGGCCGGTATGAACTATAAGAATGTACTGAAGACTGCGTTTCTGTTTGCTCCCGTGGCGCTCCTGATTCTGCAAACCTCAGCCAGGGCCGCAGAGGTAACGAAAACGTCGACCTGTCAGAAAGCGTCGCCTGTAGTGGATAAAGACGGTGTTCCACTACCGCCGATAGTGGAAGGCGAAAGCACCCATCGGCTCCCTGCGCATGACACGTCCGGCTACGGTGGCGCAACAGTCAACTGCCAGCCTGCGGCCATCAAAAATTAATCATTGACCTCAACCCGGGAGGGACATGGTGCACTCGCTAATTAAGGTGATGCTGGTAGGTGGAAAAGGCGACGGCCTGATGGTCAGCGTTGCCGATAACGCGACAGAGGTTTCTGTTACCCCCGCGCAATACGGCGCGAAGTCCGGTCAGCCGCTAAACTACAGGATCGTGTCGCAAACCATTGACAATGAACGCTATTTCTTTGGCGTTTTCAACGAGAGTCATGAGAACACGGATAAGCTTAAAAGAGTGGCATTGACTCGTGGCATGAAAAAATTCTTCTGTTAAGCCGTATTGGCGAAATATCTGGCAGAAAAGATCATAAAAAAACAGATGGCCCGATATTCTTCAGGCTGGGTCGGCGCTGCATGCCTGCACACCTTATCATCTTTGTCAGCCTGCAAATGTGAAAAGCCGCAGGCAACTGCCCGCGGCGGTATTATTTTACGCTGTTGCCGGAAGCAGCGTTTTGCTCCCTTTTAGGGTAAACAGTGAAATAATGGTAAAGCTCAGCGTAATACAGCCCAGAATCAGATAAGCCTGATGGAAACCGACGGTATCATACATCCGTCCAACCCATGCCGAGAGCACAACCCCCGAAAGCTGTTTCGACAAATTAAAACCAATCAGGAATAGCGTCGCCGAAAGCTTTGGATTAAACGCAGAGGCGATATACTTAAAGGTGCCGACCAGCAGGAACGGTACTTCAAACATATGCAGCATTTTCAGGATAACCACTTCCACCGCCGAGCTGGCAAAAGACGACCCCAGAATACGCACGGACATAATTAATCCTGCGGTCAGCAGGGCGTTCTTGGCGCCGATTCGGTTAACGATAGCCGGGGCGCAGAACATAATCAGCGCATTGAGCAATTCTCCGCCAGTGGTGACGAAGCCAAAAACTTCGGTTCCACGTTGCGGGCTGGAAAAGAATCCTTTGAAAAAATTAGCGAACTGCTGGTCGAAAACGTCATACACGCTGGCAACGCCGACCACGTAAATGATAAAGCCCCAGAAACGCGGCATGCGCAGCAGTTCAGCGGCGGTGCGCATCGAAAAAGCCTTGCGGTTAGCGCCAAGCGCATCGATAACTTCAGCGCTATTGCTGCTCTCCGGCTTCGATACCCACAGCAGTACGCCGAGGATCAGGGCAAAACCGGAGGCGATCCAGAAGGTGATATTGGGGTCAATCCCAAACAGAATACCGGTGATCGAGGCGCACAGGGCCCAGCCGACACAGCCGGAGACACGGACTTTGCCATATTCAAAGCGGTTAGCGCGACTGACGCGTTCGATATAGGCTTCTACAGCCCCGGAACCGCTGGAGAAGACAATTCCCAGATAGATCCCGCCCACCAGGGCACCTGCAATAATATTGATCTGCAATAGCGGCGAGAAGACAAAAATAAAGAAAGGGGCAAACAGCATTAATAAAATGGTGATAGTCCACAACAGATGCTTGCGCAGCCCAAGCTTATCGGAAACCAGACCAAAAATAGGCTGGAAGATGATAGCGAATAACGAAATAGAGGAAAAAACAATCCCCGTTTCAGTTTTGGTTAAGTGGTTCACTTCCGCCAGCCACACCGGAAAGAAGGGGAAGTAGGCCGACATAATGAAATAGTAGAAGAAAAAGAACAGCATAAAATAGATAAAGTTATGCCGTTCCCGTGGTGCGAGTTCAGAGAGTTTCATTGTGAATAGTCCATATTATGATACGTTGTCATTCAGGTTGTCTCTTCATTGGCTACGCCAATTACCGGCCCATCCCTGGACCTTATCCCTACGGCACCGTTGTAAACGGCGTCTTTTGATTCGCCCGCGGCCGCGATGAGAGCCGAGTGACATTATGTATCTGTTTATTATAGGGATTTATAGCCTATCCCATTAAGGCTATTTTGCTTGTCATTTTGAACCTGGGCAGTGCTCAGAATCCTCACGTACTGCGTGTACGCTCCGGTTCATCCGCGCTGGCCGTGTTCAAACTGTCTGCGCCAATAACGCCTGGTGGGATAGGCTCTTATATTCCCCGCTTATTATTGGAAATAAATCGTTAGCTGATAGTGCCAGTGCGTCTCCAGCAGCAGCCATTGCGGGAGTACGCTGGGAGTCCAGGAGTCATCGCCGCCGATACCCATATGCTGGCCATCAAGAGTGATCCAGACGCCGTTTTCCGGTTTCATCCAGTGCCAGTGGTCAGTGTCCATTAGCTGCCGGGTGCTGTAGGGTTGTACAGAGAAGTGGAAATTACCCGCCACGTGCCAGTGTCCCCAGTCCAGCGCTTTGTTGTCACAGCGCAGGCCATTTTCCGTCGGGAAAATATAGGGCGTGGTCATCTCCTCCAGCGGCAACTCCCAGCGGGAGAAACAGGCGCTGCTGCGGCGGTCCGGGTAGTTTTCGTGCGGGCCGTAGCCAAGCCAGGAGACCGGTTTACGCTGATCAGGAACCTGGAAATTGAGTCCGATGCGCGGCAGCGGCGGCAGGGTTCCGGCGCGTTCGCCCTCGATCGCCAGGTGCAGCTTACCCGCGGCATCGAACGTCATCCGCCAGTGGCTGACGATCGCCACCTCGTCGCCGCGTAGATAGTGCCAGCGGCAATCAATCACCACCTCATGGTTCAGGCGCTGAGCCTCACACTGCACGCAGCGCGGGCTAAGGTTGTAGAGACCCGCGCTTTTCCAGCGTTCCACCCAGGCATCAGGATCGATACGTTCCACTTCGCTGACGCCAATATCATTATCCAGCGGCGCGCGCACAAACTGGTCGCGCAATGGCGTCAGCAGTTGTTGCACACCGTCCACCCGCCAGTGGGTTAACAAACCGCTTTGTTTGTCGATAACCCAGTGCTGCGCGCCGCAGCGTACGGTCCAGGCGTTATCGCTACATTCCAGCGCGGGCGCAGTACCGGCGGGAGCCGGTGCGTGAACAACTAACGGAGCGGCGAGCGGAAATTGCTGCCAGGCGACGCGATGCCCGGCAGCGGACCAGGCGGTGGCCTGCGGCTGGATAACTTCCAGCGTCAGCCACACCTGTTCAGCACCGGCGGGTAGCGGCAAATTCTCGCACAGCGTCAGTTCGTTGCGTCCTTCCGGCGCAAGCGCAAGCCTGACGCTCCCCTGCGCAAAGGTTTCGCCCGCTGCTTGCACCTGCCAGCGCAGCAGTTCGTTATCGGTGGCGCGGAACAGATATTCGCTGCAGATGCTGATACGCAGTGGACTTTGCGCCAGCAGGGAGAACTGGAAAAACTGCTGTGCGTGTTTGGTTTCAATTAATGATGGGTGCGGGCGGCGATCGGGGAAAACCAGCCCGTTCATGCAGAACTGGCGATCGTTGGGTTTATCGCCAAAATCACCGCCGTAGGCCCAGCCAACGCGGCCGTCATCAAACGTTTTACTGATGGCCTGATCGGCCCAGTCCCAGATAAAACCGCCCTGCAGGCGCGGATAGTCGCGAAACGCCTGCCAGTAATCTGCAAAGTTGCCCAGGCTGTTCCCCATCGCATGGGCATATTCGCAGAGGATCAGCGGGCGCTGCTCGCCTGGCAAACCGATCCACTTCTTGATCCCCCATTTCGGCACTTCGGGAATGCGCTGGTCGCGTTCGACGCGGGCGTACATTGGGCAGATAATATCGGTTGTCGTGCTGTCGGCGCCGCCGCCTTCATACTGCACCGGACGGGAGGGATCGTTGCGCTTCAGCCAGTGATACATCGCTTCATGGTTGCCGCCGCCACCGGACTCATTTCCCAGCGACCAGATAATAATCGACGGATGGTTGCGGTTGCTTTGCAGCATCCGGCTGACGCGCGCGCTGAAGGCCGGTAGCCAGGCGGGATCGTCGGAAAGACGATTCATTGGCACCATGCCGTGGGTTTCAATATTGGCCTCGTCAACGACATACAGCCCGTAATGGTCGCACAGTTCGTACCAGCGCGAGGCGTTAGGGTAGTGGGAGCAGCGCACCGCATTGAAGTTGTTCTGCTTCATCAGCAGAATGTCCTGCACCATATCCTCTTCATTCACCACCTGCCCGCGCTGGTGGTGATGTTCGTGGCGGTTGACGCCGCGGATCAGCAGCGGTTTACCGTTCAGCAGCAGCAGGCCGTCTTTGATTTCCACCCGGCGAAAACCGATATCCCAGGCTTCGGCTTCAAGCAGATGATCTCCACGCCACAGGGACACAACCGCGCGGTAGCAGTTCGGCGTTTCCGCGCTCCACAGCGCCGGGCGTTCTACCGGCAGGTGAATCGTCGCGCGTTCAGCATAGTTTCCACGCTCATCAATTATCGGCGATCCTGGTGTCTGCTGGTGACTGGCGACACGGTGCGCGTTATCCCAGAGATCTACTTTCACCGTCAGTTCGTCCAGTTGCGATGCCGGTGCGGCGACGCTTACATTCACCAGCAGATCGGCATCGCGATAGAGTGCATCCAGGCGTGGCGTGAGCTGCACATCGCTGAGATGTAACGACGGTTTATTCAACAGCCAGACCGACCGGAAGATCCCGCTCATACGCCACATATCCTGATCTTCCAGCCAGCTTCCCGCGCTCCAGCGCATCACCATTACACAGAGGCGGTTATCGCCTGCCTGAAGGTATGGCGTGAGATCGAAGGCCGCAGGCAGACGACTGTCCTGCGAGTAACCGACCCATTCGCCGTTACACCACAGGTGGAACGCGGAGTTGACGCCGTCGAAGATAATTTGCGTCTGGCCGTCGGTCCGCCAGCCTTCGTCGACGCGAAATATCAGCGAATAGCAGCCGGTCGGGTTCTCCTCTGGCACGCGCGGCGGCGTTGTGTCGATAGGGTAACGGACATTGGTATAGATAGGGGCGTCATAGCCTTCCATTTGCCAGTTAGACGGGACCGGCGTACTGCGGCTGTCCGGCAAATCCCTTTCCAGCCAGCAGGCATCGACGTCAAACGGGCTGCGGGCGTAAGAAAACTGCCACTGACCATCAAGCTGGCGGCGATTGAGCGAAGGCTGGTTTTCCCGTGCCGCGCCGGTATCGCGCCAGCTGGAAAAGGTCGGGTGGGCCGGCAGGCGATTAAGATGAGTGATAGTCTGGTTTTGCCAGTCTTCCCGGGCGAGCACTTGATGAAACTTTGCGCTCGTAGCGGAGATGGAATCGAGTTGTTGCATACGTATACCTGACGAATTTTTGATAAAAATGTCGTTCGCTAGACAATGATGATCCGGTTATCAGGTATTTTCCTTTTTCCCGCAATATTGGTGAAAATGAAACCCACTTTCGATCACGAAACGTGAGTAAAATGGCGGATTTTTGTCGTTTTCTAAACATAAAATGTTAGCGTAAGACATTGAGGTTTTCTGACAGAAGGAGCGTATGATGCCGCGGCGTTTGGCAAGGTTAGAAGATGTGGCCCGCGAGGCGGGTGTTTCTCAGCAGACGGTTTCCCGGGTACTGAATAATCCGGACGTGGTTTCCGAGCGTACTCGCGATAAAGTGATGCGCGCCATGCAGGCGCTGCACTATGTGCCGAACCGTTCAGCACAATTACTGGCTGGCAAATCCGCGTCATCAATTGGGCTGATTACTGCCTCGCTAACGCTGCATGCGCCTTCACAAATTGCGGCGGCGGTAAAAAGTCATGCCGGTGCGCACCAACTGGAGGTCTCTATCGCGATGCCAGCGCAGGTCAACGCTCCCTCCCTGCAGGCCAGGCTAAATGAGTTTCGCGCCCAGAATATTCGCGGGGCGATTATCAGTTTGCCATTAGAAAGTACGCTTGCGGAGCAACTTGTGGAGGAGAATCCCGACATTGCCTGCCTGTTTCTGGATGTGTCGCCGGAGACCGATGTGTGCTGTGTACGTTTCGATCACCGCGACGGTTGCGGCGCCTGCGTGCGCCATCTTTGGGACGCGGGGCACCGTGAGTTCGGCCTGCTTGCAGGGCCGGAGAGTTCCGTCTCCGCGCGCATGCGGTTAAGCAGCTGGCGCGAGGCGCTGCACCGGCTGGGAGTCAGCAATGCGGTGACGGTATTTGGCGACTGGAGCGCCGCCAGCGGCTGGAATAAGACCTTTGAGCTGCTGCATCGGCACCCGCGGATTACGGCGATCGTAGTGGCTAATGACCAGATGGCGCTCGGTGTACTTAGTGCCCTGGCGCAGATTAATCGCACCGGAAGCCAGGCGATTTCAGTCACTGGCTATGACGATACGGCCGACAGCCTGTACTTCCAGCCGCCGTTAACCACCGTCGCTCAGGATTTTAACCTGTTGGGTAAACGGGCGGTTGAGTTACTGATTCAGCTAATGGCCGCGCCGCAGATGAAAATTCGTGAATTGTTGCCCGCGCGCTTGATTATCCGCCAGTCAACCTGGCCTCATACGTCAGGCGACGACGGGGAAAAAAAAGCGTTAATTGCGCAGCTTAAAGCGCTGGCAGAGAAACTTTGAGCACCAGCGCTGTTTAGCTTTCATTGAAGTCGTTTGTGGTAGCGTGACGAAGAGACGTAAGCAGGGTGCCTTACACCCTGACTATAAAAATGCATAATACGATCTATACCCTAAATTATTTGAGTTGCAGGAAGGCGGCGACGCAGTGAATCCCCGGGAGCGTACTCCAGTACGTGACTGGGGTAAACGAGGAAAGCCTACGCACATGCAACTTGAAGTATGACGGGTATATCCATGCAAGCATTCATTTACCGCCAGATATATGGCGGTTTTTTTTGCCCGTTTCCCGGTAGTGCGCATGTAACGTAATCATGATATTCCTGTCCTCTTCCGGACAGACCCGCAGCAGATCCGGGGATTTCGCCCAGTTCCGGATGAACAAGAGGGGAGACAATAGCGCATGACCCGGCCGTCTCTTCGATCATGAATATGGCTCATGTTGTAATGAAATTAACTCGCTTTCACTCAGCCGCTGGTTCTGGCATAAAATATGCAATATTAACTTACTGGCAACATGAAAGCTGCGGTATGCGTAACCAGTTAGTGCTGGGAAATCAACAAAAAACGCAGTTTTCATAACAGAACTCAGGATGCAAGTTCGCGATGAATCAAGATTTTACATTTACTGTTAAGCGCACACTTTTCGATGAAAACTATAACCCTTCGGCGAATACGCGTATTACGACCAACTTTGCGAATTTGGCCAGAGGTGACAATCGTCAACAGAACCTGCGCAACACATTAGTGATGATGAACAATCGCTTCAATACGCTGGCGTACTGGGATAACCCCAAAGCCGACCGTTATTCCATCGCGCTGGAAATCATTTCTGTTGATATGCAGATTGCAGCTAACGGTGATACTTTTCCAGTAATTGAAATACTGGAAACCGCTATTGTTGACCACAAGACCGATAAACGTATTGCAGGCATTGTCGGGAATAACTTCTCTTCGTATGTCCGGGATTACGATTTTAGCGTATTATTATTGCAGCATAATAAAAACCAATCCAGCTTTAGCATCCCGGATAACTTTGGCGACGT
The DNA here is from genome assembly GCF_043832615.1 of Klebsiella sp. KE9456. Lineage (NCBI taxonomy): Bacteria > Pseudomonadati > Pseudomonadota > Gammaproteobacteria > Enterobacterales > Enterobacteriaceae > Klebsiella > Klebsiella sp. KE9456. The sequence continues at coordinate 79,929 of NZ_JBDYQK010000012.1, forward strand.
ACACGGAAATATCTTCAAGCATTTTGTTAACTCGAAAGAGTACAAAGATAATTTCCAAAAACAGCCGGTGATTTGCCTTAGCGTATCAAGCAAAGATGTTTATCAACGGACGGGGAATGAGCATCCTGTGCTCGGTATTGAATATCAGCCAGATGGTTCGTCTTTGACCGAACAGTACTTCAATAAAATGGGTCTGCGGGTGCGTTATTTTATGCCCAAAAACAGCGTTGCGCCCCTGGCATTTTATTTTGCCGCTGATGCCGATTTACTGACTGATTACACTGATCTTGAACTTATCAGTACTATCAGCACGATGGAGACATTCCAGAAAATCTACCGGCCTGAAATTTATAATGCGAATTCTGCCGCGGGACAATGCTATCAACCTGATCTGAATCATCAGGATCACTCATTAACAAAAATTGTTTATGACCGGGAAGAGCGTACTCAGTTAGCTATTGAACAGGGTAAGTTTACTGAAGAGCACTTTATCAAGCCGTATAAAAATATGTTTGAGCAATGGTTTGCTCACTATGCTCTTTAATTAACCGAACAAATAAGGCGATTTACGATGAAAACGTTGTTACCCACTTCGACTGCCGGTAGTTTACCGAAGCCTTCCTGGCTTGCACAACCTGAGACGCTCTGGTCCCCCTGGAAATTACAAAACGAAGAGTTAGTTGAGGGGAAAAAAGATGCGCTGAGTCTGGCCCTGTACGATCAACTCCGTGCCGGAATTGATATCGTCAGCGATGGCGAACAAACGCGTCAGCACTTTGTCACAACCTTTATTGAGCACCTCAGCGGTGTCGATTTTGAGAAACGTCAGGTGGTTAAAATTCGCGATCGCTATGATGCGAGCGTACCGACGGTGGTGGGGGCCGTTGAGCGCCAGAAACCTGTTTTTGTTGAAGACGCCAGGTTTCTACGGCAGCTCACTAAAAAGCCGATTAAGTGGGCGCTGCCGGGACCAATGACGATGGTCGATACGCTCTATGATAGCCACTATAAAAGCCGTGAAAAACTGGCCTGGGAATTCGCAAAAATTCTCAACCAGGAAGCGAAAGAACTGGAAGCTGCCGGCGTCGATATTATTCAGTTTGATGAGCCTGCCTTTAATGTTTTTTTTGATGAAGTGAATGAGTGGGGAATCGCCGCGTTAGAAAAAGCCATCGAAGGGCTTAAATGCGAAACCGCCGTTCATATCTGTTATGGCTATGGCATTAAGGCCAATACCGACTGGAAAAAAACGTTGGGATCGGAGTGGCGACAATATGAAGAAGCGTTTCCTAAACTGCAAACCTCCGCGATCGATATCATTTCACTGGAGTGCCATAACTCGCATGTGCCAATGGACCTGCTTGAACTGATTCGTGGCAAAAAAGTGATGGTTGGGGCCATTGACGTGGCAACCAATACCATAGAAACAGCGGAAGAGGTCGCCGCGACGTTACGTAAAGCACTTCAGTTTGTTGATGCCGATAAGCTCTATCCTTCAACTAACTGCGGAATGGCTCCGTTATCTCGTCGGGTAGCCAGAGGTAAGCTCGATGCGTTAACGGCCGGCGCAGAAATTATCCGCAGAGAATTGCAGGCTAAATAATCGGGCCAACTGGCTGAAATTGACCCGTTTTTGCGCATTATTCTCCTGTTCGTTACAGGAGAGCGCCTTCCCGGCGCCGTTTGCCGAACCTCTGATTTTCCAGAGTGTTGTCAGTCGGCGCCGCAGCAATATTCACGTTCTTAGTGGAACCCCAGGCGGATCAGTTCGACAGGTTCGAACTTGCCTTCATTGCCTTCGACTTCAACAGTTTTGTTGCGACGTAATTGGGCTGGAGTTAACCCATTGGAATGTATGGCAATAATTCTACCTGTCTTACCTGTCCCATTAATCATCACCTGGCTTCCGTTGGTAATGGGATTGCGGTTACGATCGTAAGTGACCATGGTTACTTCTCCTCTTAATGCTTTGGTATCGAAAAATCCGCGCAATAACACTCAGGGCATACCCCGGTAACGGACGTAATACAAATACTCCTCTGCGTCGGTTATTTTTTTGTGTTTGATCAACATCACACTTTTTTGTCGTATGTAAAGGACGATTTACCTGCGAGTGGTCGGACGGTTAATTGCTTTCGCCGATAACGCCAGTACGCCCCGGCAGAGGTGTCTATGGGGTATTGTTTTTTATAAGTACGTAAACGTTAATGATTTTTTAATAAAAGGTGGCTATGTTGACGGCATCACAGCGTCTTTAAAGGGTTTTTCCATGCGCGATAAATACTCCGGCATACAGATTGGTATCCACTGGCTGGTCTTTCTATTCGTGATCGTTGCTTATGCCGCGATGGAACTGCGGGGCTTTTTTCCACGTAGCGCACGGCCAGCCATTAATATGCTTCATGTCTCATGCGGGATCGCTATCTTTGTTCTGATGGTGGCGCGCTTGTTAGTGCGACTGAAATTTCCGGCACCGCCGATTGTACCCAAACCGTCACCAATGATGACGGGCTTTGCTCACCTCGGTCATCTGATTATCTATCTGCTGTTCATTGGGCTGCCGGTGATTGGCATGGTGATGATGTATTATCGCGGTCATCCCTGGTTTGCTTTTGGTCTGACTATGCCGCATGCGGCGGAAAGCGACTTTGAGCTGGTGGATACGCTGAAAGGGTGGCATGAGCTGCTGGCCAATACAGGTTACTTTATTATTGGCCTGCATGCGCTGGCAGCGCTGATGCACCACTATTTATGGAAAGACAACACGCTGCTGCGGATGATGCCCCGCAAACGCTAATTGCGCTGAAAACCTGCCGCTGCGCAGTCCGCTCGACTCCCGCGTCATCTGGCGGAGCGGGCGCGACTCGTGGTGAGGGACTCGCCCTTCCAGGGCCAGCACAAGCGCTGTTCAAAATTGCTCCGGGACATTTTGTTTCGTCTGGCTGAGCAGATTTACGCTGCGAATCGATGATCCTTCACCTCAGTTAAACGCAAATTCTCATCGCTATGCTACGGTTAAAACGGCGAGTTAATTTGCCTCTTTATACGAATCAATATAGTATACCCCCCTATATAATATGGAGGGCGTAACCATGCCACATTCACCTGAAGATAAAAAGCGCGCCCTCAGCCGGGTACGGCGCATCCGCGGCCAGGTCGAAGCGCTCGAACGGGCGCTGGCGTCCGGAGAACCCTGTATGACCATTCTGCAACAGATTGCCTCTATTCGCGGCGCGGCTAATGGTCTGATGGGAGAAATGGTTGAAATTCACCTGAAAGATGAACTGGTCAGCGGTGAAACAACGCCCGATCAGCGGGCCGCCAGAATGGCGGAAGTCGGCCATCTGCTACGATCCTATTTAAAATAAAATCACCATGAGGAAGAGAGATATGAAATCACGTGCAGCCGTCGCGTTTGGCCCGGGCCAGCCGCTGAAAATTGTTGAGATTGACGTCGCGCCGCCGAAAAAAGGCGAAGTGCTGGTCAAAATCACCCACACTGGCGTTTGTCATACCGATGCCTTCACCCTTTCAGGCGACGATCCCGAAGGCGTTTTCCCGGCGGTTCTCGGCCATGAAGGCGGCGGTATTGTGGTTGAAGTCGGTGAGGGCGTGACCAGCCTGAAAGCAGGCGACCACGTTATTCCTTTGTATACCGCCGAATGTCGCGAGTGCAAGTTCTGCAAATCAGGTAAAACCAACCTCTGTCAGGCGATCCGCGCCACTCAGGGTAAAGGCCTGATGCCGGACGGCACCACCCGTTTCTCTTATAACGGCGAGCCGATTTATCACTATATGGGCACCAGCACCTTTAGTGAATATACCGTCTGTGCGGAAATTTCCCTGGCGAAAGTGAACCCACAGGCGCCGCTGGATAAAGTGTGTCTGCTGGGCTGCGGCGTGACCACCGGTATCGGCGCGGTACACAATACGGCGAAAGTGAAAGAGGGCGACACCGTGGCGGTCTTCGGCCTCGGCGGGATCGGCCTCGCGGTGATCCAGGGCGCGGTGCAGGCGAAAGCCGGACGTATTCTGGCGATCGATACCAACCCGGAAAAATTCACTCTCGCTAAAGAGATGGGGGCGACCGACTTTATCAACCCCAACGACTACGATAAGCCGGTTCAGGACGTGATTGTTGAACTGACCGATGGCGGCGTGGACTTCAGCTTTGAATGCATTGGTAACGTTAACGTGATGCGCGCGGCGCTTGAGTGCTGCCATAAAGGTTGGGGGGAAAGCGTGATTATCGGTGTGGCTGGCGCCGGGCAGGAGATCAAAACCCGTCCGTTCCAGCTGGTGACCGGGCGCGTCTGGCGTGGTTCGGCGTTCGGCGGCGTTAAAGGGCGTACCCAGTTACCGGGGATGGTGGAAGAGGCAATGGCGGGCAAAATTCGTCTTGATCCGTTTATTACCCACCGCATGCCGCTGGACCAAATCAATGAGGCCTTCGACCTGATGCATCAGGGGAAATCAATTCGTACCGTTATTCATTTCGGCGAGAATTGATCTTTCTGACGCTAACAATAACCCGGGCATACCCGGGTTATTCAACCGTATTACTTCCGATCCGGCAGCGCGTAGGCGATGATGTAATCGCCACGATCCGGTGACTGGCGAGCGCCGCCGGCGTTGATGACGATATACTGCTTGCCGGTTTTTGGCGACACATAGGTCATCGGCCCGGACTGGCTTCCCACCGGCAGACGAGCTTTCCAGATCTCTTTCCCGTTAGCGGTATCAAATGCCCGCAGATAGAAATCCTGAGTGCCAGCAAAGAACAGCAGGCCGGACTGGGTTGACAATGACGCGCCCAGGGTCGGCATACCGATAGGGATGGGCATATGCATGCGGATCCCCAGCGGGCCAGTGTCTTCGACGGTGCCCACCGGAACCTGCCATACCAGTTTGCCGGTTTTCAGATCGACAGCCGACAGGGTGCCGAAGGGCGGTTTCTGGCAAGGAATACCCAACGGCGACAGGAAACGCTGGCGCATCGCGCCGAACGGTGTACCGTCCATTGGCACAATACCCATCTCAATACCGCTGGCGTTTTTCGCTACTTTTGCGCGTGGCACCATATAGTTGGCGAGACCGAGGCGCATATCGTTAACGAACATCAGGCTGTTATTCGGGTCAACGGACACGCTTCCCCAGTTCATGCCGCCTAAAGAGCCCGGATACTGCAAAGAACGATCTTCGCCCGGCGGCGTAAAGATGCCCTGGTGGCGCATTTCTTTAAACTCAATACGGCACAGCAACAGATCGACTGGCGTTGCGCCCCACATATCCGATTCTGTCAGCGTTTCGTTACCGATCATTGGCATTCCGACGGAGTAGGGCTGGGTCGGGGAGTAGCGTTCGCCTTTGATGTTGCCAGCCGGAACCGGACGTTCTTCCACTTTCGCGACGGGCTGACCGGTTACCCGGTTGAGCATAAAGATCATGCCCTGCTTGCTGGTTTGAACCAGCACCGGCGTCGTGCCGCCTTTACCGTCAGGCAGATCGTACAGCAAAGGTTGAGACGGCAGGTCGAAGTCCCACAGATCGTGATGAGTGGTTTGGTAATGCCAGCGTACCTGACCAGTGGTCGCATCAACGGCAACGATAGATGAACTGTATTTATCGTCGAGCGGGGTACGTTCGCCGCCAAAGAAATCCGGTGTAGCGTTACCAGTTGGTAGATAAATCAGATTCAGTTTCGCGTCATAAGACATCGCCGACCAGACGTTAGGTGTCCCGCGAGTATATGTCTGGCCTGCTGGCGGTTCGCCAGTCAGATTCGGGTTACCCGGATCCCATGCCCACGCCAGCTTACCGGTATGTACATCATAAGCGCGAACGACGCCCGGAGGCTCGCCGGTGGAGAAGTTATCCGCCACGCGACCGCCCACCACCACTAAGTGGCCTGCAACCAGCGGTGTTGAGGTTTGCTGATAGTAACCCGGTTTGATTTCTCCCATACCGACGCTGAGATCGACAGTACCGTGGTTGCCAAAGTCGTCGCATAGTTGGCCATTGTCGGCATTAATGGCGATCAGACGGGCATCAATGGTTGGCAGAAACAGACGACGGGTACAGGCGGCAGGTTGCGCGTCGGTGACTGGCGTCGTCCGGGCCTGGCTATCTTCGTAATAACCTAAACCACGGCAGCGCTGCCAGTTAGGAGAACTGGCTTTTGAATCGTAGCGCCATTTCTCTTTACCGCTATCCACGTCCAGCGCCAGTACTTTACTGTAAGGGGTGCAGACGTAAAGCGTATCGCCAATCTGTAGCGGTGTATTCTGATCCTCCGCCCCAGCGCCATTGCTCTGTGGAATATCGCCGGTATGGGCAATCCACGCGACCTTCAACTGGTTAACGTTCTGTTTGTTGATCTGGTCAAGCGCGGCGAAACGGTCACCGTGGGTGGTGTTGCCCCAGTTCTCCCAGTTTTTTTGTTCTTCGCCAGCGGCGACAGGTTTTACCGGTACCGCTTCAGTGGCGCTGACCAGCGGCTGGGATTTGAACATCCAGCCGAAGCTGGCCAACAGCACAATAGCGATCACCGCCGCGAGGCTAAATGCCGGACCTTTTTTCGCTGGCGTGGCTGAAAGGAACGGCCAGAGCAGCGCTGAAAGACAGGCCAGTACGCCAAAGGTAAACAGGCGCGAGAACAGCGGCCAGTAGGTCCAGCCAGCGTCACCGATCGCCCAGATGATCGATGCAATAAACGCAATTGCATAGAGTATGAGACCGCTGCGGCGGTGACGGAAAATGAGTACCGAGGCGATAACCATCGCCAGGCCCATTATCGCGAAATAGAAAGTGCCGCCGACAGCGATGAGTTTTGCGCCGAGAATACCGATTGCCAGGCCAATGATGAGCATCAGCCCGGCAAGAATCCACTGCAGGATCCGAGGGAGCCCACGTGGCGCATTGTCAGTTGCCATTTTTTCTCCTTAACCATGCCGGAACAGGCATGAACCATATGGATCAATTTTTGAAGTAAGATCTTTGAATGAAGGCATAATAACCGTCATAAAAGCAGGTATTTTTGCTATTATTGATTTCAAATGAATCATTTGGTGAAATCGAGAATATGATAGATCTGTTAAATAAATTTACGCAATTGTTAATGAATTATTCCGCACTAATTGATTATCGAGGTAAATGGCATGGGCTGCGGCCATAAAAAAAGCGGCAAAACGTAAGGGGAGTCTGTTCGCTTTTGGGCGGGTTTTCGTGAAAATGGCGCATCATTTGTTTTCACCCCTGTGATTCAGCGGTCGTTCTGTTCACCGTCAGACGAGGGTATTTGTCATTTTTCTCGCCAGTGAACGGCCAGAGGACGGTTTCTCTGGCATTGCGCTGAAAACCTGGTGTGGTGTGCGCCGCGCCAGGTGTATCTGGCGCACCGGAAAAAGACGCATCAGACGGGCATTGATTTACGAATGGCGCTAAGTAAGGTTTGAGTGCCTGCGGTAAGTGTCGCGTCTACGCGGGTCAAAATACCGATAGGTTCGCCGGTTCCCTGCGTGGGGATCGGCAGCGCAGCCAACAGGCCACGGCGAAGATCGTCCTTAACCGCACCAGAGGGGACAAACCACACGTAATCATAGTCGACCGTCAGTTGGCGCGACAGGGAGGCTGACAGTGTTTCGATACAGCCAGCAGGGATTTTACATCCCTGGCTTTGCAGTAGCGTTTCGGCGTTCTGGCGAGGCAATGTGCCTTTTGGCGACACCACTACCGGCCACTCCATGACCCGGCTTAATGTCACGGTTTCTTGCAGTAGTGGGTGTCCGGGGCGGACTACCAGTTTCAGTGATTCGAGAAACAGCAGCTCGTAGTTCAAACCACTCATTAATTCCGGATCGGACATCCGTCCGATACCAATATCGATTTCTCCCGATTTCAGCCCAGCCAGCAACATGGTGTTGTTCATGGTCGCGACCTGCAGCGTGATATCTTTTTGCTGCCGATGAAACTGGCCAATGACCGAGGGCAAAATACCCAGCGCGGCGGTGGGGAGCGCGCCGATGCGCACAATGTCGCTATTAAGGCCTTCTTTACGATTGAGCGCCTGCCCGGCGCTATTAAGGGCGTCAAGCACCTTAACGGCATGGGTGAGGAACTGTTCGCCAACCAGCGTGAGCTGTGCGCCCAGCCGCCCGCGCTCAAACAGACGCGTGCCGGTCAACTGCTCCAGTTCATTCAACGTCTTGGATAAAGCCGGTTGGCTAAGGTTTAAGGTTTCAGCCGCACGCCCAAGGGTTCCCTGTTGAGCGACGGCCACGAAAGTATGTAAATGGCGCAAGCGAATGCGCTGACTGAAAAGACCATTTTTTTGCATAATTCATGTTAAGAACAGAGGTGTGTCGGTGGCAAGTCCGAATGTTTGTAATTGTTAACTTAATAGCAAAGTATTATTAACATCTCATATTATTATTTTACAAGCTGAATTTTGCTGAGCGGGGTAAAATTGCCGCCCGGCCAGCAGGGGCGGCAAAGGAAGAGAAAACTCAGATATCGAAGAAAACGGTTTCGTTCTCCCCCTGTAAATGAATATCGAACCGATAAACGATTTCAGTGCCACGTACCTCACGCTGGGCGATTAACGTCTGACGGCGCACTTCCCATTCAATCAGATTCAGCACCGGATCGGCCCGGTTGGCATCGACCTCGTCGGAGAAGTACATCCGCGTGTTAAGACCAATATTAATCCCCCGTGCGACTATCCATAGATTGACGTGCGGGGCCATGAGACGACCATCGCGCCCGACAACGGAGCCCGGTTTAATGGTTTCAAAGCGCCAGATACCGCTGGTGAAGTCGGAACAACTGCGTCCCCAGCCGCGGAATTCGGTATCCAGTTTCTTGCTCTGCTGGCGATCGTCGGGATGGTTATAGCGCCCGGCGGCGTTGGCCTGCCAGATCTCCAGCAGCACATCGCGCACCGGCGTCCCGGAGCCATCAATCACCCGGCCTTCAAGGGTAATATGTTCGCCTTCGGTCCCCGGCGTGGTGAGGATCGGGCCGAAGTTCTTTTCAAAAATATGAAACCCGGCGGCCTCCGGTGCGAGACCGATGTGTACATAGGGTCCTGCGGTTTGCGAGGCGGTTTCAGGTAAAAAATTTTTCATCGGGCGGCCCCCTGAGTGCGGTTTTCAAACAGCGTCGCACGATGACCGCGCAGCACGAGGTCAAAACGGTACGCCAGGCAATCCAGCGGTACGGCGGCATGGGTGTCCAGCGCGGCGATTAATGTCCGAATGGCATCATCATTATTGATGGTTTTGACAATGGGGCACTGTTTAATCAGCGGATCGCCTTCGAAATACATTTGGGTAATTAACCGCTGCGCCCAGGCGTCCCCGGAAAGCGAGAAGTGAATATGCGCCGGACGCCAGTCGCTCACCTGATTACGCCAGGGATAAGGGCCTGGCTTGATAGTGCGAAAACAGTAGTAGCCGTTTTCATCGGTCAGCACCCGGCCACAGCCGCCAAAGTTAGGATCGATAGGCGCCAGATACTGATCTTTTTTATGCCGATAGCGTCCACCCGCGTTGGCCTGCCAGACTTCAACCAGCGTGTTCTTCAGTGGGCGGCCAAAACCATCCTGTACGTATCCGTGTACGATAATACGTTCGCCAATGGGCAGGCCATCTTTGGCGTAGTTAAGGATCAGGTCGTTATCCAGCGCGCCGAGATCGTCGCTGCTGAATACCGGCCCGGTGATTTCTGAGAGTGAGTTTTGTAGTGAGATCAGCGCATTGCGCGGTGAGCGCAGAACGCTGGTTTTGTAGCCCGGCGCGTAAGCCGGGGGATGGCTGCTATAGTCGCGATGTACAACCTCGCGCGGTGACCATTTCTCGTTCATAGGGTACTCCGTCTTATCGGTAGAGAGGCATGTTGTTGTCATATCGCCACACGCAGTGTGTGTAAATATATTGTTAATTTAAAGTGAAATTAATGGGTGTTTAACATAACCAGTGGTTATGAATTATTCCGATCAGCAGTGGCCGTCAGCTATCGACATCACAGTTTGTAAATTCTTCCCACTCATTGCGGGGACCTTTTCTACACTCCAGGGAGAATTCACTGGAGGTATAACATCATGGCGAACACCATCACGGCTGATGAGATTCGGGAGTGCTTTTCACGGGCGATGTCGGCGATGTATCAGCAGGAAGTTCCTCAGTACGGGACGTTAGTGGAGCTGGTTGCCGATGTGAATCTTGCGGTACTGGAAAATAACCCGAAGCTGCATGAACAACTGGCGAATGCCGATGAACTGGCGCGCCTTAATGTTGAACGTCATGGCGCGATCCGCGTCGGTACGGCAGCGGAACTGGCGACCTTGCGCCGTATGTTTGCCATTATGGGGATGTATCCCGTTAGCTATTACGATCTGTCACAGGCGGGAGTCCCGGTTCACGCCACCGCGTTCCGTCCGATAGACGATGAGGCGCTGGTGCGCAATCCGTTTCGCCTTTTTACCTCGCTTCTGCGGTTAGAGTTAATCGCGAACGTCTCCCTGCGCAACCGGGCGGCGCAAATCCTCGCAGGTCGGGATATTTTTACGCCTCGTTGTCGTGAGCTGATCGCGCTTCACGAGCAGAAGGGGGCGTTCAGCGTCGCGGAGGCGCATGAATTTGTTGAACAGGCGCTGGAAACCTTTCGCTGGCATCGCCATGCCACCGTTGATGAAGAGACCTATCGCGCCCTGCACGCCGAGCACCGTCTGATTGCCGATGTGGTCTGTTTCCCCGGTTGTCACATTAATCATCTGACGCCACGCACGCTGGACATTGACCGGGTGCAGGCGTTGATGCCTGAGAGGGGCATCGCCCCGAAAGCGCTGATTGAAGGACCGCCGCGCCGCGATGTACCGATTTTATTGCGCCAGACCAGTTTTAAAGCCCTTGATGAGCCGGTAATGTTTGCCGGAGAGCATAGCGGTACGCATACCGCCCGCTTTGGCGAAATTGAGCAGCGCGGTATTGCGCTGACGCCAAAAGGGCGCGCGCTGTATGACCGGCTGCTTAGCGAGGCGGGGGTGGGTAAAGATAATCTAAACCATCAGCGCCATCTGCAGGAAGCGTTCAGTCAATTCCCGGATAGTGAATTTCTGCTGCGCCAGCAAGGTCTGGCATGGTTCCGCTACCGCCTGACCCCGATCGGTGAAGCGCATCGTCAGGCGTTTCGTCCGGGCGATGATCCGCAGCCGTTGATCGAACGCGGCTGGGTTATTGCGCAACCGATTATTTATGAAGACTTTTTACCCGTGAGCGCCGCCGGTATTTTTCAGTCGAATCTCGGCAGCGACAGCCAGCCCCGCAGTCACGGTAACGCCAGTCGCGAGACTTTTGAGGCGGCGTTGGGTTGCCAGGTGTACGACGAGTTTGTTCTGTATCAACAGGCGGAAGAACGCAGCAAACGACGTTGCGGTCTGCTGTAAAATCAGTACTCTGCTGGCATGAGTTGTTAAAGGAAGCAAGCAGGTCATGCAAAATTCGTCCACTCCGCTGGTGAAAACCCGGCAGGGCATATTATCCGGTACCGCTGAAGATAACATGCATATCTGGCGCGGCATTCCCTATGCGGCGCCGCCGGTCGGCGATCTTCGCTGGCGCGCGCCGCAGCCTGCCGCACGCTGGCAGGGCGTGCGTCGGGCGGATACCTTTTCCGCCGCCAGCTGGCAGGATATTGAATATTGCCGTGAACTTGGCGGTGGCGATCCGGGGCGCTTTTCTGAGGATTGTCTTTATCTCAACGTCTGGTCGCCCGCGTCACGCGCGCAGCCGCTGCCGGTGATGGTCTGGCTGCATGGCGGCGGTTATACCATCGGCGCCGGGAGCCTGCCGCCGTATGATGGCAAAGCGCTGGCTTCCCGTGATGTCGTGCTGGTAACGGTCAACTACCGTCTCGGACACCTGGGCTTTTTTGCCCATCCGGCGCTGGAGGAGGAAGAGGGCGAGCGCATATATAATTTTGCGCTGCTTGACCAGATCGTCGCCCTGCAGTGGGTTCAGGAGAATATTCATGCGTTTGGCGGCGATGCCGCCAATGTAACGCTGTTTGGCGAGTCCGCAGGCGCCCGCAGCGTGCTGTCGTTAATGGTCTCGCCAAAATCCAGGGGGCTATTCCACAAGGCGATAATCCAGAGCGGCTATACCTTGCCGGATCTGCCGCGGGAAAAAGCGCTGGCAAAGGGGCAACTGATCGCAGAACACTTCGCCTTGCCGCAGGCCAGCGCCGAACAACTACGAGCAATTCCGGCGGAGGCGTTCTGGCCGTTAACCGCGCCGCTCACGCTCGGCCCGGCGCCAATCGTTGGCGACGTCGTCCTGCCGCAGCCGATGCTGGAGACTTTTTTTCGCGGGCGTCAACATCCGCTGCCGGTCATGATTGGCTCTAACAGTGATGAGGCCAGCGTTATGACGGTATTTGGCGTCGATATCGCCGGACAAATCGCGAAACTGCGCCGGGAACGCCGGTTCGGGCTTGGCTTAATTAAGCTGCTTTACCCTGGCGTGAAGGGTGATGAAGCGCTGGGGCGTGAAGTGTGCCGCGACATGGCCTTTACCACCCTGGGCTACGTCGTGATGCAGGCGCAGCAGCGGGTAGGGCAACCGTGCTGGCGCTACTGGTTTGACTATGTTGCTGAAGCGGAGCACCAGACCTATCCCCATGGGGCATGGCACGGTAATGAAGTGGCATATGTTTTTGATAATCTCGACCTTGCCGAGCCGGTACGCCATTATGCGAATGATAACGATCGGGCATTTGCCGCACAGGTCGCCGACTATTGGGCTAACTTCGCCCGTTTAGCCGGTAACGACTGTCATGAACTCGCCGGGCCGCTACGCTGGCCAGCCTGCGTGCGCGGGCGGGACCGGCTGTTACGCATGGGTTTGCGCAAGCAGGCCGGTTTCAAAGTGGAAAACCGTTTTATGCGCGCGCGTCTGGCGCTGTTTCGCCGGGTGATGAAACATCATGTCACGCTGGATTAACGTCTTCTGAGCGATTGCATGCGGATGCCTGGCGGGCAGATCCCTTTGTCGCTGTACACCAAAGGGATTCAGCGTCGCCTCGGCGATATTCGGTCTGGTCTGGTAGACATATTTTTTTCACAGGTTTTCTGTCGTCGACAATTGGATTATCAACCGTTTTTGTCTAGAGTGAGCGACATCCACGACGCATGGGTTTGTTACGTCGCGTCTCAATTCACATATGAAGAAGGATGCTTTCTCAGGCATGAACCGCAGACGTTTTCTCAAATCTTCCATGGCTGTTGCCGCTGTATGCGGAACGTCAGGAGTAGCCTCTCTATTTACGAAAGCCGCATTTGCCGAAGATTCGGCAATTGCCGACGGACAGACGCGTCGCTTTGACTACGCGGTGCTACAGTCGATGGCCCACGATCTTGCCCGTCAACCCTGGGGCGGCGCACCTCGCGCGCTGCCGCCGACGCTGGCAAACCTGACGCCGCAGGCCTACAACAGCATTCAGTATGACGCGGCGCACTCCCTGTGGAATAACATTGACGAACGCAAGCTGGACATCCAGTTTTTCCACGTGGGTATGGGCTTTCGCCGTCGGGTACGGATGTTCTCCCTGGATGCGCAAACGCAGCAGGCACGGGAAATCCACTTTCGTCCTGAATTGTTTAAATACAACGATGCCGGTGTTGATACCCGCCAACTGGAAGGCCAGAGCGATCTCGGTTTTGCCGGATTCCGCGTCTTTAAGGCGCCGGAGCTGGCGAGACGCGATATTGTCTCCTTTCTTGGCGCCAGCTACTTCCGCGCGGTGGACAGTACGTATCAATACGGGCTCTCTGCGCGCGGTCTGGCTATCGATACCTTCAGCGATACGCCGGAAGAGTTCCCGGACTTCACCTCCTTCTGGTTCGAGACCGTTAAGCCGGGCGCAACGGTATTTACCGTCTATGCGTTGCTCGACAGCCCAAGCGTGACCGGCGCCTATAAATTTGTTGTCAACTGCCAGGAAACACAGGTGATCATGGATGTGGAGAACCATATCTATGCGCGCAAAGATATCAAACAGCTGGGTATTGCGCCGATGACCAGTATGTTCAGCTGTGGCACCAACGAGCGGCGGGTGTGCGACACTATTCATCCACAGATCCACGATTCCGACCGGCTGTCGATGTGGCTGGGGAACGGCGAATGGATTTGCCGCCCGCTCAATAACCCACAAAAACTGCAGTTTAACGCTTTCCAGGACAAGAACCCGCGGGGTTTTGGGCTGTTGCAGATGGATCGCGACTTCTCTCACTATCAGGATGTTATGGGCTGGTATAACAAGCGTCCGAGCCTGTGGGTCGAACCGCGTAATCAGTGGGGGAAAGGGGCGGTCAGCCTGATGGAGATCCCGACGACCGGTGAAACGCTGGATAATATCGTCTGCTTCTGGCAGCCAGCGAAACCGGTAAAAGCCGGGGATGCGCTGGATTTCCGCTATCGCCTTTACTGGAGCGCGCAGCCGCCGGTCCGCTCACCGCTGGCGCGGGTCATGGCGACGCGTACCGGAATGGGCGGCTTCCCGGAAGGCTGGGCGCCGGGTGAACATTATCCGGATAAATGGGCGCGCCGTTTTGCCATCGATTTTATCGGCGGCGATCTGAAAGCTGCCGCGCCTAAAGGGATTGAACCGGTGATTACCTTGTCCAGCGGCGAAGCAAAACAAATAGAAATTCTCTATGTTGAACCATTCGATGGCTATCGCATCCAGTTTGACTGGTATCCAACCTCTGATTCGACCGACCCGGTTGAGATGCGTATGTTCCTGCGTTGCCAGGGGGATGCGATCAGCGAAACTTGGCTGTATCAGTATTTCCCGCCAGCGCCGGATAAACGCAACTATGTTGATGACCGGGTGATGAAGTAATTGCTGTTCTGCCCGCAGAGGTGACTTTGTGGGCGTTTCTTTTTTTGCCCGGAGTGTGCTATGCCTGATGAAAATACCCCTGCGATAGAACAAATTCCTGTCACTGAATCGCTTTTCCTGCGCGCGGTTGATGAGCGTTACGTGACGGAACTGCACCAACTGGTGATTAAAAACCGGGTTTGGCTTCAGCAGTCATTGAACTGGCCCGCGGATGTCAGTCACGAAGACGAAACCCGCCGCCATGTGCAGAGCAACATGATGCTGCACCAGCGTGGCTATGCCAAAATGTTTTTACTCTTTCTGGATGAGAAGATAATCGGCGTGCTGTCGTTTAACCAGATTGAACCGATCAATAAGGCCGCATATATCGGGTACTGGATTGATGAACGCCACCAGGGGCAGGGGCTGCTTTCTCAGGCGTTGCAGGCGTTTATGGACTATTTTGCCCGTAACGGTACGGTCCGGCGCTTTGTGATTAAATGCCGGGTATCGAACCTCAGGAGCAATCAGGTGGCGCTACGCAACGGTTTCAGCCTTGAAGGGTGTCTGAAGCAGGCTGAATTCCTTAATGGATCGTATGATGACCAGAACATCTACGGGCGAATTATTGATTTTTCGCGGCAATAACCTAAAGGGGCGCTCAGGCGCCCGCTGGACAGGCGCGTCAGTGGGCGCCGAGGCTACAGGAAACCCACTATGGGTGTGCGGGTAACATGCTCGTCGCCGTTAATCACTTTCGCGCCGCGAAGATGAATGGCAGCGCCGGGGGCCGCCGTTATCCGCACGTCATCGCAGATGGTCACCTGATGCTCAATCACCACATCGCCACAGATAACCGCATGGCCTTCGACCCGCACGTTGTCGTCAAGCAGAATCGGCCCGCCGCGTAGCTGCGCATGTCCACCGACCGTCACCCGATGCTTTAGCAGGCAGTTTCCTTCCACGATCGCGTGTTCTGCCACCTGCGAACTGTAGCGCAGGGTTGGAATGGCGTCCTCTTCGTGCCCGGCGATAATTCGCGCGTTGCCGTATACTCTGGCGTTATCACAGACCCAGATAGTGTTTTCTGCATTGCCTTCCAGGCGTGCGTGGTCGAAGATTTCCGCCCGGTGCTCAATAAACGCGTATTCCACAAAGGCGTTACCGTATATCTGCGCCTGATGAACAATTTGCGATGCACTCACGATAGCCTGTTGATGGATACGCAGGATTTTATCATGATCCGCGGTTAACCCCTGGGCGGCGATAATCAGAGAATGGGGGAGGATCCGCGCATTGTCCGCCACCTGACATGCACCGCGGATCTGCGAACACGCAACGGTGACGTTGTCACTTATCTGCGCATGATGACTGACGCAGACATTATCCAGGTGAACGCTATCGCTGATAATCGCGCCATGGCTGATTATGCACTCGCCGGTTAAGCGCGCATCGCCTTTAATCCTCGCGCCGGCGAAAATGGCGCTATTGGTATCATAAACCCAGCACGCGCCGTTCTGGCTCAGCGCGGCTTCATCGTCCAGCCAGCCGCCTTCGCTCCCGCTTTTCACGTCGGCGAAATCACGCAAGGCGACAATTTGCCGTAAATTCACGCTATGTTTGATCCCGTCTATATGATAGTGAAACGGGCGAACGTTGTCGCTGAGACGATATTTACGCATCTGTCTATCTCACTACTTACGCATAACATAAACATAGCAAAAAACACCGTAGCGCGTTTTTTAAGGTTCTTTTAAAATGCAACTTAAGTTTAAAGCCAGAATCCGACGCGAGACGGGAGTGACCGCCAGGTTATTTGGCGCTGGTTCAGGGCGTGATTACGCTCACCGTTATGCCAGCGCCTTCTGCCCGCTGTGGGTTCATGTTGCACACAAAAATAAGGATTAATCATGACGCTTCGTGATGAAAATTACTTCACCGATAAATACGGGCTGACACGCACGCACTCAGAAGTGGTGTATGCCGCGACGCTGATTGCGCCAGGCAAGGCGCTGGATCTGGGCTGCGGTAACGGGCGCAATAGTCTGTATCTGGCGGCCAACGGTTTTGAGGTAACCGCGTGGGATAAAAACCCGGCGAGTATCGGGAATCTTGAAAGCATTCGTCAGGCGGAAGGACTGGAAAGGCTGGAAACGTCGATTAAGGACCTTAATACGCTGAGTTTTGACGGCCAGTATGACTTTATTCTCTCCACCGTGGTGATGATGTTCCTTGACGCGAAGACTATCCCTGGCCTTATTGCCAATATGCAGCGCTGCACCAGGCCTGGCGGCTATAACCTGATTGTAGCGGCGATGGATAGCGAGGATTATCCGTGTACCGTCGACTTTCCGTTCACTTTTAAACCGGAAGAACTGCGTCATTACTATGCGGACTGGGCACGACTCAAGTACAACGAAGACGTCGGTGAACTGCACCGCACCGACGCCAACGGTAACCGGATCAAACTGCGTTTTGCCACCATGCTGGCGCGCAAACCCGCTTAACGGGCCGCCAACAGGCAGAGCTGAAACGCGGTCTGATAAGAGGCTTCAAAGGCGCGCAGCGGCAAAAATTCAAATTTTGAGTGGAAATTGTGCGCGCCGGTAAAGAAGTTTGGCGTTAACACGCCCTTTGCCGAGAGTGCTGCGCCATCGGTGCCGCCGCGCATCGGCGTGGGTTTCGGCGTAATTCCCAGGCTTTCCATCGCCTCGAACATTAAATCAATGGCCCGCCGGTCCTCGCCGATTGCATTGCTGATATTGCTATAGGTATCGCTGACCTGAAATTCGACTTTACCGGTGGGATACTGCGCAGCGATTTTTTGCGCCACCTCGCCAATCTGTTGTTTACGGCGCTGAAAGCCTTCGAGGTCGAAATCGCGAATACTGGCCTGCAGCAAGGTGCTGTTCTGGTCTCCCTTGACGCCGTTAAACCAGACGTAGCCTTCCCGACCGGCGGTATGTTCCGGCGTTTGCAGGCGATCAAAATGGCTTATGTAGTCAGTGGCCATCAGCAGCGGGTTGACCAGCACGCCTTTTGACGACATCGGGTGCGCCGTGACGCCGGTAAAGCGGATCTCTGCCGCCGCGGCATTAAAGTTTTCATAGACGATTTCACCCAGCTCGCAGCAGTCGATAGTCCAGGCAAAATCGACGGCAAAGCGCGAGAGATCCAGCGCTTTCGCGCCGCGCAGGCCAACTTCTTCATCCGGTACAAACGCGACGACGATATCGCCATGACGATGTTCCGCCGTCAGGTTTTCCAGTACCGTCATCACTACCGTCACCGCAGATTTGTTATCGGCGCCGAGCACGCTGGTGCCATCGCTAAAAATAATCTCTTCATCGCGATACGCGAGGATTTCCGGGTGTTCAGCCACCCGCAGCCAGATGTCTTTGTCAGCGTTCAGACAGAGATCGTCTCCTGTAAAACGCAGAATTTGTGGATGAATATCCGCTGACAGGCCGACGTCCACGGTATCGATATGGGTAATAAAGCCAATCCGCGGCGCGCCTGGAACGTTACCTCTTTTTACCGCTGTAACGGTCGCGTGTTCGTCAATTACGATCTCATCCAGCCCCAGTTGCCGCAACTCATCGGCAAGGGCCTGCGCCATTGCGTGCTGCCCGTCCGTGGTCGGGAGTGTGGTGGCGCGCGGATCGCTCTGACTGCTGATTGCCAGGTAGCGAAAGAAGCGTCGGGTTAATTGACTGGCTAACGCTGATGACATAGTGATTCCTTCTTTATTCGTGTTATTAGGTGTTTGCAATCATGCTTTAGTGTTATGTATGGAAGGGAAAACAACAAGCGATTCATTCGCTGACAAATTAAAAAGGAAAGCATATGCAACGCAAATTTATCAGGCTTGCTCTGGCATTCGCGGTTCTGACTGCCAGTTCTGCGGTTAGCGCAAAAACGCTGGTCTACTGTTCCGAAGGATCGCCGGAAAACTTTAACCCACAGCTCTACACCTCCGGGACCAGCGTAGACGCCAGCGCGGTGCCGGTTTATAACCGGCTGGTCGATTTTAAAGCCGGGACCACTGAATTGCAGCCAAGCCTGGCGGAAAGCTGGGAGGTCAGCGACGATGGCAAAGTCTATACTTTCCATTTGCGCAAAGGGGTGAAATTCCAGAGTAATAAATATTTTAAACCGACCCGTGATTTTAATGCTGATGATGTTATCTTCTCATTTATGCGGCAAAAAGATCCGCACAATCCCTATCATAATGTTTCCAATGGGAACTATTCTAATTTCGAAAGCCTCGAATTTGGGCAGCTTATTACCCATATTGATAAACCGGATGAATATACGGTGCGGTTTACTTTAGCGCATCCGGAAGCGCCGTTTGTGGCGGACCTGGCCTGGTATTTCGCCTCTATTTTATCGGCGGAATATGCGGATGCGATGCTCAAAGCCGGGACGCCGGAACGCGTGGATATGGATCCGATTGGTACCGGGCCTTTTAAACTCGCGCAATATCAAAAGGACTCCCGCATTCTTTTCACCGCGTTCCCTGAATACTGGCAGGGGAAAGCGCATATTGACCGTCTGATTTTCAGCATCACCCCGGATGCTTCAGTGCGCTATGCCAAACTGGAAAAAAATGAGTGTCAGGTGATGCCGTTCCCGAACCCGGCGGATTTGCCGCGAATGAAGGCGAATAAAGACATTAATCTGATGAGCAAAGCGGGCCTCAATACCGGTTTCCTGGCCTTCAATACCCAAAAAGCGCCGCTCGATAACGTTAAGGTCCGCCAGGCCTTAGCGATGGCCATTAATAAACCGGCCATTATCGACGCCATATTCCACGGTACGGGCACGGTGGCAAAAAATTTACTGCCCCCGGGAGTGTGGAGCGCGGACAGTACCCTGAAGGATTATGATTACGATCCGCAGAAGGCCAAAGCTTTGCTGCAGGAATCAGGCGTGACCGGCCCGATTACCATCGACCTGTGGGCGATGCCGGTGCAGCGACCCTATAACCCAAATGCCAAACGTATGGCTGAGATGATACAGGCCGACTGGGCGAAAATTGGCGTGCAGACCAAAATCACCACTTATGAGTGGGGGGAATACCTGAAGCGGGTAAAAGATGGCGAGCATCAGGCGGCGCTGATGGGCTGGACCACCGCCACCGGCGATCCGGATAACTTCTTCGGTCCGTTATTTACCTGTCAGTCGGCAAACGGGGGATCTAACTCGGCAAAATGGTGCTATCAGCCATTTGATAAGATCATCGCTGAGGCAAAATCGATAACCGATCGCCAAAAACGTGAAGCGCTATATATTCAGGCCCAGCAGATGATGCACGACCAGATGCCGGCGGTGATGATTGCCCATTCGACGATTTTTGAACCGGTACGTAAAAACGTTTCCGGCTACGAAATCGATCCTTTTGGCAAACATATTTTTTACCAGGTGGATATCAAATAATATATTGATATCACAGGATTTGCAGGCCGGGTCAGGCGTTAGCCGCCACCCGGCAGCAATGCCGAACACTCTCTCTGGTATGTTATCCAGCGAAAGTGAATCAGGCGGGTTTACGCCGCAAATGCCACTGTTCAGGACGGGCGAACATCACCAGATTTCCGACCAGTATCAGCACCAGCCCAATCACGGCATTGTGATGCCAGACATATCCTTCATAAATCGTGGAAATCGACAGCGCTACCAGCGGGAACAGCAGGGTACTGTAAGCGGCTTTGCTCGCACCGATTCTCCCCAGCAAGGTGAAGTAGGCGGCGAAAGCGATAACCGAACCGAACAACGCCAGATACAGCAGCGCGCCCATATAGCTCAGCGTCCACTGAGGCGAAAAATCATCGCCGCGCACCAGGGCAATCGCCCCCATCACCAGCGTGCCATAGAGCATCGCCCAGCTATTGGTACTTAATGTGTCCAGGCCACGGCGCTGGTGGCGAATACTGAGCATATTTCCCAAAGAAAACCCGTAGGTTCCTGCCGCGCTCAGGGCGATACCCAACAGGATCGATGCATTGAGGCCGCTGGCCCATAAATCATCCCAGAATAGCGTGACGATCCCCGCGAGGCCCAGTGCGGCCGCCAGCCAGAAGCGACCCGGAGGCGGCTGGCGGAAAAAAAGAAAGCTGTTAATCGCGTTAAACAGCACCGCCATGGAAAAGATCACCGATTCCAGACCGGTATTGATATACGCGGCCGCGGTATAGAAGCACCAGAAATTGAAGCAAAACACGCAACAACCCTGCAGCAGGCAGAAAAAATGGTCGCGTCTGCTCAACGATCCCAGACGACGGGTGACCCGCAGAATGGTCAACATTGCGGCGCTGGCGACGGCAAAACGCCAGAAAATGGACACCGGCGCGGCAACCGGGCCCTGCTGTAAAAAAATCGCGATCCAGGTCGTCCCCCAGATGACGACAACTAAGCCATAGAGTAAAGCGTTCACAATGTCTCTCCTGTGAGTGTGGTCGCGACTATTTTGCGCTGGCGGAGAGAGGGGCGCTGTCATCGGCTTGTTGCCGACTTGCAAAATCTTGCGCATATTTTGCTTTATCGGCAGTGAATACTGGTATCTGTCGGCGGCTCTTCATAGACTGGATATCTGCGAAATCGACAATGTGAAGGCTATGGTTTACGAGACTTTCGAAACATTGCGGCGAAAGAATGCCGTACTGCGGGAGACGGTGAAGCTTAACTCAGGTATTCAGCTGGCAGCCTGGTATAACAATCTCGATACCATAACGGTACAAAGCGGTCATCACACGCTGAGTTTGTATATTGCCGATGGCTATGAAAGCTATCAAAAAACACCTCACGGCTGGAAAAACGGCGGCGGGCCGGATCGTTTCTGTCTGATGCCGAAAGGCGATGAGAGCACCTGGGATATTCGCGGCGATCTGTCGTTTGTGCATTTGTACTGTACCGATGAACATTTGCGTCGAATTGGTGAACAGATCTGGGACCGTAGCCCGGCATCGTTGACATTGCAGGTGAAAACCTTTGCCAGCGATGACAGGATCACTGCTGTTTATCGCCAGTTTCTCCTGAGTAACGACTGGCAACAGAAAGCGAACCAGCTCACGCTCAGTTCTGCCAGCACGTTGTTGCTGACGCACCTGATCCAGCATTACGCGAACGTCCAGTGGCGTTTACCGACGGTCACCGGCGGGCTGGCGCCCCACGTATTGCGTAATATTGTGGCGTTGATTGAAGAGAATCTGGACCAGCCGCTAACGCTGGCCTCCCTCGCCCAGGAAGCGGCGCTGAGCGAGTACCATTTCGCGCGCATGTTTCGTCAATCGATGAAAATGGCCCCACATCAGTACGTGATGCAGCGCCGGATGGTTAAAGCGCAGGCGCTGATTTGTCATAGCTCGTTGCCGTTAACCGATATCGCCATCGCCTGTGGTTTTAGTTCCGCCAGCCACTTTAGCAACCGGGTCAAGAGCGCCACGGGTCTGACGCCATCACAGCTACGCGCGGCGCAGCGTTGACAGCAGAGTATAGCTGACGCCGCCCAGCACCAGCCCCCAGAATGCGGAACCAATACCTGCCAGCGTGACGCCGCTGGCGGTGATCAGAAACGTGATTACTGCCGCATCACGCTCATTCTCATGATTCAGCGCCTGAAACAGACTGCCGCCAATGGTACTGAGGAGCGCCAGCCCGGCAAGCATCTGTATCCAGGCGATGGGTAACGCCGACATCAGAGCGGTGATCGAACCGCCGAAAATTCCCGCCAGAAGATAAAAAACGCCAGCCGCCGCAGCCGCAAGCCAGCGCTTTTGTGGTTCCGGGTGGGCTTCCGGGCTTTGGCAAATGGCGGCGGTAATTGCCGCGATACAGATGGAGTAGACGCCAAACGGCGACAGCAGCAGCGCCAGCCCCCCGGTCGCAACGATTAACGGTGAGGCGGGAACGCGGTAGCCGGAGGCCTGAAGGGTGGCGAAGCCGGGAGCGTTTTGCGAAGCCATCGTGACAAGGAAAAAGGGCAAACCGACGCTGAGCAGCAGCGTCGGGGAAAAAACAGGGGCAATATACGCAGGCGCGACAAAATCAAAGTCTATTTGTGACGCCGTCACCTCTCCGTTTAATCCGGCAACCATGCCGCCGACCAGCAGGGCGGCCACTACGGCAAAGCGGGGAAACCAGGCTTTACATAGCAGCCATGCGGCTAACATACTGCCGCACAGCAGCAGATTGCTCTGCAGAGCGGCGAAAGCCTGCATACCGAAACGCAGCAGAATGCCTGCCAGCATAGCCGCCGCCAGCGAATGGGGAATGATTTTCATCAACCGCGCGAATATACCGGTGAGACCGCAAAGCACGATTAAGACGTTGGCAAAAATAAAGACACCTACCGCCTGTGCCAGGGTGACACCTTGCAGGCCGCTGACCAGTAGCGCAGCGCCTGGCGTTGACCAGGCGGTGAGAACAGGCGCCTTGCGCCATAACGTTAACGCCAGCGTGCTGACGCCCATCCCGAGACCTAACGCCGTCATCCAGCCGGCGATTTGCGTAGCATCCGCGCCCGCAGCGGCGGCGGCCTGCCAGATAATGGCGGCGGAACTGGCGTAGCCTACCAGTACGGCGACAAAGCCGGCGAGTAGCGTCGGGAAAGGAAGAGAGAAAGCGCGCATGATAACACCTTGTGCGTTATAACGGTCGTTGCACTTTAACATTGTACGTTATAGCGTACAATAAACTTATTAACGTCGCCTGATGGCACGAGGCGGACCGAAGAGGGAGGGGCGCTATAAGCGAGATAGAGACTTTCATCCCCTGAAAATTACGCTATTAGGTGATCCAGAGTATACGCTTACGGGTCAGGAAGACATTTTTCCTACGCTGCCTAAGATTACTTGACTAAATAAGGTGACAGAAAATTTTCTACTTCTTGTCTTCCGAGCCCCAGGGTTAAGCTGATTCCTGCAGTTTTTAAAATTTTGAGTCCTTCTCCCCTGTTTCTAGGATGCGGGTCTTCCATAGCTACATAGATATGCCGCGGCTGCAATTCAGCAAGTGTTAAAGCACAAGATGGAGTTCTGCCTTGATACGAACAGGGTTCAAGCGTGACAAAAATTTCACATTCACCAATAGGAAACGCAAGTTTTGAAATAGCGTCAATCTCTGCGTGGTGATAGCCTGGAGATTGTGTGAAACCTTTGGAAACCACATTACCCTTATGGACGATCACGCATCCTACCGGTGGATTTGGTTTGCATTCGGGCAATGCCTGACGTGAGTATTCAAGCGCTAACAGCATGAAGTCCAGTTTTTCTCTCATCTTTTATTTTCTGCCTGAGTTTGCAGGTTATAGGTTTACGATTTTTAAGGCATATGGCATGAATGTCTATAATTAAAATGAACTACATAACAACTATCAGCCACTCCAACGTTGATTAATACGGATTGACATTAGAAACGTCCGTCCCTGGCACTTAACTGACCGCTGCGAATATCTACTCCGAGCGAACAGCAGACATTAAAGCAATAAAGCGACGCCTGGTTCCATCGGCATGACACCCTCCATGTCAGTGAGCTATGCCATGCTCACATACATATAGCTATGCTTTTCTCTTGTTCTCGTGATTTGCCAGTAGCCGGATAAACTCTTCAGGCGAACAACCCTGTTTTAATGCCGCAAGCAACAGATGCTGTTGAGTTTCTGGCACAAGTCCATTTAGCGGCGGATCGGTATCAAGATTCGTCGGGAAGGAATAGCCTTCACCGCTTGCTGCCACAATTGCCAGTAACTGCTCATCGCTCAATGGCTTACTTAGCAGAGTGGGGTAAATCGCCTCCATTACTTTGACGTGATTAACTTTTTCCATTGTTTTGCCAAAGGCGGATGAGACCTGCAGCAAATTAGCCGTGCGCACATGATCCTGTGTGACGTTATTTCCCGCGGCATGAAACAGCGCCGGATTGAAGAACAGCCCGTCGCCTTTTTTCAGTGGCAACTGAATGGCATGGTGCTGGAAAAATTCTATAAAACGCGAATCGCGCCAGGCCAGATATCCCGCTGCATATTGCTGCGACCACGGTAAAAGTTGCGTCGGCCCTGATTCTATCGGCATATCGCTGTGCGCGACCGCCCCCTGAAGCGTCAGGTATTGTGACAGAATCTGCAGCGGCAGCGGGAAGCAGGCGACGACCTCATTAGGCTGAAAACCAAGATGATAATCCCGATGCGGCTGTTGTGCTTTGCCGCCCGGACGGACCTGATTCACCTGAGCCGTAATTTCATAGCCGGGGCCGACCCACGCTTCGCAAATCAGTGCCAGCAAAGGATTACTGTAGTATTCGACGAAGACACTGGCATCACGCTCCGCGACTTTTTGCAGCGCATTCCAGATACGGCCATTGCTGCCAGCTTTGGCAAAATGGTCGCCGCCGCAGCCGTTTGCCGCTTCACTGGCGAGAATATCCTCAAACACTTTATTGCTGCTATCTATGGCGGAGACATCGCTGTATAAGCCCTGAACCACGAACACGCCTGGTCCGCCAGACAATGCATGATGCAGTTCACCCAGCAGGGTTTGACGATCTGTTTTGGCTGCTGCCATCAGATCATCATGATGATAGAACAGGACATTTTTATCGGCGGAACGCGCCAGCGGGAAGTCTTCTTTACGCAACCTTTGCGCGCATAGCGTTGCGAACTGATCGAGAGAAATATGGCTATCATCAATATAGAGAGTCTTCATTTTTTACCTCACAGAGTCAGAGCATGCGATGGCTGAAAGCCACCATTGTCCCCACAACCCACCACACTTTGATCAAAATCGATCACCGCACCGGTCATCATTCCCGACTCCCCGGACAGGAGAAACGCGACGCCACGCGCAACCTCCGCGGGCTTCAGCAGACGGCCAAAAGGTTGTGCCTGCTCAGCGCTACTCAGCCAGTTTTCCTCAGCACCATGATATTGCCGTTGAATGTCGTGCTCATGCGGCGTGTCCATCCAGCCAATGTTCAGGCCGTTTACCCTGATACGATTGCGCATGGCGCTGAAGGCCACGTTTTTGGTTAGCGTGACCAGTGCGCCTTTTGATGCAGCGTATGCGCTCAGAAAGCTCTGGCCGCCGTGGGAAGTCATGGTGATGATATTGACGATGCTGCCTTCTACGCCTCTGGCAATCATCAGTTTGATCGCCGCCTGCATCAGAAAAAAAGGCGCGCGAATGTTGACTGCCATAATTGCGTCAAATAATTCCGGAGAAGTGTCAAGGATGGTGCCGCGGTCGGACATACCTGCACAGTTCACCAGTCCGTGCAGTGTGCCAAACGCCGATTCTGCTGCGTCAACCACTTTTCCGCAGGCTTCTGGCGAACTGATATCCGCTTCAACAAATATCACTTCACACCCGGTGTGGCTGAGGGTTTTGGCCTGTTCGCGGCCGGCTTTTGCGTTACGCCCGCAAATCACAATACCCCGCGCCCCACGTTTTACCAGCAGATGGGCAACAGCTGCGCCTAATCCCTGGGTTCCGCCGGTAACGACGAACACTTTATTGTTAAAACTACCGCTTTCACTGAGATTCATATGTTGTCCTTTCTTATTGAGTAGAGTCAGGTTTATCCGCTTGCTTACTCTGACCTTAGCAATTACATTCGATTAACAATACGTCTACATAACCTCAAAAAGACCTCAACTTATGGCAAGGTCATTCTCCATTAAACAAATCGCGGCTCAGTCTGGCGTCAGTAAAGCCACGGTAGACAGAGCGTTGCACCAGCGCGGCAGTGTGAGTCCGCGTACTGCTCGTCGCGTTGCTCAGGCCATCCGCGATTTGGAATTACAACAGCGCGCCAGCCTTGCAAGCGGCCGCACGTTGCCGATCGACCTGGTAATGCATGCGCCGGAACGCTTCAGCTCATTAACGGTGGTGGCGCTGCTCGGCCAAATTAAAAACTTTGCGCCTTTCCGGCTGACGCTACGCTGCCACATTTTTGAAGAGGTCACGCCTGAGGAGTTGCAACACGAGCTGCGTCGCTGCGGCAATGACAGTTACGGCGTATTGCTAAAAGCCAGCGACAATCCGTTGCTTGAGGGCACTATTGCGGAACTGGCGGCGCTCAAGGTGCCGGTGGTCACGCTGGTCACTGACCTGCCGCACAGCAGGCGTATTCGCTATGTGGGTATGGACAATGCCGGGGCGGGGCGAACAGCTGCATGGCTCCTGTCGCGGTGGCTTCAGAAGGCGGAGCAGACGGTCGCGGTCGTGATCAGCAGTACTGATTTTCGCGGAGAAGAACAGCGTATGGCAGGCTTCGTTGAGGCGCTAAATCAACGGACTCCGTATTTGAAAACCATCGCTGTTAGTGAAGGATATGGTATAGATTCACTGACTTTTACGCAGATGTGCAAGGCGCTGGAACAGGACCATTCAATCCGGTCTGTTTACAGCGTGGGCGGGGGAAATAGCGCGATTTTGCAGGCTTTTTCAGCGATGAAACGAGACATAAACGTCTTTATTGGCCACGATCTGGATGAGGAGAACCGTAGGCTGCTGGCGGCTGAAAAATTGGATGCGGTGATCGATCATGACCTGAATGAAGACGCGCGTTCAGCGTTTAGCTCAATCCTGCGTTTCCATGGCTTTTTGCCGGAAACAACGGATGAAATAGCGTTATCACGCGCAATTGTTGTAACGCCTTATAATATCTAAAATATTTTATGTATAGATGCCCGCTCCTGCGCTATTGCGTCAGGCTGACACGGTGCGCAATCGCGTTTACCGCTAAACGTTCTGTGGAATCCATTGAATATGCGTATAATTCCTTCAGATATAACGGGAGGTGGAATGAATATTGCGCAACATCTGTCGACAACGTTAAAAACACTACGTCAACAGCGTGGCTGGAGCCTGTCGCGACTGGCGGAAGAAACCAGCGTATCGAAAGCGATGCTTGGCCAGATTGAACGTAACGAATCCAGCCCGACGGTTGCCACGCTGTGGAAAATCGCCACCGGCCTCAACGTGCCGTTTTCTGCCTTTATCGTTGCCGATAACGCCGCCGGGCCGACGGTGTTTGATCCCCAGCAGCAGGCCATGGTGGTGACGCCCATTTTTCCCTGGGATCCGGTGCTGCGATTCGATCATTTATCCGTTACGCTGGCTCCCGGCGCGCTGAGCGAATCCGCACCCCATGAGAAAGGCGTTATCGAGCATGTGGTGGTGATTAGCGGTGAACTGGAACTCTGTTTGCAGGGGGAATGGCAGTCACTACGGCCCGGCGAAGGGCGACGTTTCGCCGGTGATGTCGCCCATGCCTATCGCAATAACGGCGTGCAGACAGCCCATTTCCATTCGCTGATTCATTATCCGAAAGAAAACAAAAGCCGCGGCCTGGCAAATGACTAAGATAATAATCACACCATGACGTGGAAAATCCGCAATACGTGATAACGGTATCCGCGGACATTTTTCCAGAGAAACACATTTTTCTTCAATGCGTTGCTGAAAAGTAAAAATTCCCGCTGCGGCGGTAGCGGAAAACATTTTGGTCTGCGTGGCGTTCTGACTACAATAGCCGCCATTTCGCCCCCTATAATGGATAACGACGAACGTATGCGCCTGCAAAACCATCATCTTGAACTACTGAGTCCTGCCCGCGATGCCGGGATTGCCCGTGAAGCGATTTTGCACGGCGCGGACGCGGTCTATATCGGCGGACCGGGATTTGGCGCGCGCCACAATGCCAGCAACAGCCTGAGCGATATCGCAAATCTGGTACCGTTTGCCCATCGCTACGGCGCCAAAGTGTTTGTGACCCTGAATACCATTCTGCATGATGATGAACTGGAACCCGCCCGGCGCCTGATTACTGACCTGTATGAAACCGGCGTGGATGCGCTGATTGTCCAGGATATGGGGGTCATGGAGCTGGACATTCCGCCAATTGAGCTGCATGCCAGCACCCAGTGCGACATTCGCAGCGTTGAGAAAGCAAAATTCCTCTCCGATGTCGGTTTCAGCCAGATCGTTCTGGCGCGTGAGCTGAATCTGCAGCAGATCAAAGCGATTTACGATAACACCGATGCGACCATTGAATTCTTTATTCATGGCGCTTTATGCGTGGCCTATTCCGGGCAGTGCAATATTTCTCACGCGCAGACCGGCCGCAGCGCCAATCGCGGCGACTGCTCCCAGGCTTGTCGTCTCCCTTATACCCTGAAAGACGATCAGGGGCGCGTGGTGGCCTACGAAAAACACCTGCTGTCGATGAAAGATAACGATCAGACCGCCAACCTGGCCGCGCTGATTGATGCGGGCGTACGCTCGTTTAAGATCGAAGGCCGGTATAAGGATATGAGCTACGTGAAGAATATCACCGCGCATTATCGCCAGATGCTCGACGCGATCATCGACGATCGCGGCGACCTTGCCCGTTCCTCTGCGGGCCGGACCGAACATTTCTTTGTCCCATCCACGGATAAAACTTTTCATCGCGGCAGCACCGACTATTTTGTTCATGCGCGCAAGGGCGACATTGGCGCGTTTGACTCGCCGAAGTTTATTGGCCTGCCGGTGGGGGAGGTTCTGAAAGTCGGCAAAGATTTTCTTGATGTTGAAGTGAGCGAAGCGCTGGCCAACGGTGACGGGCTTAACGTAATGATTAAACGTGAAATTGTCGGCTTTCGCGCCAACACGGTAGAAAAAACCGGCGAAAACCGTTATCGCGTCTGGCCAAACGAAATGCCTGCCGATTTATATAAAGCGCGACCGCATCAGCCGTTAAACCGTAACCTCGATCATAACTGGCAGCAGGCGCTGTTGAAAACGTCCAGCGAGCGTCGAATCGCAGTAGATATCGAACTAAGCGGATGGCAGGAACAACTGGTTCTGACCATGACCAGCGAAGAGGGGGTGAGCGTTACGCATACTCTGGACGGTGAGTTTGTCGAGGCGACCCAGGCGGAGAAAGCGAGGGCCAGCTTACGTGACGGCGTGGCCAGGTTAGGCCAGACAATTTACTACGCGCGTGATGTACAGATTACGCTCCCGGCGCTGTTCGTACCCAATAGCCTGTTAAACCAGTTGCGCCGTGAAACGGCTGAAATACTGGACGATGCGCGTCTCAGGGCAGTAGTGCGCGGCCGCCGTAAACCGGTTTGCGTACCGCCGCCTGTTTATCCGGAAACCCATCTGTCGTTTCTGGCGAACGTTTATAACCATAAGGCGCGCGAGTTTTATCAGCGTTACGGCGTGCAGTTAATTGATGCCGCCTATGAAGCACATGAAGAGAAGGGAGACGTGCCGGTAATGATCACTAAGCACTGCCTGCGCTTTGCCTTTAATCTGTGCCCAAAACAGGCGAAAGGCTCTATTAAGAGCTGGAAAGCCACGCCAATGCAGCTGATTCATGGCGATGAAGTGCTCACGCTGAAATTTGATTGCCGTCCTTGCGAAATGCATGTGATCGGCAAGATAAAAAACCATATCCTGAAAATGCCGCTGCCTGGCAGTATCGTGGCTTCTGTCAGTCCGGATGATCTGTTGAAAACGCTGCCGAAACGTAAGGGCATCTGAGCGCCGAGAGTTGCTACCGGTCGTCATGCATTTTGGGTTTCCGTGCATTCTGCCAGTGATGATGTTCGCGCAGGTCGGATGCGGCTTCCTCGCTCCGACTGCGCAGTTCATCGCTGTCTGCTTCATGTCGCAATTGTTGTTCGAGACTTTGAATCGGGAAGAAATCGTGCCCTTGTTTGCGGGCCAGCACGTGCCCGGAAAACAGCGCACACATTAGCAGTAACGTCGCGATGTATCTCTTAAACATACTTTTTTCCGTTCTGTCGCTAACTGTGGCTCACTATGCCAGGGATTTGTTGAGCTTATTTCTGCGGTTATCAAAGAAGGGAAAATCCTTTGTCAGCGTCGCCTGACAGAGGGCGAAAAAAAGCCCGACAGGTTCGCTATCGGGCGGAGGGGCAATTTAGTTTTTCGGCGGTAACGGCTTATTGTTCTGCTTACCGTCTTTATGCTCACCTTTTGGCGACTGTTTGCCATCCTTGCGCACACCTTTCGGCTGGTGTTTACCGTCATGCTTCTTGCCTTTCGCCGCTTGCCTGCCGTCGTGCTGACGCGCTTTCTGCTGGCGATCGTTATTGTGCTGCGTCGCGGAAGTTTTTTCTGGCGGCGGGGGCGGGTTATCTGCTGCAAAAACGAACGACGACAGCCCAAGCGTCATCACTGCGGATAACAAAAAAATCTTTTTCATCACGACATCCTTTATTTTTATGTGCTTAGCGATTTCAGCAAATAAAAATGGAGACAAGATGGAGATACGGCAATCAGTTTCATTGCCGCAGGATGTCTTAGGCCTTTAGTCCTGCCGCGGTCATTAATAGCCTGAATCCCAGACTTATTGCCGCCAGCGCGAGTACGCTGGCTCCCCACAGGGCGAGCATCCATAATATTCTCTTGAGCCATAATTGTTGCATCAGTGGTATCCCTCTCCATGTTGAACTTTGCCGCGAAATACGTAGTAACTCCAGAAGGTGTAGCCGAGGATTACCGGCAAAATAAGCAACGCGCCGACCAGCATAAAACCCTGACTTTGCGGGGGCGCGGCAGCCTGCCAGAGAGTAATGCCCGGTGGAATAATATGCGGCCATATACTGATGCCCAGACCGCCAAAACCGAGAAAGATCAGTCCCAGCGTGAGGACAAAAGGCAGCAGGTGGCTGGTGCTGTTATGCAGCGTGCGCCATAACCAGGCGCTTAGGGACGCGACCAGCAACGGTACCGGTAGCAGGAAGAAGAGGTCAGGCAAACTGAACCAGCGTTCGGCAATGGCCGGTTGGGTTAACGGAGTCCAGATGCTGATGCCGGCAATAACGATCAGCAGAGCCAGCAGCAAACCGCGTGCGATGACTCGCATATTTCTGTGTAGCGAATTTTCGCTTTTCATCACCAGCCAACTGGCGCCCAGCAGTGCATAGGCAATACACAACCCCAAACCGCAGAACAGAGTAAACGGCGTGAGCCAGTCAAACATTTCGCCGCTAAAATGGCGGTCGCTTACCGCGAAGCCGTTGATTACCGCGCCAACCACCATTCCCTGGGTGAACGTCGCGAGAATCGAGCCCCCCATAAAGGCGATATCCCAAAACGGGCGGTGTGATGGGGTAGCGTTAAAACGAAATTCAAAAGCGACGCCGCGAAAAATAAGGCCGATCAGCATCAGAGTGAGTGGGATCGTGAGGGCATCAATAATCACCGCGTAGGCCAACGGAAACGCGCCAAACAGGCCAGCACCGCCAAGCACCAGCCAGGTTTCGTTGCCGTCCCAGACCGGGGCGACGCTATTCACCATGACGTCACGATCGGCGACATCCCGCGTGACGCTGAATAACATGCCAATGCCCAGATCGAAGCCATCCATCACGATATACATCAGGATGGCGAAAACGATAATGACAAACCAAATGACGGATAAGTCGATACCCATTTAACGAGACTCCTTAGATTTAAAATCGTCCATTGCGGCAGAGAGTGGGCGTGCTGGCGTGCCTGAGGTCGCTGGCTGCGCTTCCTGTGGTCCTTTACGAATCAGACGTAGCATGTAGCTATAGCCGATACCGAATACCGCGCTATAGACCACAATAAAGGTCAAAAGACTGATCGACATATGCAGGGTACCGTGCGCGGAAACGGCATCAGCGGTACGCAGTACGCCGTAAACGACCCAGGGCTGACGGCCCACTTCTGTCGTGACCCAGCCCGCAAGGATGGCAATCAGCCCCGAGGGGCCCATCCACAGCGCAAAGCGTAAAAAGGGGCGGCAATGATACAGTCGGCCGCGATAACGCAGCCACAGGCCCAGCGCGCCGAGCAGGAGCATCAGCATGCCTAGCCCGGCCATCAGGCGGAAAGACCAGAAAACGATGGTGGAATCAGGACGATCTTGCGGGGCGAACGCCTTCAGCGCGGGAACCTGTTTATCCAGACTATGGGTGAGAATCAGGCTACCGAGGGCAGGAATTTCCAGACCATAGCGAGTACGTTCCCGTTGCATATCCGGCCAGCCGAATAGCAGCAGCGGGGTGGGTTCTCCGGGGATATTCTCCCAGTGGCCTTCAATGGCGGCGATCTTGGCGGGCTGGTACTTGAGCGTATTCAGCCCGTGCATATCGCCGATCGTTGCCTGAATAGGGGCGACAATCAGCGTCATCCATAGCGCCATGGAGAACATCGCACGAACGGCGGGGGTATTGTTGCCGCGCAACAGGTGCCATGCCGCTGAGGCGCCGACGAATAGCGCGCTGCTGAGAAAGGCCGCCAGCGACATATGCAGCAGACGGTAAGGGAACGATGGATTAAAAATAACCGCGAACCAGTCCACCGGCACCACCTGGCCGTTGACGATCTCAAACCCCTGCGGCGTTTGCATCCAGCTATTGGAGGCGAGGATCCAGAACGTGGAGATAATCGTCCCCAGCGCCACCATACAGGTGGCAAAGAAGTGAAGGCCGGGGCCGACACGATTCCAGCCAAACAACATCACCCCGAGGAATCCGGCTTCAAGGAAGAAGGCGCTCAGGACTTCATAGGTCAGCAGAGGGCCGGTAATGCTCCCGGCGAACCCGGAGAATCCGCTCCAGTTTGTTCCGAACTGCCAGGCCATCACCAGTCCGGAAACCACGCCCATACCAAAGTTGACGGCGAAGATTTTCGACCAGAAGTGGTAAAGCGAGCGCCAGGTCGGATTTTGGGTTTTTAACCATAAGCCTTCCAGCACGGCCAGGTAGCTGGCTAACCCGATGGTGATGGCGGGGAAGATAATATGAAATGACACGGTGAAGGCGAACTGGATCCGCGCCAGGTGGAATGCGTCGAGGCCGAACATGCAAAACTCCGCAATAAAATTGATTCAGCGCAATTCTAAGCCGGGTTATAAATGCGTTGCAGGAACAGAAAAGGGGTTTTTTCCTATAACAGTTTTTATAACCGACTATTATTTTTCATCTGATATATTATTGTTCCTGAGAATGGCGAAGCGGAATGCGTAATGAAAAAGTATCAGCAGTTGGCGCAGCAGATTAGCGAACAGATTACGCTTGGGGTGTGGCTACCCGGGGATCGGCTACCCTCACTGCGTGAACAAGTGGTAAGCAGCGGGATGAGCTTTATGACCGTCAGCCACGCCTATCAACTGCTGGAAAGTCAGGGACGGGTTATCGCGCGTCCACAGTCGGGCTATTATGTTGCCCCGCAACCGAGCAAACAGCGCCAGGCTGAGCCGCCCGCGCAGGTGACCCGCGATGAATCGGTTGACATTAATACCTACATTTTTGAGGTGCTGCAGGCCAGTCGTCAGGCGTCGATGCTGCCGTTTGCCTCCGCTTTCCCCGATCCGCGTCTGTTTCCCTTACCGCAACTCAACCGCTCGCTGGCGCAGGTGAGCAAAACCGCGACGGCCATGAGCGTGATTGAAAACCTGCCGCCGGGCAGCGATAAATTGCGGCATGCGATTGCCCGACGCTATGCGCTTCAGGGGATGAATATCTCCCCGGACGATATCGTTATTACCGCCGGAGCGCTGGAAGCGCTCAACCTTAGCCTGCAGGCGGTCACTGAACCCGGCGACTGGGTCGTGGTGGAAAATCCCTGCTTCTACGGGGCGCTACAGGCGCTGGAAAGGCTGCGTCTCAAGGCCTTGTCGGTGGCGACGGATGTCAGAGAGGGGATCGACCTTGCCGCGCTGGAACAGGCGTTACAGAACTACCCGGTCAAAGCCTGCTGGCTGATGACCAACGGGCAAAATCCGCTCGGCTTTACCCTTAGCGCAGAGAAAAAATCCCGGCTGGTGGCGCTGCTGGCACGCTACAACGTGATGCTGATTGAAGATGATGTCTATAGCGAGCTCTATTTTGGCCGCGAAAAACCGTTACCAGCGAAGTTCTGGGATCGCGATGACATGACGCTACACTGTAGCTCTTTCTCCAAGTGTCTGGTGCCAGGGTTTCGCATCGGCTGGGTGGCGGCGGGCAGGCACGCCCGGCGAATCCAGCAGCTACAGTTGATGAGCACGCTTTCCACCAGTTCGCCAATGCAACTGGCGCTGGTGGACTATCTTGCCACCAAGCGTTACGACGCGCATTTGCGGCGTTTACGTCGTCAGCTCGCCGAACGCAAACAGCAGGCCTGGCAGGCATTGTTGCGTCATCTCCCTGCGGAGGTGAAAATTCATCATAGCGATAGCGGCTATTTCCTCTGGCTTGAGCTCCCGGCTGGCGTCGATGCTGGAGAACTTAGCGCCCGCGCACTGACTCATAACATCAGCATCGCGCCGGGTAAAATGTTTTCCACCACCGCAAGCTGGACCTCATTTTTCCGCTTTAATACCGCATGGGGCTGGGGCGAAAGAGAAGAGCAGGGAGTGAAACGATTGGGTGAATTGATCCGCGAGATGCTGGTGTAGCGTTGTCTTTTCCCGGACGTTTATCTGACGATAAACATAAAAATGGCGCTGTATCCGCAACAGAGCCATTTTCGTTAAAAACGCCTCTAATGGAACAATGCGGCCGTCTGTTGCAGCGTGACCCATACCCCCCATAGCAACGGTACGCCAACAATCAGCCATGCCAACGCTACAACAGGCTTACTGCCAGGAGACGCATTCCATTCGAGTGCAGCATTGGGATTCACGTTATACATTGAGCGAGCAGCCGCCAGCTCTGCCTCTGTCATATAGTATTTATCTGCGACCGGGCGAATCATCAGGTTACACAATAGTCCCAGCCCCAGCATCGCGGCCAGAATATAGAGGGTTATGTTGTATACATCAGCCTGAGGTACACCGGCGTTTAGCTGATATTCGCGCAGGTAGTTCACCAGCACGGGCCCCAGTACACCCGCAGCGGCCCAGGCGGTTAACAGCCGGCCATGAATTGCGCCCACCATTTGCGTCCCGAACAGGTCGGCCAGATAGGCGGGGATCGTGGCGAAACCGCCGCCGTACATTGAGATGATGATGCAGAATGCAATCACAAACAGTACCACATTACCCATTTGCCCCAGCCAGGGGACGGAGGCGTACAGCGCAATACCGATGGAGAAGAACAGGGCAAAAGTCGTTTTGCGCCCAAACCAGTCAGAGCAGGACGCCCAGAAAAAACGACCGCCAATATTGAACAGGCTCAACAAACCGGTAAAGCCTGCTGCAATAGCGGCGATACTGGTCAGCTGCGAAGCATTAAGTTGATTGTAGGTGAGCGTATTGCCCAGCAGTTTGCCGGCAAAGACTTCCTGCAGAAGCGGCGAAGCCATGCCGATAATACCGATACCAGCGGAAACATTCAGGCAGAGTACGGCCCAGCACAGCCAGAACTGCGGTGTTTTACAGGCCACGCTGACGTGCACATGCCGTTCTGTTATTTTCATCTTGTTAGCCTTAGGTTCCGGAGGCGTCCAGCCAGCCGGTTTCCAGCCAATTGGCGGAATACGGTAAGCAATAGCGCCTGAAACCATAAAGAGGGTGTAGATAACCGACATGACCAGGAAGCTCTGCCACACCCCTAAACCATCCGCGCTGGCAAAATAGGTCATCAGCTTATTTGCCAGAGGCGCGCCAACCATCGCCCCCCCGCCAAACCCCATAATTGCCATGCCTGTTGCCATACCACGCTTGTCGGGGAACCAGCGAATCAGGGTTGAAACAGGCGAAATATATCCCAGTCCCAGACCTATCCCGCCGATAACGCCAGAGCCGAGCCATAGCATCCATATCTGATGCAGATAGACGCCAACGGTTGAGATGAGCAGGCCACCGCACCAGCATAGCGTGGATACCAATCCAACTTTGCGTGGCCCGGCCTTCTCCAGCCAGGTGCCCCAGATTGCGGCAGAACAACCAAGAAAAATAAAAAACAACGTATATGTCCAGCCGAGCATAGAGATTTTCCAGTCACAGGTGGTTGAAATCACCTGCTGAAAAAAACGCATGTTTGCTGGACAGGTTACAGGTGCCGTAATACCAATTGCTTTTGAAAGCGGTAACCAGAAAACAGAGAAGCCATAGGCCATACCAATACATAAATGGATAGCTAATGCTGCAGGCGGGACAAGCCAGCGGTTAAATCCCGGCCTGGCGATAATACGTGCTTTTGAAAAAAATGGCGGCGGTGCGTTATTAGCTGGTGTCGGTGGTGCGACATCCAGAGTGTCATTATTCATATATCCTCCATTCTGTCTGGGCCTTAAACTGCTATTTGAAGGCATCTATGCTCGTCTTGCAGGTCTTTATTAACAGACCTTTCTTTTAAAGCATTTTCCATACCAAAACTAATGGGGGTTATATCGACGATCTATTTCAGGCTGTTGGCGAATGGATTGCGGCATAACTCGCCTCATCCATAAGAACCGCCAGCAGGCTGCTGTATTGCAGGGTGAAAGTCCGTGTCTGGCGTACTTTTTGCGTTATCCGTCCCCCGGTTTTGCCGCTTCGCAACGAGGCCAGTACGATTCAAAACGGTTCATCTTTTTTCTGCTCATTCGAATGATTTTGGGGGTAAATATGACCGTTTAATTTTATAATAGAAGCTTATTGATAATCGCCAATATAGTAATTTCCCTGATATTTAATCATATTGGGCAATTAATGGTGAATGTGTTTTTTACTAAATTGACATAAAGGGCTATCAAAGTGATACCAATATATCGGCTATCATTTTTGATATTATTACTCCGCCATTAGTCATAGGAAATATGCATAGTCGTTTTCTCCGGCTAACTCCTTGTCTATAATCCATAAAGTTATCCAGAGTATCTCGTTTTTTGCGTAATGCGCCCCTTGTCACAACCTGAATAAATTTCTCCTGGGGCCATAACGTGCCGTCTACTGTTATTAAGGGAGATATTTTTACGGCATGGCTGCCGCTAATTTTCTTGTGACAGGAGTAAGACCCGATGAGCAAAAAAATTGCCCGTGGTAGCCTTTGTGTGCTGGGTATGGCTTTTCTGACGGCGCAGGCCGCAGAGCCGCCGGTGTCTCTCGATAAAGGCGAAGGCCGTCTCGATATTATCGCCTGGCCGGGATATATCGAACGGGGACAGACGGATAAAAGCTACGACTGGGTCACCCAGTTTGAAAAAGAGTCCGGCTGCCAGGTAAATGTTAAAACCGCCGCAACGTCTGACGAAATGGTCAGCCTGATGGCTAAAGGCGGCTACGATCTGGTGACCGCATCCGGCGATGCGTCTCTGCGCCTGATTATGGGTAAGCGCGTGCAGCCGATTAACACCGCGCTGATCGCCAACTGGAAGACCCTCGATCCGCGTGTC
Organism: Klebsiella sp. KE9456; assembly: GCF_043832615.1. Taxonomy (NCBI): domain Bacteria; kingdom Pseudomonadati; phylum Pseudomonadota; class Gammaproteobacteria; order Enterobacterales; family Enterobacteriaceae; genus Klebsiella; species Klebsiella sp. KE9456. The sequence goes on from NZ_JBDYQK010000012.1 coordinate 118,091, forward strand.
GCAAACGGCGCATGGTTTAACGTCGGCGGTAAGGTTTACGGCACGCCGTATCAATGGGGGCCTAACCTGCTGATGTATAACAGCAAAACGTTCCCGACCCCGCCCGATAGCTGGAGCGTGGTCTTTGTGAAACAAACGCTGCCGGACGGCAAAACCAATCAGGGCCGCGTGCAGGCCTATGACGGGCCGATTTATATTGCCGACGCCGCGCTGTTTGTCAAAGCCACGCAGCCGCAACTGGGCATCACCGATCCCTACCAGCTTACCGAGGCGCAGTACCAGGCGGTACTGAAAGTGCTGCGCGCTCAGCACCCGCTGATTCATCGCTATTGGCACGATACCACCGTACAGATGAGCGATTTTAAAAACGAAGGCGTGGTGGCATCCGGCGCCTGGCCGTATCAGGCCAACGCCCTGAAAGCAGAAGGTCAACCGATCGCCACCGTCTTCCCGAAAGAAGGGGTAACCGGCTGGGCGGACACCACCATGCTGCATAGCGACGCCAAACATCCGGTGTGCGCCTATAAATGGATGAACTGGTCGCTGACGCCGAAAGTTCAGGGCGATGTCGCCGCCTGGTTTGGTTCACTGCCGGTGGTCCCGCAGGGCTGTAAAGCCAGCACGTTGCTGGGCGATAAAGGCTGCGAGACCAATGGCTACAATGCGTTCTCGAAAATTGCGTTCTGGAAAACGCCGGTGTCTGAAGGTGGCAAATTTGTTCCCTACAGCCGCTGGACTCAGGATTACATCGCGATTATGGGCGGTCGTTGAGCAGCCAGGGGCGAAGAGAATGCACGCGGTTGAATTTGATAACGTTTCGCGGCAATACGGTGATGTGCGGGCCGTGGATGGCGTCAGTATCGCCATTCGCGACGGTGAATTTTTCTCGATGCTGGGGCCGTCAGGCTCCGGCAAAACGACCTGTCTGCGTCTGATTGCCGGGTTTGAGCAGCTTTCCGGTGGGACGATTCGTATCTTTGGTCAATCGGCCAGCGAACTGTCTCCCTGGCAGCGCGATGTGAATACCGTTTTTCAGGATTACGCGCTGTTTCCGCATATGTCGGTGCTTGATAACGTCGCCTATGGGCTGATGGTCAAAGGAATCGGTAAAAAAGAACGCCATGCCCGCGCTCATGAAGCGCTGGAGAAGGTCGCGCTCGGTTTTGTCCACGCGCGCAAACCCGCGCACCTTTCCGGCGGTCAGCGTCAGCGGGTCGCGATAGCCAGGGCACTGGTCAATCAGCCGCGCGTTTTGCTGCTGGATGAACCGCTGGGTGCGCTGGATTTAAAACTGCGCGAGCAGATGCAGGTTGAACTGAAAAAACTGCAACAGGATCTGGGGATCACCTTTATTTTTGTTACCCACGATCAGGGCGAGGCGCTCTCGATGTCCGATCGCGTCGCGGTGTTTAATCATGGACGCATTGAACAGGTTGATGCGCCTCAGACACTCTACCTGCGGCCTAAAACGGCGTTCGTTGCCGGATTTGTCGGCACCGCCAATGTCTTTAACCCTGCGTTTTCACAAAAATTGTGCGCGATGCCGGGGATGTGGTCGCTGCGCCCGGAACACATTCGTTTGAATGTTGCCGGAGAGGTTCAGATTGAGGGGGTGGTGCAGGCGGTACAATATCAGGGCGCTGCGACACGCGTCGAACTGAAACTGCCGGGAGGCGAAAAGCTGCTGGTGAGTCAGGCGAATAGTGATGGCGGCTCGGCGTTGAACGCGCCGCCGGTAGGGCAAACGGTGCTGGCCTCATGGTCTCGGGAATCAATGGTGCCGTTAGAGAGTGGAGACTGAGATGACCCTGGCTATTCCGTCGACTTCCGGTGGACGTCTGTCCGGATTCTTCTGGCGCAGGCCTTCGCTGGCATTGTTTTTACTGCTGTTGGGGCCGCTAATGTGGTTTGGCATTGTCTATCTGGGCTCGCTCCTGACCCTTTTATGGCAAAGCTTTTACACCTTCGATGATTTTACCATGTCGGTCACCAGCGAACTGACGCTGGCCAATCTGTGGGCGTTATTTAGCCCGGCAAATTACGATATTATTGTGCGCACGCTGGTGATGGCGCTTGCCGTCACTCTCGCCAGCGCCATTCTGGCGTTGCCGATGGCCTGGTATATGGCGCGTTACACCCGCGGCAAAATGAAGGCGTTTTTTTATATCGCGGTGATGCTGCCGATGTGGGCGAGCTATATCGTTAAAGCCTATGCCTGGACATTGTTGCTGGCGAAAGATGGCGTGACGCAGTGGTTTTTGCGGCATCTCGGGCTGGAAAGCGTGCTGAGCATGGTGCTGACTATTCCGGCGGTGGGGGGCAGTACGCTGTCGACTTCCGGGTTGGGACGTTTTCTGGTGTTTGTCTATATCTGGCTGCCGTTTATGATCCTGCCGGTTCAGGCGGCGCTGGAACGATTGCCGCCATCGTTGCTCCAGGCCTCCGCCGATCTTGGCGCATATCCTCGCCAGACCTTCCGCTACGTGGTGCTGCCGCTGGCGATTCCCGGCATTGCCGCCGGGTCGATTTTTACCTTCTCCCTGACGCTGGGCGACTTTATCGTCCCGCAACTGGTGGGGCCGCCGGGTTTTTTCATTGGCAATATGGTTTATTCCCAGCAGGGGGCGATCGGCAATATGCCGATGGCGGCAGCGTTTACCCTGGTGCCCATTGTCCTGATTGCTCTCTATCTGGCGTTGGTGAAACGTCTGGGGGCATTCGATGCACTCTGAACGCGCACCGCTGTTACTCAAAGCCGCAACCTGGGGGGGCGTACTGTTTCTGCATTTCCCGCTGCTGATTATCGCGCTCTATGCGTTTAATACCGAAGATGCCGCTTTCAGCTTCCCACCCCAGGGCCTGACTTTGCGTTGGTTTCATGAAGCGGCGGGGCGCAGCGATATCATTGAATCTGTGACGTTGTCACTAAAAGTGGCCGCGCTGTCGACAGCCATTGCGCTGATACTTGGCACGCTGGCTGCAGGTGCTCTGTGGCGCAGCCGTTTTTTTGGCAAAAACGCCGTGTCGCTGCTGCTGCTGTTGCCGATTGCGTTGCCGGGCATTATTACCGGCCTCGCGCTGCTGACGGCTTTTAAGGCAGTGAATCTGGAGCCTGGGCTGCTGACCATCGTTGTGGGTCATGCGACGTTTTGCGTGGTGGTGGTGTTTAACAATGTTATTGCCCGCTTTCGCCGGACGTCGTGGAGCCTGGTGGAAGCATCAATGGATTTAGGTGCAACGGCCTGGCAAACCTTCCGTTACGTGGTGCTCCCCAATTTAGGGTCGGCGTTGCTGGCGGGGGGAATGCTGGCGTTTGCCTTGTCGTTCGATGAAATTATCGTGACCACATTTACCGCTGGCCATGAACGTACGCTGCCGCTCTGGCTGCTTAACCAACTGGGGCGTCCGCGGGATGTGCCAGTCACCAACGTGGTCGCGTTGCTGGTGATGGTGGTGACGATGATACCAATTTTGGGGGCCTGGTGGCTCACCCGTGACGGCGACACCAGCGCTGAAAACGGAAAATAATATACCGATACAGGATGCATGCTATGCAAAATAACCTTTTGATTAACGGTAAGTTAGTGGCTGGAGAAGGCGAGAAGGTGCCGGTATTTAATCCTGCCACCGGTGAGGAGATTTTGTCGATCGCGGAAGCCAGTGCGGCACAGGTCGATGCGGCGGTTGAGGCCGCCGATCGGGCGTTTGCCAGCTGGAGCCAGACTACGCCGAAAACCCGCGCGGAGTGCCTGCTTAAGCTGGCGGAGGCGATTACCGAAAATGCGCAGGCGTTGGCCGAGCTGGAGTCCCTCAACTGCGGTAAACCGCTGCACTGTGTGGTCAATGATGAACTACCGGCGATAGCCGATGTGTTCCGTTTTTTTGCCGGGGCAGCACGCTGTCTGCCCGGTATGGCCGCAGGCGAGTATCTCGAAGGACATACATCCATGATCCGCCGTGACCCGGTTGGCGTTGTTGCCTCTATTGCACCGTGGAACTATCCGCTGATGATGGCGGCCTGGAAGCTGGCCCCCGCACTGGCGGCGGGTAACTGTGTGGTGATCAAACCTTCAGAAATTACGCCATTAACCGCGCTGAAACTGGCTGAACTGGCAAAAGATATTTTTCCCGCTGGGGTGCTGAACGTGCTGTCTGGCCGAGGGGCCAGCGTGGGTGATCCCCTGACCGCACACGCAAAAGTCAGAATGGTGTCATTGACCGGTTCGATTGCCACCGGGGCGCATATTATCAGCCATACGGCGTCGTCGATTAAACGTACCCATATGGAACTGGGTGGCAAAGCGCCGGTGATTGTCTTTGACGATGCGGATATTGACGCAGTGGTTGAGGGCGTAAGAACCTTCGGTTTTTATAACGCCGGTCAGGATTGTACCGCCGCGTGCCGTATTTATGCCCAGGCCGGTATTTATCAACAGCTGGTGGAGAAACTCGGCGCAGCGGTCGCCAGTCTGAAAATGGGGTCACCGGACGATGAAACGACGGAACTGGGGCCGCTCAGTTCCCTTGCGCATCTGGAGAGAGTCAGTGCCGCTGTGGATGCCGCTCGCGCGTTGCCGCATATACAGGTCGTTACTGGGGGAAGCAAAGCGCCAGGAGAAGGTTACTACTATCAGCCCACGCTGCTGGCGGGGGCAAGACAGGAGGACGCCATCGTACAGCGTGAGGTATTTGGCCCGGTAGTCAGCGTTACTTCATTTGCCGATGAAGAGCAGGTGCTCGACTGGGCTAATGATTCACAGTATGGCCTGGCATCGTCGGTATGGACCAGGGATGTTGGCCGGGCGCATCGCCTGAGCGCGCGTTTACAGTATGGCTGCACCTGGGTGAATACGCATTTTATGCTGGTCAGTGAAATGCCGCATGGCGGACAAAAAAGCTCCGGCTACGGCAAGGATATGTCGATGTACGGTCTGGAAGACTACACCACCATCAGGCATGTGATGATCAAGCACGGGTAGGACAATCAGGGGTATCGCCTGTTTCATGAGGACGCCAGGCCGCGTCATGACATGACGCGGTATAATGCGAAAGTCAAAGGCTGTGTTCAGGTGAAAGTCTGACTGCCTTTCAGGTATTCTTCAGTGAAACAGTGAGTCTGGTCCTCAACAGCGATGTCGTTCACAGGATGGCGAAGTCAGGGTACAGGAGGTTGAGACAAAAAAAGATCGCGGAATACCTGCAATTAATCGTTATGCAGCAACGGATTTATTATTGATTAAAATGATTATCAGGCTAATGTTTTGTTTTTTTCCTCGGCAAACTTGTTTGTCGGCGATCGCGAAGATAAGAAATAAGATTATAAATCGCAGTCACCAGTAAAATTAACGCCACAATAAGCACGGCGATTTCGGTCATGTACCACCTCAAAATCAAATGAGCAAAAAATGATCTTTGTATAATTTTCGCTTATGAATTTATAATTTTGTGCAAAACATTGCAAATGATATTTTTTGTCATTTAAACCTGTATCCGTTATACGCAGACAGAGTAATTTAATTATAATTAATTGATATTTATCGTTTTTTTATGGTGGTTGTGCGTTTTCCCGCATACGGCTATCGCCCGGTCCCTGCCAAAAATGGTGATCGTGATATCGCCATGGGAACGCAAATGTATAAAATTTAATGAATATTGCGGATGGTTCGCTTATTTTCAATTTATCATTCGCAATACTAAAGTAACCTTCTTTATTCAGCGGCAGCTATCGATAGTGGAAATAAACCATAATAATAATGCTGTTATTATCCGTCGGCGCCAGCCCTATTCAGTGTATGGCCTAACAGAGGTATTGGTGCAGCTACGCTGGGCCTACCGTGCGCTGAATCAGCCAGATGATAATTTAACGGGGCGGGGCGTTTGACTTCCTGTCGCGGCTCATGCGAACATTCGGCGCAATATGTGACTTGGTCGTTGATATTATTTTGAATAAAATAGCGTGTATTCTTTTTGTCGCTTGTGCCACCGCGATTGTCTACGGAAATTTTCCAGCCAGGCGAATCATTGGATGTGAAAAGCAGGGTGTTACGGAATCTATCTGTGTTGCAGCGGAGTGGGATAGTGAGAAGGTCGATCTGTTACCGGCCTGGGATCCTGAAAACCTGAAGATGCTGGCCATACAAAAGAACGAGTCCGCTGCCGGTCCTTTCAAATCATAACATGCAGCTTTTGATGGCTATTTTTTGAGAGCGCATATACGAAATTAAAACTAACAATATCCGGCTGATAAGCACATGCGTTGCGCCAGCATACTCAGAATGATTTTTTGCTAAAGACGTTCGCAACATCATCCATATAAATATTCCTCGACAGGTATAATACCCGCTCACAGATTACACTGGCGGATAAAACCGCTTTTAGCGTGAAACCTGCCACCCGCTTTATCACGTGGCAGGCTCTGACCTATTCCGGGATGTGAAAGGGTATTGCGCAGCACGCTATGACTTGTCAGGGAAGGAAGAAAAAATGACTTTATACCAGAAAATGCTAATTTTTTATGCTGTTATGGGGTGTATTTGCGCCATAATCAGCTGGTTTTTAACTAAGGATAAACTCTGGGTTCGCCTGCTGGCGGCGTTGCTGATCGGCGCGACCTGGCCGTTTAGCTTTCCGATGGCGCTGCTGATCTCATTGTTCTGATGGAGACCGGCAGTTAATCTCAGGATAGTCGGGTAAAAAAGAGTCATGTTTAACGGCAGTTATTCGACGAAGGCTTTCTTTTCGCTTTCTTTATCCAGGGGAACGGTCACGGGCCACCGTGCATCCGTTCCCCCGACGCGCCTTCTGCAGAACGTCAACTTACCGATAGCGTTTTCAATCTCCTGTGAGAATTTAATTACCGCTGGCGGCCAGGAAACTTAAAACGGCAGTTCACGCGGGCGAGTTTGCAGCGTGATCCAACGTAACTCAGTAAATTCCGCAATTCCTGCGCGTCCGCCAAAGCGGCCATAGCCCGAGGCTTTACAGCCGCCGAACGGCATTTGTGCCTCATCATGCACGGTGGGGCCATTAATATGACAAATGCCGGTTTGCAGATTTTGCGCCAGATTCCAGGCCCGGGCGCTGTCTGCGCTGTAGATCGCTGACGAGAGGCCATATTCACTGTCGTTGGCGACGGCCAGTGCTTCCGATTCATTTTGTACGCGAATAATGGATTTCACGGGGCCAAACGACTCTTCACGCCAGATGCGCATTTCCCGGGTTACGCCATCCAGCAACGTAGCGGGCATCTGCGTCGAACTGGCCGTGCCCCCGGCTAACAGGCGTGCCCCTTTCGCCAGCGCATCTTCGATCAATGCGTTGCAGTGAGCCACGGTTTTCATATCAACGACCGGACCGAGAAGGCTGGCGGGCAGGGCGGCAGCCCGGTGGGCAAGCAGGGCTACAAACTCTTCTGCGACGGCCTCATCAACGATGATCCGTTCTGTCGACATACAAATTTGCCCGGCATTGGCGAATGCACCAAAAATTGCGCCTGCCGCAGCCTGTTCGAGGTCGGCGTCATCCAGTACCAGCAGCGGCGCTTTGCCACCCAGTTCGAGCACTGCGGGCTTCAGGTGTTCGCCACAGGTGCGGGCGATTATCCTGCCCACCGCAGTGGAACCGGTAAAAGTGACACGGCGCACGGCAGGATGGGCGATCAATGATGCCACCAGGTCTGGCGCGTCGTCGGGGGTGCAGGTCAGATAGTTGACCACGCCGCCGGGAAAACCCGCGGCCGCAAGGGCATCAATAATCAGCCCCTGGGTCGCAGGAGACAACTCTGCGCCTTTAAGAATAACCGCATTGCCGCAGGCCAGCGGTGTGGCAATGGCACGCGTCGCGAGGATCAACGGGGCATTCCAGGGCGCGATGCTGAGCACTACACCCGCCCCCTGACGGATGCCCATCGCCAGGTTGCCCGGCACATTTGAAGGGATGACCTGGCCCTCAATCTGGGTCGTCAGCGCGGCGGCTTCGCGCAGAATATCAGCCGACAGATGAACATTAAAGGCGGCCCAGTGTGCCGTTGCCCCGGTTTCCGCCGCCATGGCGGCAATAAAACGCGCCTCGCGTAACAGGATTTGCTCTGCGGCCTCCAGCAGAAGGCGGCGACGTTCAGCCGGCAGTGTGTCGCGCCATCGCAAAAATGCGCCGTCAGCGGTATCAGCGCAGCGACGGGCATCCTCCAGGCCAGCGGCGCTGGCAATAGAGGCAATCTCTGCCGTTAATGGGTTGTGACGGGTAAAGGTGGCGTGAGTGTCGGCATCGTGCCACTGGCCGTTGGTGTACAGATTGCAGGTTATTGTCATTGTTAGCCTCTCCTGAGGTGGCGATTTTGCCGAGTGTAGCGGGTTGCTACGCGGCATAGTGCTAACGGGGCGGTTATCGCCCCCTTTTTTAATAACCTTCTGCAAACATCACATTTATTAGTGAAGCAAAGGTAAAAAAACAGACGGATGTTGAATTAATCGGCAACCTGGCAGTTTTTAGCATAACCTGATACCGATTGATTATTTGCCGGTTGAATTCACTTGTGCTGTGATTAGAGCACTTATAATAAATTGATAAGGCTTATAACCATGTCTACAAGGAAAACCGTTCTTGCGCTGGCGTTGAGCGCACTATTGCCAACGGCCAGCGTGCTGGCGGCGGGGAATGACACGTTGGTCTATTGCTCCGAAGCGTCGCCGGAATCTTTTAACCCACAAATTGCCAGCTCAGGGCCTTCTTTTGTCGCCAGTTCACAGGTGCTGTATAACCGCCTGATTAACTTCGACCCGGTAAAGAATACGCCAATACCTTCGCTGGCAACTGCATGGACCGTCTCTCCGGACGGCAAAACCTGGACTTTCACTTTGCGTAAGGGCGTGAAATTCAACAGTAATAAATATTTTAAGCCGACCCGTGATTTCAACGCCGATGATGTCCTGTTCTCAGTTCTGCGCCAGAAAGATGATAAACACCCGTACCACAATGTTTCGCAAGGGCATTATGAGTATTTCCACGATGTCGGCCTGGATAAGCTGATTAAAGAGGTCAAAAAGATCGATGATTACCACGTGCAGTTTGTCCTCAACGAGCCGAACGCGGCCTTTCTTGCCGACTGGGGGATGGATTTTGCCTCGATCCTTTCTGCCGAATATGCCGATGCGATGCTGAAAAAAGGCACGCCGGAATATGTTGATACCTGGCCTGTCGGCACAGGCCCTTACGCGCTGCAGCAATATAAAGCGGATTCACTGATTCGTTATATCGCCAACCCGCACTACTGGGAAGGCCCCGTCCCGACCAAACATCTGATTTTCTCGATCACGCCAAACGTCGAGACGCGTCTGGCGAAGCTGCAAACCAACGAATGCCAGATTATTCCGGCACCGTCGCCGGTACAGTTCCCGCTAATTAAAGGCAATAAAGACCTGGCGCTCCATTCGGTGGAAGCGCTGAACGTTGGCTATCTGGCGTTTAACACCGAGAAAAAACCGTTTGATAATGTGCTGGTACGTCAGGCGCTTAACTACGCCACTGACAAACAGGCGATCGTAAAAGCGGTCTTTCTGGATTCCGGCAGGGTAGCGAAATCGCCGATCCCGGCCAATATGCTCGGTTATAAGCAGGATCTGCCGGATTACAGCTATGATCCGCAAAAAGCGAAAGCGCTGCTTAAGCAGGCCGGGCTGCAAAACGGCGCTGAAGTGACCCTGTGGTCCATGCCGGTGCAGCGCCCGTATAACCCAAATTCGCGGCGTATCGCGGAGATGATCCAGAGCGACTGGAGCAAGGTAGGGGTTAAAGCTAAAATCGTCACTTATGAATGGGGTGAATACCTTGCGGGGATGCGTAAAGGTGAGCACGACAGCGCGCTGTTTGGCTGGATGTCCGATAATGGCGATCCGGATAATTTCGCCGGTACGCTGTTAAGTTGCGACAATATTAAGACCGGCTCTAACGTCGCCCGCTGGTGCGATAAGTCATATGATGCGCTGGTGAAAAAGGCTATCCTGGTCAGTGACCCGCAGGAACGCGCCAGACTATATGGTCAGGCGCAGGACATTTTTTACCAGCAGGCCCCCTGGATCACGCTGGCAACTGGTAAAACCTTCTACGCCACGCGCAGTAACGTCAGTGGCTATAGCGTGAGCCTGATGGGCAGCGATTTTTCCAAAGTAAAACTTAATTAAGCTGCAAGGAGATATGCATGTCGCATCTGGATGAGGTCATCGCCCGCGTGGATGCCGCAATTGCGGAAGGCGTCATTAGCCATATGAATGAACTGCTGATTGCCCTGAGCGATGACGCCGGGCTGGGACGTGAAGAGCGGTATAGCCAACAGCAGCGTTTACGTACGGCTATTGCTCAACATGGGCGCCAACAGCAAGAGGCGCAGGACGCGCGCCGGGAGCACCTGACCCGCGGCGGCGAGATTCACTAAATACGCCTCATTGCCTGTTTTAATCGCGAGATGATTACAGGCGTAAATTCCGCCGCTAAAACTGGCGTCTGGCCACCAGCCAGGCGCCAGCCACCAGCATCACCGCGCCACAGAGCGGGCCGATGAGCGCGCGAATTGGGACGTTGTGCGCACGAAGCAGATCAATCACCAACCCGCCGACCAACTGGCTGGCAATCAACAGCGCAATCGTCGTCGTCGCCCCGACGTGCTGGTAGCCGTTGATGCTGGCAAAGACAAAAAACGATCCCAGCAGGCCAGGAATGAGCGTCCACCACTTTACGCTGTACGCCAGTTCCTGAAACCCGGCAACGCCATGACGTAGCGCCAGTATCGTTACGAATATCACAATTCCCACCAGCGAGTTGAGCAGCATCGCAATCAAAATCGTGGAAGCGGACTGGGTGATTCGCACCATCAGCGTATTCTGCAAGACCAGCCCGACGCCAGCGGCAATCAGGCAGGCCAGGGTCAGCGACTGATTCATGCGCTGCCGTCCGGATCGCGGCGATCGTCGAGCTGGAGTTGCATAAAGGTCAGATCCAGCCAGCGACCAAATTTTGTGCCTACCTGCGGCATTTGTCCGGTCGTGATAAAGCCGAGGGCCTTATGCAGATGCAAAGAAGCCTGATTCTGCGCTTCAATGCCCGCGACCATCACGTGTTTGTTCTGGCGCCTCGCTTCGCTAATTAAGGCAACCAGCAGACTGCGGCCTACGCCTTTTCCCTGGTGTTCCGGATGAACATAAACAGAGTGTTCAACGGTATGACGAAACCCGTCAAAGGCACGCCACTCCCCAAACGAGGCATATCCGGTAATAATGCCGTTTTGTTCGCTGACCAGTACCGGATAACCGGCTAGTTGTCGGGCCTCAAACCAGGCGATACGGTTATCGGTATCCACGGTTTTATCATTCCAGATAGCGGCGGTATGCATCACCGCATGGTTGTAGATTTCAGCGATTGCCGCGCAATCATCTCTGCTGGCATGGCGAATGGTCATGGCGAACCTCAATGGTTGTACACTATAGTAGTACGATATTATTACAATAATGGAATTAACGTTGTCATCCGTTTCGGCCATTTTATTTGATAATGTTCAGGAATAAGGGCTGAGATGCCTGTCGCTATCGGCTTGTTGCCGATAATTTCATACACTATATTGTCACAATATGACTATCTTAGAAGATAACCTTAACCAGCGCATCAGCGCACGAATCCGAATCGAGCGGGAGTCCCGGGGCTGGTCGCTGAGCGAGCTGGCGGAGCGAGCGGGGGCTTCGCGGGCGATGATCCACAAGATCGAACGCGGCGAAAGCAGCCCCACTGCGTCGATGCTTGGGCGACTTTCCGGCGCTTTCGGCATGAGCATGTCGACGCTAATTGCCAGGGCAGAGATGCCTGAAGGCAAACTCCTGCGTTTTGCTAACCAACCAGTGTGGCACGATCCCCAGAGCCACTATCTGCGCCGTCACGTTTCGCCGCGCAGCGATTTGCCGATTGATCTGGTGCAGGTGGCGCTACCGCCCGGCAGCGATATTCCGATGCCCGCGGCCTCTTATGCGCAGGCCCGGCAGCTAATCTGGTTACAGCAGGGTGAACTGGTCTTTATCGAAGGCAACACCCGCCACGAGATGCTGGCGGGAGATTGTCTGGAGTTGGGCCCGCCTGCTGATTGTCGCTTTATTAATGAATCCACGCAGCCCTGCACCTACCTGGTGGTTCGCCTGAACCAATCTGCCTCATAATGTCAATGCGCTATGCCCGAAAAGAGGCTAGCCTCAGTACAGGCATGTCAAAAAAGGAGTTTGTTATGGCTTTCAATCCACAACGCCATCGCCGCTGGCTGCTGGCCTCTCGTCCGCATGGCGAACCAACCAGAGACAACTTCCATCTGGAAGAGGGAGACGTCGCTTCTCCGGGGCCCGGACAACTGCTGCTGCGTAGCGTGTTTTTATCATTAGACCCCTATATGCGTGGCCGAATGAGCGACGCGCCGTCCTACTCGCCGCCGGTGGCGATTGGCGAGGTGATGGTGGGCGGCACCGTGAGTCGCGTGGTGGAATCAAATCACGCTGATTTTCACCCCGGTGACTGGGTTCTGGCCTATAGCGGCTGGCAGGATTATCAACTCTCCGATGGCAGCGGGCTGGTGAAGTTAGGCAAGAACCCTGAACATCCTTCCTGGGCGCTGGGTATTCTTGGAATGCCTGGTTTTACCGCTTATATGGGATTGCTGGATATTGGTCAGCCGAAGGCGGGCGAAACGCTGGTGGTCGCAGCCGCCACCGGCCCGGTTGGCGCCACCGTCGGGCAGATCGCGAAGCTGAAAGGTTGCCGCACAGTGGGAATTGCCGGTGGAAGTGAGAAGTGTCGCTATGCAGTAGAAACCCTTGGTTTTGACGTATGTATCGACCATCGTGCGCCTGATTTTGCGGTTAAATTGCTCGAAGCCTGCCCGCAGGGGATCGATATTTATTATGAAAACGTCGGCGGTAAAGTGTTCGACGAAGTGCTACCGCTGTTAAATACCTCGGCCCGGGTACCGGTGTGTGGTCTGATCAGCGGCTACAATGCCACCGCGCTGCCCGATGGGCCGGATCGTCTGCCGTTGCTGATGGCGACGATCCTGAAAAAACGCATTCGTATGCAAGGGTTTATTATTGGCCAGGACTACGGCCACCGCATTCAGGAATTCCAGCAGGAAATGGGGCGCTGGGTGCAGGAAGGGAAAATCAAATACCGCGAGCAGGTGGTCGAAGGGCTTGAGAACGCGCCGCAAACCCTGATTGGTCTGCTGAGAGGCGAGAATTTCGGTAAGGTGGTGATCCGCGTTTCTCCTGATGATTAACGCATTTCCCGGCGGCGCAGGCCGCCGGTGCGCCGGATAATCGCGAAATAACAACAGATTATGCATAAAACTTCAGCCGTTCGGCCAGCAGGTCAACAAACGCCTGGCGGTCAACATTCAGCATTACTGTGGTCTTCGGCTTCCTGCCGGTCAGGTTATAAAAATCGACTACCGTCATTCCCTGCGTGTCAGCCGCCCTCGCAGAGCTGGTAAACGCACAAGGGAAAAGACCACTGGCGGCATTCTGGGGAGACGGGACAACGTCATCATCAGATGGACAGAATTTCAGAACAGGCAGCTCAGGCCGCTACGGAGGGCAGGTTAACCCGAAATATGGGCAGGAGCCCGGACGACAGTTTTATACCCATATATCGGATCAATACAGCCCGTTTTACACCTGTATAATCAGTCGAGTCAGGGATTCAACCCATGTGCTGATGGCTTGCTGTACCGCGAAAGTGACCTGGAAATCAGGGAGCATTACACCGATACCGCGGGTTTCACCGATCATGTCTTTGCCCTGATGCATCTGCAGGGGTTTGCGTTCTGTCCGCGAATCAGGGATCTCCACGACAAGAAGCTGTTTATCAAAGGGAAAGCGGGCCAGTACCCGGCGCTTCAGTCACTTATATCAACGACCAGCCTGAATCTGAAAGAGATCGAAATTCACTGGCGTGAAGTGCTGCGTCTGGCGACCTCGATAAAGCAGGGAACCGTGACAGCATCTCTGATGCTGAAAAAGCTAGCCAGCTACCCCAAGCAAAACGGACTTGCCAAAGTACTGAGAGAAATTGGCCGCATTGAGCGAACGCTGTTTATGCTCGACTGGTTCCGCGATCCTGCACTGCGTCGGCGGGTACAGGCGGGGCTGAATAAAGGTGAGGCACGTAACGCACTGGCGCGGGCGGTATTTATGCACCGCCTGGGAGAAATCAGGGACAGGAAGCCGGAAAATCAGAGCTATCGCGCCAGTGGTCTGACGCTTCTGACGGCTGCGATCTCGCTGTGGAATACTGTGTATACCCAATAAACTTCAAGACGCGGGTTTGAGTACCTGAAAGTGATCGTTAATTCTGGACGTCAGAGAACCCGCTATTCCCGGTAGCGTATGATCGAAAAATTCAGATATTGTATCCCTGAACTCCCTGCTACTACCGAAGTAGCGATTATTCCGGGCATGTTCGTTCATTAATTTCCACATTCGTTCTATCGGATTCAGGTCTGGACTGTACGGCGGGAGATAGTGGAGTTTTATATTTACCACTTCCGCCCAGTCTTTCACTAAAAGTGAACGGTGATAACCCGCACCATCCAGAATAACATGAACTTTCTGGTGATAATCCGGATAAATTTTACGTATCTCATTGAAAAAACGAGATACGTTGTATTCATTAATCGTTTTATATTCGCAGATTATCGGGTGTCCCGGAGCCTTCAGATTCAGCGCCCCCATAATATTCAGCCGTGTACGACTGCCTGTTGTTTTTACCGCTTTTCTCTGGCCTTTGCGTATCCAGCCATAACTGATTTTAGTGGCCTGAGTCGGATGGACTGCATCAATAAAAAGAACCGGTTCATCACCCGCGGTGGCTTTGAGTTCTTCATAATATTCAATGAATTGCTTTTGTTTCTCTTCACTGAATTTATGCGGGACGCCTGACGGTTTTTTGTAAGTAAAGCCGTTACGATGCAGCCACTTGTTCATTCCCGGAACGCTGAAAACGATATTCCATGTCCGGGCAACAAACTCGATAACTTCATGGGTATGGTGAAACAGATTATCGGTCAACTGGCTGATTAAAAAGCTCGTTTGCTCGGCATTAAGTTTACTGTCTGAACCGCCATTTTCGGGTTTCAGTTTCCCTTTGTTCAGAAACTCGCTGATATGGTGGTCAACGGTTGTCTGATGCAGGCGCAAAGCCTGAGCGATCATAGCGGAACTCCAACCTTCGGAAGCCAGAAGAATGGCTTTAATACGATCTCTGACCCGCCCGTCACGACTGGAGTCATGAAGACGTTCAAGGTCATTTTTTTGTTGGTCGGTGATGAAGATTTTCATGGGGGACAGCATGCTCTCCTGTTACTGAAAAATCAAGCATCTTCAATGATCACGGGTATATATGGAAAGGGCGATCGAAGCCCTGAAGCGTAAGGGACTAAAGATCAGCGAACAACTGCTGTCGCATTTGTCGCCGTTAGGCTGGGAACACATCAATCTGACAGGCGATTATATCTCGGATACCGGCTTCCGGTAAGTTTCGTCGGCTGAGGCCCGCTAAAGTAGAAAGGTCAAAAAACAACCTTAACGTACAATAATTTTCGATATCCAAACTGACCCCTCTATGCGCCTTTGGCGCATTCCTGGAATGCCTGCGCGCTGCTCGGCATTCTTAGGGGTTTGACGCTCAATGGAACGATTTCACACGTTAAACCTATTTAATCCGATAAATCAAAACATTGTGGACAGTGAAAAATGCGCCTAAAACGGTGTCTTTTTAATCGGTAAATGGCACTTAACGGACACCGCTGTCCATTAATCGATTTTTCAGACGACTTTTCTCGCCTAGCGTGAGTTTTATTTCCGTTGAGCGTCAGATCCCTGACTCTGCTGCGACACCCACTGTTCGGTGGCTTTGAAGCCACAAACGCTACAGACTTTTGACTTGCAGCTCTACCAAAAAACGGAATCGAATGTAATTTACAATTTCTTACATAAATTCACTTTATGCATACATTTTGGTTGTGTGATATTAAAAGAACACTTTATATTAAGGTTTTTTATGACAAATATCAGAGAGTTGAGTTTTGATGAAATAGCCATAGTCAGTGGTGGTGAAGGGCATGGATCGGAAGTTAATCGTGACAAGCGGGACGCAAGAAATGCTCGCAATTCTCTTATTCAGGCTCGTCCATACAACGGACCCACTTATATTTACAGTGATCCGAGTACAGTCAAATGCGCTGATGCTGTCTTTGGTGGGATGATCGGAGGCGCAATTAAAGGTGGTGTTGTTGGAATGGCCAGGGGAACTATTGGTGGAGCCATTACCGGTCAGTGTCTTTCCGGCGGGGGAAATGGTAACGGAAACGGAAGTAAAGCTGGTTCCAGTAATTGCTCAGGAAGTAACGTCGGTGGTACCTGTAGTCGATAAGTAAGTATCAATGGAGGATACTATGGTGGTTTTTAAAATATTGTCTTTTATATTAAGTTTATTACTGGGTTTTGCGCTGTTAAGTGGTTCCTCCATAATCAACCTATCCTGGTTTTCATTTCCTGAGAGCTTTTCAAAAATAGTAATTACATTGATCACCTTATTTTCCACCGCTAGATTTACAGATATAGTTTTAGCGAAAATGAGGAAAATCATAAAGTGATGCCTGGTAATGAATGATCGTATGAGCCAATTTATATATAGCAAACACAATACTATTATTTTTTTTATAGTAGTTGCTATATCTACGATTGTGACGCTATCGCCAGCCGTGACGCTACATTATGTTGAACTGGATACTGCTTTTTACATTGTGTTTGTTACAGAAATTTTGATTTCAACTTTTGTTTATTTGTTTTATCTAAGAAAACTTTTTGAATCCAGTATAGAAATACAGGCGAGCTTAGTTTCAGTTAAATACTCAGTCGCTTCGCTTCTTATAATCATTGTTATACAGTTTGCTGTTTACTGCTATAGAGACTATTTGTATAATTACGAACCGACGCAGATAAACTGGATGACATTTTTAGTAATGACACTGGTAGTACCTTACTATGAAGAAATTGTGTACAGAGGTTGTGCTTTCGGGGTTATATGTTCAATCTACAGAAAGAATCTGTTCATTCCTTGTGTGGTAACGTCTGTGTTTTTTTGTCTAATGCATGGGCAGTATTATAACTTATTAGATCAGATGATCCTTTTTATTATATCGATGCTATTATTTTTAGTTAGAATAAAAAGTAGATCACTTTTTTATCCTATGCTTGTACACTCAGGCATGAACTTATTTGTTATTTTGTTAAACATTCAAAATATATTATAATTATGAGTATATTCAGGGAGGAAGCATTAAAGCATCACAGTGATGCCGAATACGGAAAGATTATCTTACCTGTATCATTTGGAATGTCTGTGTGCGCCATTGCTACGATATTTCTGGCTCTGGGCGCTGCATTATTTATTTGGTATGGAAGTTATACCCGCAAGGCTCATCTTACCGGTATCGTTATGCCTTCATCAGGACTGGTGAAAATAACACCGAAATACGCCGGATATGTCACCCGACAGACTGTTTCAGAAGGCCATCATGTCGTCGCTGGTGAACCCGTTTACCATGTCAGCGGCGAACATTATAACGGACAGGGCACAGGTATGCTGGCTGCCATGAGTATGTCCCTGAGAACTCAGTATACTATGCTGACTTCTCAGCAGGCTCTGGAATTGCATGACAACAGTCAACAGCAGCAAGCCATGCATCAGCGAATAGCGTCCCTGAAACAACAGGTTAAAAGTGCAGAGCAGCGTCTGGCGCTTGCCGGGCACCAGGCTGTGCTGGCTGTGTCCATTATGGGGCGTTATAAAAAACTTTCTGGTACACATTACGTATCAGATATCGAATATCAGCAGAAGCAAATTGAAGTTTCTGCGGCACAGCAAAACATTGAGGATCAGCGCCAGGGGCTTCTGCAACTACGTACTGCAATGGCGGCTGCTGAAGATGACCTTAACCATCTTATCGTTCAGGGAGAAAGCCGTAAGGCTGAGATAGACAGGCAGTTACAGGGGATCAGGCAACAGCAGGACGAAGTGGCCGGACAGGAGAACTTTACGTTGACGGCACCGGTATCCGGTACCGTTGCGGCGGTGCTGGTCAGGCAGGGACAATCCGTCAGAGCGTCGGAGCCAGTGATGACAGTAGTGCCGGATGACGCCAGCCTGCAGATAGAGCTCTATGCCACCAGTCAGAATGCAGGGTTCATCCAGCCGGGGCAGCGTGTAGCACTTCGGTTCGCCGCCTTCCCTTATCAAAAGTTTGGCGTTCAGTACGGGACTATCCGTGAGATAAGCCGTACAACGTTGACTCCTTCAGATTTACTCTCTGTATCCCCCGTAACCTGGAAAGAGAACGAAGGGCACTATCGCGTCATCGTCGAACCTGAGAATACCTTTATTCTGGCTTATGGAAAAAAAGAACCCCTGCGCCCCGGCATGGCCCTTGAGGGTGATGTCAGTCTGGATACCCGCCATTTGTGGGAGTGGCTGACAGAACCGCTCTGGAGTCTGAAAGGAAAACTGTAATGAATACACTTAAATGGGCAGCGAGAAAACAGCTTCCCCTCATCCGTCAGACAGAATCAGCGGAATGTGGTCTGGCATGTCTGGCAATGGTGGCCAGCTGGCATGGTCTGCAGACGGATCTACCCACACTCCGTGAACGTTTCAGTATTAGCACTCAGGGAATGACCCTGCAAAGACTGATTGAGTGTGCGGCCGGTATCCGGTTGTCTTCCCGCGCCGTAAGGCTGGAGCCGGAGGACCTGAAGTCCCTTTCTCTCCCCTGTATTCTCCACTGGAACATGAACCATTTCGTTGTGCTCTATAAAGTTCGTGGGAGCAGGCTGGTCATTCATGATCCGGACAAGGGAAAGGTAGCTCTATTTCTACAGGATGCAGGAAAACATTTCACCGGCGTCGCGCTGGAACTGACACCAGCCAGCGATTTTACCGCACGTGATGAAAGAAAAAAAATCCATTTGCGCCAACTGTCAGGTAAGACTTCGGGCCTGTTGCCATCAATGGTACGAATTATCGTTTTTGCTCTGGCGCTGGAAATCCTGGCACTCGCAAGTCCGCTTCTCAACCAGTTAGTAATTGACGAAGTACTGGTGGCTGCCGACAGGAGTCTGTTGACCGTCATTATTATTGCGTTGCTACTGCTGTCTCTGACACAGATGCTTCTCTCACTGGCACTTCAGTGGGCCAGTATTACCCTGTCCGTCAATTTCAACATGCAGTGGACAGCCCGGGTTTTCCATCATCTGGTGCGTCTTCCACTCGCCTGGTTTGATGCGCGCAGTAAGGGGAGTATCAATGCCCGTTTTGATGCAGTGAACACCATCCAGCAGGCGCTGACCACGCAGGTACTGGAAGGTATTTTGGATGTATTGCTCGTGATAACTGCGCTCTGCATGATGCTGCTATACAGTCCGGAAATGACGTTGATAGCCGCACTGGCCGCGATTCTCTACGGTTTGCTGAGAGCTCTATGGTATCCGTCCCTTCGACAGTCAGCAGAAGATGCCTGGGACGCAGGAGCCAGGGAGTCCGGGTATTTTCTTGAAACCCTCAATGGTATTCTGAGCCTGAGAATTAATGGTGTGACAGCGCATCGTGAGGCCGCCTGGCTGAATCTTAACGTCGTTCGCAGAAATACACAGCTGCGGCAGAGCCGTCTGCTGATGTGGTATGACATTGCGCATACCCTGACCGGTAGCATAGTATCGGCGGTAATTTTATGGAAAGGTGCCGGGGAAGTATTGAATGGTACGTTTACTGTCGGCATGTTGGTTGCTTATTTGTCCTATCAGATGCGTTTTTCATCCAGTATCAGCAGCCTGACCGATAAGTTTTTTTCCTGGCGGATGCTTGATGTCTACAACGAACGCCTAGCTGATATTGTGCTGACTCCGACAGAAGACCATCAGCGACAACCACCTCAGGAAGACAATTATACTTCTGTCTTCCCGTCCCCATTACGGGGATATGTGACAGATGATGCCCACCCCCCTTTATCCCTTGATCACATTACCTTCAGTCACAAGGGAGGGAATAAACCGTTACTCCGTGGGGTGTCGCTAACACTCCATCCAGGTGAAGTGGTCGCCATTACCGGTAAATCAGGATGCGGAAAATCGACGCTGGTGAAACTTATTCTTGGAATTCATGTCCCTGATGAAGGAACGGTCAGAACATTTGGCATACCGCAAACAAACCCCGATTATTTTCAGGTACGCCAGCGGATTGGTACCGTACTGCAGGATGATCACCTTTTCAGGGGATCTATTGCAGATAACATCATTTTCTTCAGTGAAGACCGCAATCAGGAAAGAATGGTCCATTGTGCCCGTCTGGCGCTCATTGACATCGACATCATGGCAATGCCGATGGGATATCAGACATTAATCGGTGAAACCGGTGGTGGGCTTTCCGGAGGGCAAAAGCAACGTATTTTGCTGGCAAGAGCGTTGTACAAAAAACCGGGTTTTTTGTTACTAGATGAAGCAACCAGCCACCTTGATGTTGAGAGTGAAATCCAGATAAGCCAGACGCTGCGCGAACTGGAACTACCTGTCCTACTGATTGCCCATCGTCCCGGAACCATTGCCTCTGCAGACAGGGTTCTGTCTCTGGCTGACGGATATTTTACTGAATTGAAACATCAGCGGGTAATGCCTCCAATTAGTAGAACATGTATTTCTCAATGAAGGAACCGATGAGTTTTTCATGCAGTTCAACAGAATGTGAGAAACAGATAGTCCGGCGAGCCAGACGCTTGATTGATAGGATTTAAAACCCCAAAATGGACAAAACTTAACCACAAAATGGCATGCTGAACTGACGCGGTTTTGTTGTTTTACCAATTAATCATTCAGCACTCATCGGTATTGTGTAAGCGTTAAGTAAGCGCCGTATTGACGGCTATCAACGTGAATTTGCGCTTTGTGGGTCACATCCAGTCCGGCCATCACCACCGGAATTCCTGACTGGAAAACGATCTCGGCGGCTTCCGGGTCGACATAGATATTAAATTCGACCGCAGGTTGCCAGTTACCCAGCGCCATCGCGCCGCCCATAATCACAATGCGGGCGATTTTGGCATGCAGGTTAGGGTAGCTGTTGAGCAAGAGGGCGACGTTGGTTTGCGGCCCGGTGGCGACGATAGTTACCGGCTCAATGCTTTCACGCAGGGTTTTGGCCATTAACTCTACGGCGGTACAGGCGTGTGGGGCAAAGCCTGGCTCCGGCAGCGCCGGGCCATCAAGCCCGCTTTCGCCATGCACATTATCAGCGATAATCAATTCCCGCATCAACGGCTTGAGCGCGCCACCAGCAACCGGAATATCCGGACGTTTAAGCAGAGTCAGCATCCGCAGCACATTGCGCAATGTTTTGTCCGGCGTCTGGTTTCCGGCAGATGACGTGACGGCTTTCACATCAAGTTCAGGCGACGCGAGGGCAATCGCGTCATTATGACCGGGATCGCAATCAATAATAACGGGGAGTGTCATGGTGGTTCCTTATTGGCATTGTTTTGTGACAAGGATCACGCCTTGAAAGAAAGTGGACGATAGGCGGAGTTGCGAAGCGTGATGGAGAGTGGATTAAGCATGAAGCGCGCAGCCCTGGAATAGGGCTGCGCTAAAGGCGTCTTACTCAAATCGCCATGCAAGATCCAAACCGATACCGTAGTTACGTCCCGGCGCTGGTTCAAAGTAGCGGCCGTTGGATTCATTAACGATAACCGAGCCCGCATAGCGGCGGTCGAACAGGTTATCGACGCGGCCAAACAGGTCGATATCCAGCTTGCTGTAGTGCCATTTATAGCCGGTCGTCAGGCCGACCACCGTCCATGAAGGCGCTTTCGCGGTATTTTTGTCATTGGCCATCATATCGCTCAAATAGCGAATATCGCTGCCCGCGTACCAGCCGTGCTCGGGCTGATAGCCGAAGGAGGCATAGCCCATATTACGGGCGATCCCCGGAATACGATTGCCTTTGCAATTGGCATCGTTGCAGACATTTGTGCGATAGGTCGCATCCAGCCAGGTCCAGGCCGCTTTTAAACGCCAACTGTCGCCGAACTGCTGATCCAGCCCCAGTTCCATACCTTGTCGACGGGTCTTACCCGCGTTCTTGTAGCTGGTGCGCCCGCCGCTGCTGGCGTCGACAACAATCTCATTATCGGTATCGGTCTGGAATAGCGCCGCCGTTAACAAACCATTGCCGATACGCGTCTTGCTGCCAATTTCCACGGTTTTATTGGTCGACGGTTTCAGGGCAAAATTAAGCCCGCTTTGGTTGCCGGAACGGTAAGAAAGTTCGTTAATCGTTGGGGTTTCAAAGCCGCGACCAGCGGACACATACAGATTCCACGCGTCGGTGACGGCATATTTCAGCGATCCCGCTGGCAGCCACTTATGATAACTGGCGTCGCCGCTGTCATCGCCATTGCCGGAGGTAATATAGTCATCATTGGAATCGAACCATACCGAGCTGTAACGAACGCCCGCATCCAGCGAAAGTTTTTCGCTAAGCTGCCATCGGGTTTGCAGGTAAGGATCGAGATTCCACATCAGGTTACGTTCGTTACGGCGCAAATTGCCTTTTTCTCCGTACTGCACTGCACCGTTGCTGATCACGAAGTTTTCGAAACCTTTACGCCGCTCAGTCATGGTTTCGTAATCAAGGCCGGTGGTAAAGGTGACCGGTACCAGCAGTTCGCCCCGGTGGGTCCAGCGGGTATCAATTCCCTGATAGTGTCGCGTCAGTTCAATCACGCCGCCAGCGTGGCTGGCATTGAGCTGTGGATCGCGGGGAATGGACTGATACTGCGTGGTTTCGCGCTCTCCGGCGTACATCATTACGCTCAGGTCATCCTGCTCGCTCAACTGGCGCGCGTAGCGCAGGCCTGCCTGGGTCTGCTTGATGGTTTTACGGGTGTTGTACTGATCGCCACGAGGAGACTGGCGCGGATTGTTCTGCCATTCGTCATAGCTCAGGCCGCCTGCGTCATTAGCTTTGATATCCACGCTGTTAAACAGCAGCGTCAGTTTGCTGGCATCATCAATCCGCACGCCCAGTTTGGCGTTCGCGAGATTTTTACGCGCACCGCTATGGTCGCGGGAACCGTGGGTGGTGAAACGGTTGGTGGAAACGACATAGTCGACATCCCCCGCATGGCTTCCATCGCCGACCGCCCCGGTCGCTTTCAGACCGTAATGCCAGGTGCCGAAGCTGCCATAATAGCTGCTGGCCTCAATGGTTGGCGGCTGACTGCCGGTCTGGCTGGTGGCATTAATCACTCCGCCGGAAGAGTTGCCATATAATGCTGAAAAAGGCCCGCGCAGGATTTCAATTGAATCGAGACTGGCAATATCAATATTTGACGTCTGTCCCTGACCATCAGGCATGGTAGCCGGAATGCCATCGACGTAAATACGCAGCCCGCGTACGCCGTAGGTCGAACGGGAACCAAAACCGCGAACAGAAAGCTGCAGATCCTGGGCATAGTTTTGTCGGTTTTGTATCTGTAACCCCGGAACCGCGCCCAGCGACTCAGAAAGGTTTACCCGTGGTGCGGCCTGGCGCATTTCATCGCCATTAACCACGCTAACGGCGGCGGGGGTATCGAGTTCAGAAACCGTGGACGGCGTGGCGGTGACCAGCAGGGTTTGTTCAGCGGCGCTGGCCGTTGGCTGCGTGGCAAAAAACGGTAAAAGCAGAGAGGGCAGCGCGGTGGCGCGCACGGAAAGGATTTTCATTAAAGTGACTCGCAAACGAACCAAACGGAACATAACGCTATATGTTAACTTGTTTGTAAATATTTTGAAAAGAACTAGCGGCATTTAAGTTAACGAATGACGAGGGGTTGGTGATATCCCGGGCATAAAACAGAATTAACGCTCCACATTAAGATAAATAATGATTACTATTCGCATTCCGAAGAGTAGCGCAAGGCAATGATTTTGCGCCACGGAAGCACCATCGACCAGGCATATATTTGTTTTATCAAAGGGAGTTCTCATGTCATTACGTCATCTGTCCGCGCCACGTCTGCGCCGTTCACTCTTGTTAACTTCGTTACTGCTGGCAGGAAGCTTCAGCGCCCATGCGGCGGAAGAAATGCTGCGTAAGGCCGTCGGCAAGGGGGCATACGAAATGGCCTATAGCCAGCAGGAGAACGCGTTGTGGGTCGCCACTTCGCAAAGC
Organism: Klebsiella sp. KE9456; assembly: GCF_043832615.1. Lineage (NCBI taxonomy): Bacteria > Pseudomonadati > Pseudomonadota > Gammaproteobacteria > Enterobacterales > Enterobacteriaceae > Klebsiella > Klebsiella sp. KE9456. The sequence goes on from NZ_JBDYQK010000012.1 coordinate 142,370, forward strand.
CGTTCGTTGGATAAAGGCGGAATTGTTTATCGTCTCGATCCAACGACGCTCGACGTGACGCAAATTATTCATAACGATCTTAAACCGTTTGGCGCGACCATCAACAACGCCACCCAGACGCTGTGGTTTGGCAATACCCTTGACAGCACGGTAACAGCTATCGATGCCAAAACCGGCAAAGTGAAAGGGCGTCTGGTGCTGGATCCGCGCGGGCGTAGCGAAACCGTGCGTCCTCTGGCTCCACGTGAACTGGCGGTTAATGAGAAAACGAACACGATCTATATCACCGGTCTGGGCAAAGAGAGCGTGATCTGGGTGGTTGATGGCGATAAGCTGACGCTAAAAGATACCATCGCCAATACCGGCGCGATGGCGACAGGCCTGGCGGTGGACCCGGAGGCGAACCGTATCTACACCACGAACGCCGATGGCGAACTGGTGACAATCGACAGCACAACCAACAAGATCCTGTCGCGTAAGAAGCTGCTGGATGATGGGAAAGAGCACTTCTACCTGAACCTGAGCCTGGATACTGCCGGGCATCGTGCCTTTATCACCGACAGTAAGCAGCCTGACGTGCTGGTGGTCGATACGCGCAATGGTAACGTGCTGGAGAAAATCGCCGCGCCAGAATCGCTGGCGGTGCTGTTTAACCCGGCCCGCAATGAGGCCTACGTGACCCATCGCAAAGCCGGTGAAGTGAGCGTGATTGATGGTAAGACTTACAAAGTGGTTAAAACCTTCAAAACCCCGACGCATCCGAACAGCCTGACGCTCTCACCTGATGGTAAAACGTTGTACGTCAGCGTGAAGCAGGAATCAACGCGCCAGAAAGAAGCCACCCAACCGGATGATGTTATCCGCATTGCACTGTGATCTGGACAGGAGGGAAAATTCCCTCCTGTGAGTTGTACTCGCATTTTTGCCGGATGACGGTTTTGCCTTATCCGGCCTGTAAAATCCATCATTTCCCGTCAGCGAAGCGCCGCCGGGTGACTGCTGCAAACAGCACTTGCGACTATGCTGCGCGAAGAGGTCATCCTTGCTTTTTTCCTGAATCACCTTCTGTTACAAACACTTATTAGCCGGGTAAATATAATGGTTATACACTTAAGACTTTCCTGCCTTCGCGGGAAAGGGATATTCATTCTGGAGAAAAGATGAAAAAATCATTAATGGTTGTCTGCGCTGGCACGCTGCTGGCTCTTCTGGCTGGCTGTAGCTCAAACTATGTGATGACGACGAAAAGCGGGCAGACGATTGTAACGCAAGGCAAACCAAAGCTGGATAAAGATACCGGCATGACCAGCTATACCGATGAATCAGGCAATAAACGCCAGATTAACAGCAGCGACGTTGCGCAACTGGTGGAAGATAATTAAGTCCTGAAGTAGCGGTTTGCCCACCGGGGCAAACCGTAAACGTGATTGATTACTGCTTTTCAATACCTGGCGCGGTGCTGTGAATAGCATGCACGCGTTTACGCACGCCAAACCACCCGACCACCAGCAATACGGCAATCAGCGGAATTGAGCCAATAGTATAAGTGCCATTCGGGTAATCGAACGCCATCAGCACCAGTACGCTAAGTAAAAACAACAGAGTCAGCCAGGAAGTAAAAGGCGCCCCTGGCATCCTGAAGCTGACATCCGCCGCTTTTCCTTCCTTTATGGCCTGACGCAGACGCATCTGGCAAATCACAATAAATCCCCACGACGCGATAATGCCCAACGAGGCGACGTTAAGGACAATTTCAAATACCTGTGAAGGCACCAGATAGTTGAGGAACACCCCGACCACATAGACCGCCAGCGTCGCCAGAATGCCGGCATAGGGGACGTGATGACGGCTCATTTTCGACATAAACTTCGGTGCGGATCCCCCCATCGACATGGATCGCAGGATACGCCCGGTGGAATAGAGGCCGGAGTTAAGGCTGGAGAGGGCGGCGGTTAACACCACGATATTCATGATGCTGCCAACATAGGGTACGCCGAGCTTTGAGAAGAAGGTGACAAACGGACTCTGTCCGGCCTGGTAGGCGTTCCACGGCAGGAGCAGCACCAGCAGCAGTACCGAACCAACGTAGAACAGACCGATACGCCAGATCACGCTATTAATGGCGCGCGGCACCATGGTCTGCGGATCTTTACACTCGCCTGCGGCGGTGCCCACCAGCTCAATGGAAGCGAAGGCGAAGACCACACCCTGTACCAGCACCAGCGCTGGCAGCAGGCCGTGCGGAAAGAGGCCGCCGTTATCGGTGATCAGGTGAAAACCGGTGGCATTGCCGTCCAGCGGCTTACCGCTGCCGAGAAAGACAGTCCCCACCACCAGAAAGATAACAATCGCCAGCACTTTCACCAGCGCAAACCAGAACTCCATCTCGGCGAACCATTTGACGCCAATCATATTCATGGTGCCGACAATCGCCAGCGCGCCGAGGGCGAAAACCCACTGGGGAACATCGCCGAATGCGCCCCAATAGTGCATATACAATGCGACGGCGGTGATATCGACAATCCCGGTCATCGCCCAGTTAATAAAGTACATCCAGCCCGCGACGTAGGCCGCTTTCTCACCGAGAAACTCACGGGCGTAGGAGACGAAGCTACCGCTGGAAGGGCGATGAAGAACCAGTTCGCCCAATGCACGTAAAATAAAAAACGAAAAGATACCGCAAACCAGATAGACCAGCGCCAGGGCGGGACCTGCCATCTGTAAGCGTGCGCCCGCGCCGAGAAACAGGCCGGTACCGATAGCGCCGCCGATGGCGATCATCTGTACCTGACGGTTGCCCATCGCCTTGTGATAGCCGGAATCCTGCGCGTTTAGCCAGTGGCGTTTCGCGGCGTGCTGCTCCGCCACGCCAGAATGTTTTGTCTTCATTGGTGTCGCTATTTTCCTGTCAGTGTCGATGAAGTAGGTTGTGATGCCGGCTTTCTCATCATTCTGATGAATGAGATAAGCCAGCATGGCGGAGAATCCTACACGCATCGCAAAACAGACGCACGTAAAACATGACGAGACAGCACTTGCTTATAGATCAAGGAGATCGGATCGCTCAGCGCAGAAGGCGCGCCGGGAGGACGCCGGAAAAATTTTGCTCATCGTTTTGTGGTAATTACGCTATGATGCTCGGCCCGCATTTGCCCGAGAGACAACGATGAAAATCAATGTAGTAGGGACCAGCGGCGTCGGCAAATCTACTCTCGCGCGTCGGCTGGCTCAGGAACTGTCATTACCCTATATCGAAATGGATGTACTCTACTGGTTACCTCAGTGGCAAGGCACGCCAGATGATCTGTTTTTCGCTAAACTCGCCGCGGCTACCGCCGGACCTGGCTGGGTCCTTGACGGCAACTACAACCGCAGTCGTCCGGTAAAATGGCGCGATGTGGATCTCGTTGTGTGGGTGGATTACGGTTTCTGGCGCACCCTCCGCCAGGCGGTATCGCGAGCGGTTTCCCGTGCTTTTCACCAGCAAGAACTGTGGCCAGGTACCGGCAATCGCGAAACGTTCCGTCGTTCTTTCTTTAGTCGCGAATCCATTATTCTCTGGACGCTGAAAACCTGGCGTAAGAATCGCCAGCGCTATCAGGCGGATATGTTCGATCCGCAGTATCAACATATCCGCTTTGTGCGTTTACGCAACCAACAGCAGGCCGAGGCGTTGGTGCGCGAGCTGCAGCACCTGAGCTGAGCGCGGAACAGGCCCAACGCCCTCGTCTCCCGAGTCTTTGATACCGCTGCGGATTTCGCATATCTAATTTTTAGCAGAGCACATGTAAATAAATTGTTTCTCACAGACTCCGTGCGCTTCTCATAATGCAGGCATGTTAATTGATATGAGCCTGCAAAATGTCTTATCGAATCAGTATACTGGATAAAAGTCCGCTAGCGGCCGGGGAGACGGCTGCCCAGGCGCTGGCGCGTACATTAACGCTCGCGCAACAAGCGGAAGCCTGGGGATATCACCGTTTCTGGATTGCCGAACATCACAATACCGACCAGCTCGCGAGTCCGTCGCCGGAACTGGCAATCGCCTGGATACTCGGGCAGACTCGCAAAATTCGCGTCGGCTCCGGCGGAGTAATGCTGCAACACTACAGCCCGTACAAGGTTGCGGAAAACTTCAATATGCTCTCCACTCTGGCTCCGGGCCGTGTCGATCTTGGCGTCGGCAAAGCGCCAGGCGGCCTGCCGCTCTCCACCCGCGCGCTACAGCAGGGGCTCAACCCGCAGGAAAAGGGCATGTTCTCTGACCAACTGGCACAACTGGATAACTGGTTGTCACTAACCTATGCCGAGAGCGATGAGAGCGTGCGCGCAACGCCGATCCCGCCGTGTCGCGCCGAAGGTTTTCTTCTTGGATCCAGCATCGAGAGCGCAGAACTGGCGGCGCAGCTTGACTGGAACTTTGTCTTCGCAGCCCATCTCAACGGCGATAAAAAACTGCTGAACCAGGTGCTGACTCGCTGGCGCGAGCTTAGCCACCGCGCAGCGATTATTGCCGTTCAGGTGGTCGTGGCGGAAGATGCCGCTACGGCGACGGAGCTGGCGAAAGCCGTGGAGCTGTGGGGCGTTGAACTGGAAAATGGACAGCGTGTTACCGTCGGTAGCGAGGCCCAGGCCGCAGCGTTTGCTCGTCAGGCTGGCAGCAAGCCAACACGGATAGCCCGTCGCAAATCGGCCGTACTGTTCGGTACAGCTGAGGAGGTTAAGGCGCAGTTGGATGCATTACAGTCTGCCTTGCGTATTGACGAGTTTATTATCGACACGCCCATTACCGAAGGCACCGCGCGTCTGAATTCCTTACGTCTTCTGGCCCAGGCGCACCTCAATACGGAGGTGCGGCAATGAGCTTTGCTGAACAGTTAATTCGCTGGCGGCGCGAACTGCACCAGTACCCGGAACTCTCGTTGCAGGAAGTTGATACCACCGCGCGTATTCGCGACTGGCTACAGAGCGGGGGGCTGACCCTGTTGCCGTACGACCTGAAAACCGGCGTGGTCGCGGAAGTCGGCTCCGGCGATAAAGTGATTGCCCTGCGTGCCGATATTGACGCACTACCTATTGAAGAGGCGACCAGCGTGCCGTTCCGCTCGCAAAATACCGGGGTAATGCACGCCTGTGGGCATGATATTCATACCAGCGTGATTCTTGGTGCCGCCTTGCTGCTAAAGCAGCGCGAATCACAGCTTGCAGGACGAGTACGTATTTTATTTCAACCTGCTGAAGAGAATTTTGGCGGTGCGAAAATCCTGATTCGTGCCGGGGTGCTGGAGGATGTTGCCGCTATTTTTGGCATGCATAATGAACCGGAGCTGGCGGTGGGCGAATTTGCCACCCGCGGCGGTCCTTTTTACGCGAACGTCGATCGCTTTATTTTCAAAGTGACGGGCAAAGGCTCGCATGCCGCGCGTCCACATGAGGGTAAAGATGCCATTCTGCTGGCAAGCCAACTGGTGACGCTGCTGCAAAGCGTCGCCAGCCGCGAAGTGAACACGCTTGATTCGGTGGTGCTTAGCGTAACGCGGTTCCAGGGGGGAAATACCTGGAACGTACTGCCAGAAAGCGTTGAGCTGGAAGGGACGCTACGTACCCACAATAGCGAAGTACAGCAACGAGTTAAGGCGCGGGTCAGCGAAATTGCCGCAGGATTCGCCAGCGCCTTCGGGGCGCAGATCAACGTGTTTTGGTATGCCGGCCCGACGGCGCTGGTTAATGACGAACGTTGGGCGACTTTCGCCAGAGAAGTGGCGGATAAGTCCGATTACCGCACGCGTCAGGCGGATTTACATCTCGGCGGCGAAGATTTCGCCGTTTATCTCCAGCACATTCCCGGGGCGTTCGTCAGTATCGGTAGCGCCAGCGAATTTGGTCTCCACCATCCGGCATTTAACCCGGATGAGCGTTTAATTGCACCCGCTGCGCATTATTTCGCTGAACTGGCGGAACAGGCGCTTCAACAATTATAATTTTAAATAAAGGCAGGAATAAGTATGTCTGAACAACGGCAACTGCGTCTTGGCACCATATTGCATGGCGCATCGGGAAATATGTCAGCCTGGCGTCATCCAGCCGCGCTGGTGGATGCCAGCATTAATTTTGATTTTGTTAAACAGACGGCGATAAAAGCGGAAGAGGGGAAGTTTGATTTTATTTTTGTTGCCGACGGTCTATATATTAATGAGAAATCAATTCCGCATTTCCTTAATCGCTTCGAACCATTAACCGTATTATCCGCGCTGGCGTCTGTAACCTCGCATTTAGGGCTGGTCGGCACCCTGTCGACCTCTTACAGCGAACCCTTTACAACCGCCCGACAGTTTGCCAGCCTCGACCATCTGAGCGCCGGTCGCGCTGGCTGGAACGTGGTAACATCGCCGCTGGAAGGTTCGGCGAAAAACTTTTCCCGCACACAGCATCCCGATCATGCGTTGCGCTATCGGATCGCCGATGAATATTTGCAGGTGGTGAAAGGGCTATGGGATTCATGGGAGCAGGATGCTTTTGTGCGTAATAAAGAGAGCGGGCAGTTTTTTGATAAAAATAAACTACACACGCTTAATCATCATGGCGATTTCTTTAAAGTCGCGGGTCCGCTAAATATTGCCCGCACACCGCAAGGACGGCCCATTATTTTTCAGGCTGGCGCTTCCAGCGATGGTAAAAAACTGGCAGCCAGTCACGCCGACGCTATTTTTACGCATCAGGCATCGCTGGCGGAAGCGCAGGATTTTTATCGTGATGTCAAAAGCCAGCTTGCAGCACATGGTCGTCGGGAAAATGAACTGCATATTTTCCAGGGCGTCAGCGTAATCGTTGGCGATAGCGCCGAGGATGTGGAGCAGCAATATCAGACAACCGCCGCACTGGTGTCAATTGACGACGCGCTGAATTATCTTGGCCGTTATTTTGAGCATCATGATTTTTCCCAATACCCGCTGGATGAAGCTTTCCCGGATATTGGCGATCTTGGACAAAACAGCTTCCGCAGCACCACCGACGAGATTAAACGCCATGCGCGCGAGCGTGGGCTCACGCTGCGCCAGGCGGCGCTGGAAGCCGCCAGCCCTCGCCCGCGCTTTGCCGGTACTGCCGAAGAGGTCGCTGACGGTTTACAGCTATGGTTTGAACAGCGCGCGGCGGACGGATTCATTATCCAGGGCGGGACACCGGATACTTTCCCGCGATTTGTGGATCAGGTGGTGCCGATTCTTCAGCAGCGAGGATTATTCCGCGAGGCGTATCCCGGCACTACGTTACGCGACAGTTTGGGGCTGGCTGAGCCCGTCAATCAATTCGAAAAACAATAACAGAGAACACTCGCTATGCAGAAAAAATCATTGTTACTGGCATTTGCGCTGGTCGCTAGCGCCTCATCATGGGCCCAGAGCGTCGATATCAACGGCACCAGCGTGAGTCTGGAAGCCAACAAAACACCGATTCATACGGCGAAAAACCCACAGGCTATTGCTCAATTGCCGAAAGGATTGCATCTCGCAGTGCCGGGTGAGTTGACCGTCGCGGTGGCTGCGCTTAATTCGCCGCCTCTGACCGTCTTTTCAGACGATAACAAAACCCTGCTTGGCAGCGAGGTGGATATCGCCCGCCTGGTGGCCGACAGCCTTGGGCTGAAGTTAAATGTCGTTCCCACCTCGTGGGAAGACTGGCCGCTCGGCGTGGCGTCCGGTAAATATGATGCAGCGATCAGCAATATTACCGTCACTAAAGCGCGCAAGGAGAAATTTGATTTTGCCACTTACCGCAAAGATTCACTGGGCTTTTACGTTAAGAGCAACAGCCCGTTGAACAAAATAGATAAAGCGGAGGATATCGCCGGGCTGCGGATCATCGTCGGCTCTGGCACTAATCAGGAAGCAATCCTGCTGGCGTGGAATAGCGAAAATATTAAGAAAGGACTGAAGCCTTTTACGCCGGTTTATACCAAAGATGACGCTGCGCAAACCCTGGCGTTGCAGTCCGGGCGGGCCGACGCCTATTTTGGCCCCAATGTGATTGGCGCGTGGAAAGCAGCGCTGACAGGGAAAACCAAACTGGTCGGCAGCGTTGATGGCGGCTGGCCTAAAGCGGCGCATATCGGTGTGGTGTTGAAAAAAGGCAACGGTCTGGTTAAGCCGGTGCAAACCGCACTGAATGGTGTGATCCAGAACGGAGACTACGCGAAAGTACTGCATCGCTGGGGGGAAAGCGTGGAAAGCATTCCGCACTCGGAAATTAACCCTGCCGGTCTTGGCGACTAACGGGAGGCGGTATGACAGATATTTTCCGCGATGTGTCTCCGGAAGCGCCGGAACTGCAGCCGATTATTGAGGGCCTGTTTGCCGAGTATGCATCACGCTACGGCGACTATTTCTCCCGTCATGCGGAAATCGAGCTAACCGAATGGTATCTGGCGCCGCAGGGGCTGTTTATTGTACTGGAGCGGGAGGGAGAAATTATCGCGACCGGCGCGTATAAGCCGAAAGACCACCATACGGCTGAAATCAAACGGATCTGGACTCATCGTCGCCTGCGCCAGCAGGGGCTGGCGGCGAAAGTCGTGCAGGAACTGGAGCGTCGGGCACAGCTTGCGGGCTACAGTCATATCTACCTGACAACCGGTTTTCGTCAGCCGGAAGCGGTACGGCTCTATCTGAGTCAGGGGTATAAGGCGCAGTTTGATCTCAGCCGGGACCCGGAAGAGTACAGCCAGCCGCCGTTCGATGGCCGACTACGCTTCACTAAAGCGCTGGCGGTCAGCGCACTGAGCCAAAGCGCTTAAGGAGCCAATATGTATACTCATGAAACAATTAAAGTTGTTCCCGCGCGCTATCCGTTGCGGGCAGTGGGAGCGGCGCTGGCTTTACTGGTGCTGGCGGTCGTGATTCAGTCCGTAGCCTTTAACTCTCGCTGGGAGTGGGGCGTCTTCGCCCACTGGTTCTTTGACCCGGTGATCCTTGAGGGGCTGGGGCAGACTCTACTGCTGACTCTTGTGGCTACGATACTCAGCGTAATTTTAGGCGGGCTGCTGGCGCTGGCCCGTCTCTCCAGTTCGTGGTTGTTAAGCAGCCTCGCCTGGGGCTATATCTGGCTGTTCCGTTCACTGCCACTGATTGTGGTGCTGATTATTCTCTACAACTTCTCTTATCTTTACGACAAGTTATCAATAGGCATCCCGTTTACCAGTATAAGCTGGGCCAGCTACGACACTATTAACGTGCTGGGGCAGTTTTCTACCGCCGTTGTTGGGCTAACGCTGGTGCAAAGCGCCTATACCGCTGAAATTATTCGCGGGGGCTTCCTTGGCGTCGATCACGGCCAGTATGAAGCCGCTGCGGCACTGGGGCTTTCGGCCAGCCGCCGCACTCTGCGCATCATCCTTCCGCAGGCGCTGCGCACCATTTTACCTGCGGGTTTTAATGAAATTATCAGCCTCGCCAAAGGGACGGCGATGGTCTACGTGCTGGCGATGCCGGAACTGTTTTATACCATCCAGATGATCTACAACCGCACGCAGGAAGTTATTCCGCTGCTGATGGTCGGTGCTGCCTGGTATCTGGCTATCACCAGTGTGCTGTCGCTAATTCAGTATCTGGTCGAACGCGGTCTGGCGCGCAGTGAGCGTCGTTCTGCTGTCAATAGCGCCCGTGGTAGCCGTCGTATTGAATCCATTCGTCGCTCACAACCGCAGGAGCCTGCTCATGTCCAACTCTCTTAATGGTCATATCTCCATTACCGGCGTCAGTAAATATTTTGGCCGCCATAAAGCGCTGGACGATGTGTCGTTGGAAATCAAACCCGGCACGGTTACGGTGATCCTTGGACCATCGGGTTCGGGAAAATCGACGTTGCTACGGACGATTAATCATCTGGAGCGCGTTGATGAAGGCTTTATCCAGATTGATGGCGACTATATCGGCTACCGACGTAAAGGCGACAAGCTATATGAGTTAAAGGAGAAAGATATTCTTCGGCAAAGGATCAACGTCGGCTATGTGTTTCAAAATTTCAATTTGTTTCCGCACCTGACGGTGCTGGAAAACCTGATTGAAGCGCCTGTCGCCCATAAAAAGGCGACCCGTAAAGAGGCGGTCGAGCAGGCGTATAAACTGCTGGATGTGGTGGGGTTGCGCGATAAAGCCGATGCCTGGTCGCGGCACCTTTCCGGCGGCCAGCAGCAGCGTATCGCAATTGCCAGAGCGCTGGCGCTCAACCCTCGGGTTATTCTGTTCGATGAACCGACTTCCGCGCTTGATCCAGAGCTGGTGGGCGAAGTGCTGGATGTTATTAAAAAGCTGGCGCGCTCCGGTACTACTCTTGTCGTGGTGACGCATGAAATTGGTTTTGCTAAAGAGGTGGCGGATCAGGTGGTGTTTATGGTTGACGGAAAAATTGTTGAGCAGGGCAGCAGCGATGAAGTGCTGAACCATCCTCAGCAGCAGCGTACACGGCAATTTTTATCGAGGGTGCTACCGGCATGAAAAAAGGACTTTTAGCGCTCGCGCTCTTCACCCTGTCTGCTGGCGTGCAGGCAGCCATCGATCTGCGCGCCAATGAACAGCCGCTACCGGTCATCCGCGATGAGCAGGCGATCGCGAAGATCCCGGCAAACTATAAATTTGTTGAGCCGGGTACGCTGACGGTGGCTATTTCGGCGCTTAATTCACCGCCGCTGGCGCTTCTGGCCAGCGATAATCGCACGCGTATTGGCAGCGATCCCGATATTGCCCGGCTGCTGGCCGGGAGCCTTGGACTCAAACTGAAACTGGTGCCCACCGCCTGGGAAGACTGGCCGCTGGGGATCGCTGCCGGGCGTTATGACGTGGCGTTAGTCAATATCGCCGTGACCGAGCAGCGCAAAGAGAAATTTGATTTTGCGACTTATCGCGTCGATTCATTGGCTTTTTCTGTTAAATCAACCAGCGATATTAGCCACATCAGCGGTCCGGCGGATCTCGCCGGTAAAAAAGTGATTGTCGGTTCAGGAACGAATCAGGAGCGGATTTTGCTTGGCTGGAATGCCGAAAACAAAGCCGCCGGGCGTCAACCTGCGCTACCGGTTTATTTAACCGATGATGCTTCAGGCAACCTCTATATTCAGTCCGGGCGGGCTGATGTTTTCTTTGGGCCTCAGTCGACGGCGGCTTATAAAACCGCGTTAAGCGGCAAAACGAAAGTCGTTGGGCTGGGACCGAAGAAAGCCTATGTTGCGACCACCACTAAAAAGGGAAACGGGCTGGTGTATGCCCTTCAGGCGGCGTTAAATGGCGCTATTGCTCGTGGAGAGTACCAGAAGATACTGGCCCGCTGGGGCGAGAAGGGCGAAGAGGTGACACAGTCGCAGGTCAATCCACCAGGGATCACCTACTAAAAGCTCGCTGCTTCGCAGGCGCTGGATGCGAAGCAACGGATCTACCACGCAAAGCATATAATCAACGTCTCCGGCAGGGGCAACGAAATGCCGCACGGAACGAATTTAAAATATAAAAAGAGAATCAAACGTTGCCTGCTATGATAGTTTTATTATTCTGATAATAAAGGAGCCTGCTATGCCGCATGTGGATATTAAATGTTTTCCCCGCGATCTGAATGATGAACAAAAAACGGCGCTGGCCGCCGAGATTACCGAGGTGTTGATTCGCCATCTGAACAGCAAAGAAAGTTCGGTGAGCGTGGCCCTGAAACAGATTGAACCGAGCGACTGGCAGCAGGTCTGGGACAGCGACATCGCCCCACAGATGGCGCAATTGATTAAGAAGCCCGGCTACAGCATGTAATCGCGGGCTTCCCGGTTATGGCGCTCAACATGGGCGTATTGTCTACCGCGTTCGTGTTAAAAACCGGCATTATTTTAAGGATACATGTTGTTCCTTTGCCCACTGACGCAATCGGGCGCAGGCGTTGGTATAAGGCGATGAGGTATTCAGTGAAATCATCCGCCCCAGCGTCCACTTGCCATACCAGGGATGCGCGTAGAGCGCGTCGTCGTTACGTGCTGCAATGTGGGCGATAATTTGCCGTTTCGCCTGATGCAGGGCGGTCAGCAGCGAAGGGTAGTCCAGCGAAGGGTAATCGAGGTAGAACTTTTGCGCCAGCAGCCCGAGCTGGTTCCATTTAAAGTCGGTCTCCGGGAAGTCGATGGGCTGTTGTGCAGCGTCGTGCGCCAGCCATTTGAGAACCAGTTCGTTCCATCCCAGCAGGTAACAAACCAGATCGCGAACGCTCATCATGGTACCTTGCGCATGGCCGGGAAGGGTCTTTTCCTCCGTTTTATCTTCAGGGATATGCGCCAGATAACCGGCTAATTTAGCAAAGTTTTTCTCAATAGCTTCCAGTAGCTGAGCCTGAGCCTGAGTCTGCGGTATGCTCATCGCGAGTTCCTTTCTGAGTTGATGATTTGGCTATACAGCCGTTCCGCGGAGAGTGCCGTGCCTCTCTCCGGGTTAACGTTTGCCCTGTTTGCGGCTACGCTTCCGGGGTATTGGCCCGCACGTGGCGGCCGCTGGCGACAAAATTCCCGGTACCGAGATGATGCAATGTATTGATTTTATCATCGTCGAACTGCCAGCGTCCGGTGACAAAGGCGCGTTCATCGGCGGCGGCGGAAACCACTTCGCCAAACAATGTGTCGTACTGCTCCATGGCCGCCGTTGACGGCAATAGCCGACACTCCATCCACGCCAGACACTTCTCTTCAATCAGCGGTAATCCCAGTTCCGGGCCCTGCACGACCGGAATGCCGTAAGCGTTAAATTTATCTTCATCACGCCCGCTGATGCTACCGACGGCATACGTCCAGCTGGCGGCCTCCACCCCAGGAACAACGATGCCGAAGGTGCCGTTGCGCTCAATAATCTCTCGCGTCCAGGCACTTTTATCCACCACAATCGCCAGTCTCGGAGGCGCAAACTCCACGGGCATCGACCACGCGGCGGCCATCACATTGCGGCGCTGGGAACGCGTGTCATAGCTGGTGATCAGAATGGTCGGACCATGGTTAAGCAGGCGGCTGGCGTACTGGAGTTCCACGTGGCGAAAACGGCTCATATGCGTTCCTTGATAAATTGGGCTGATGCCAGACAACACGTTAATCCGCAATGGAAATGTAATCAATACGTCATACAGTCGCCCTATAGTCGGCATCACAAAGTCCCAAAGAGGATAACAATATGTTAGCTCCCCTGTATTTGTCACAGGTGAGCGTGGGCCTGCGGGTGTTGACCGCGGGTAGAACATCATTTTTCCTGGGGGGAGGATGATTGTGCGCACGCTTACCACGATCAAACTTGACGGCATTTCTTTCGCCTTCGGCGCCAATACCGTTCTTAATCAGCTCGATCTGCATATCAATGCGGGCAGCATTGTCGCGTTGCTGGGGCCATCTGGTTGCGGCAAAAGCACGCTGCTGCGACTGTTAGCCGGGCTCATCGTACCGGCCAGCGGCACGATTCACTTCGGGGATCGTCTGGTGGCGAAAAGCGGCTGGGGAATGCCGCCGGAGAAGCGCGATCTCGGCATGGTTTTTCAGGATTATGCCCTGTGGCCGCATATGACGGCCGCGCAGAATGTGGCTTTTCCGCTGCGTATGCGCGGCGTTGCGCGTCACCAACGACACAAGCGAGTCGATGAGGCGCTGGCAATGGTTGGGCTGAACGGGTTTGCGGATCGGAAACCGTCCGCGCTTTCCGGCGGTCAGCAGCAGCGGATCGCTCTGGCTCGCGCCATCGTTGCGGAACCGCGTGTACTGCTGTTCGATGAGCCGCTTTCCAATCTCGACAGCGAACTGCGCGAGTCGCTGTGCGTGGAAATGAGTCGCCTGCTGCGTCAGCTTGGCATCACTGCCGTTTACGTCACCCACGATCGCCGCGAAGCTGAACTGTTAGCCGACAAGATTATTCATCTCTCTGCGGGCAGCATTGCCGCCGTCCGTACCGTTACGTCATCCTCAGGGGAACTCGCATGAAAACCGTTATCACCGTTAAGAAAGGAGTTGCGTTCGCGATTATGTTATCGGCCACCATGATATCCAGCGCCCATGCGCTCACCGTATATACCGCCGGTCCGGGCTCCCTGGCGAAAAAACTTGCCAGCGGTTATGAGAAGAAAACCGGCGTGAAGGTGAATATTTTTCAGGCCACGACCGGCAAGGTGATGGCGCGACTTGAAGCCGAACAGGCTAACCCACAGGCGGATGTGCTGATCTCCGCCTCCTGGGATACCGCAGAGGATTTGCATAACCGCGGCTGGCTGCTGCCATATGAGAGCGCCAATGCCGATAAGGTTCCGGCAAACCTGAAAAGTAGCGATTATGTTGCACAAGGTATTGCTGCGCTGGGGATCGTCTGGAATACCAAAAGCGGCACCCCGGAGCCGAAGGAGTGGCGGGATCTCACCGAACCCGCCTTCAAAGACAACGTGACGACGCCCGATCCGGCACTCTCCGGCGCCTCGCTGGATCTGCTGATCGGCTTACAGAATGGCATGGGCGAAAAGGCCTGGACACTGTTTGCCGACCTGAAGAAGAACGGCATGGTGATCAGCGGGCCAAATGCCCAGGCGGTCACGCCGGTGATGCAGGGGGCAAAAGCGGCGGTGTTCGGCGCGGTGGACTATGTCTCTTATGGCAATATCCATCAGGGGGAATCATTGAAGGTGATTTTCCCGGCCAGCGGTACGGTGACGGCCCCGCGTCCGATGATGATCCTCAAAACCACACAGCATGCTGACGATGCCAAAGCCTTTGTCGATTATGTCCTGTCGCCGGAGGGGCAGACGATGGTTGCCGACGCCTGGCTGATGCCCGCCCGTAGTGATATTCAGGCGAAACGCCCACCGCTTGATGAACTGAAAATTCTGCCAACCGTCAGCGATGGCAACAGCGAACGCCGCGCTGTGCTTGCTCGCTTTAATACGCTTTTCGCACAATAAAGTTTACGTCTTCGCTACCGAGAGCGGGATTTTTATCCGGGCCAGCGTTGCCGGAGGCGTCGCGTATTTTCAGGAATATACCGTGAAACAGAAACTGATTTCCGGCATCACGTTGACGGCGCTACTGGTGCTGGTAGCGTTACCGCTTTTCTTTATTCTTCTTCAGGCGATTTTTCCCCAGTTCAGCGCCGGTAGACTGACTGGGGCGTTGAGCGGCATATCAGCGCTGCTCGCCGACCCGCAACTGCCGACGATGCTTGGCGGTACGCTTTGGGTGGCCAGTGGCGTGGCGCTGATGAGCATGCTGATTGGCCTGCCGCTGGGCGTGCTGCGCGGATTATTCAATCTGCCACTCCCGCGTCTGTGGGATGTATTGTTTCTGATCCCGTTTCTTACGCCGCCCTATATTGCCGCGTTGTCATGGACGTTAATGCTGCAAAGCAATGGCTATCTGCAACAATTGACCGGCTGGGATCTCAACGATCTGCTTTTCAGCCGCTACGGGATCGTACTGGTGATGACCCTCAATATCTTCCCGGTGATCTATTTTGCGGTTTCCCGCAGTCTGCTGGTCAGCGGCCAACGACTGGCGATAGTGGCCAGAGTCCACGGAGCCAGCGCATGGCGGGCGTTCTGGCACATTACGTTGCCGATGCTTTCCCCCGCGCTGGCGGCGGGGATGCTGCTGGCCTTTACCCTGGCGATTGAAGAATACGGCGTTCCGGCGGCGCTTGGGTCACGGGCGGGGCTGGTGATGCTCACTGTCGGGATAGAGAAAAAACTCGCCGACTGGCCCATCGATCTGCCCGGCGCCTCGCTGCTGTCGTTATTGCTGATTGCGGTGGCGCTGCTGGCATGGTGGCTGCAAAAGCGGCTGGTTGGCGATACAGAGGTGACCAGCGTGATTGGCAAACCCGGAGAAAATAGCGGCGCGGATCTGGGCTGGCTGGTCACGCCGGCAGTGCTGCTGATGGCCTGCGTTGGCGGCCTTGCGGTCGCGCTGCCCGAGGCCTCCATGCTGCTGACCAGCCTGACGGGAACGTTATCTGGCGGTCTGCACCGTGACAACTTTACCTTTCGCCATTTCGACGCGTTGTTTGCTCAGCAGGGCGACGCGCTGTCAGCGCTGGGAACCAGTCTCTCTCTGGCGCTGGCCTCAGCATTGATCGTCGGCCTTATTGGCTTACTGGCCGCCTGGCTGGTGCAGGTACAAAAAATGAAAGGGAGCGCGATTATCGATGCATTATCACTATTGCCCGCGGCGCTGCCCGGAGTGGTGGTGGGCGTCGGACTTATTCTGCTGTGGAATCAGCCATTCTGGCCGGTTTCACCTTATAACACCGGGTTTATGTTGCTGCTTTCCTATTGTTGCCTGTTGCTGCCCTGGCCCGTGCGTTATGTCGGCAGTGCGCTGCGCCAGTTGGGCAATAATCTTGAACCTGCGGCACGGGTGCACGGCGCTTCGCCGTTGCAGGCACTGCGTTTGATCGTGCTGCCGTTGGTATTTCCGGCACTACTGGCGGCGATGTTGATGGTGTTTGCCATCGCCTCCCGCGAGCTGGTGACCTCCCTGCTGCTGGCGCCGGCCGGAACGCAAACTGTGGCGGTATTTATCTGGCGTCAGTTTGAACAGGGGTCGGTAGGGCAAGGAATGGCGATGGCCTCACTGACGCTGTTTACCGGTCTTGGGTTAATGCTCAGCGCGCTGGCATTGATGCAGCGAGGCTCCCGGGGGTAGAAGCCGTTGAACAAAAAACACGGTCGGGTGGAAAAATAAGCTATAAATATCGGACACCGATTGCTGGAGAGATTGATGAGTCCATTTTTAAGCGCGTATTTTTCCCGGCTGGGCTGGATGGCGAGGGCGGATGTGTCCATTCACACTCTGCGTGAATTGCATCTCCACCATAATTGCGCCATCCCCTTTGAGAATCTGGATGTTTTACTGCCCAGAGAGATGCATCTCGACGATCGGACGCTGGAAGAGAAACTGATTCATGCCCGACGTGGCGGCTACTGCTTTGAGCAAAACGGCCTATTCGAGAGAGCGCTGCGAGAGATGGGTTTTCATGTTCGCAGTTTGTTGGGGCGGGTGGTACTGGCCAGTCCACCGCATATGCCGCCGCGCACCCATCGCCTGCTGCTGGTGGAGGTTGACGGCGAACGCTGGATTGCCGATGTCGGTTTTGGTGGTCAGACCCTGACCGCGCCGATTAAACTGCTGGCTGATATTGAACAAGCCACGCCGCACGGCGAATATCGCCTGATTTATGAAGCGGACGAGTGGACGTTGCAGTTTTGTCATCATGGTCACTGGCAGTCGATGTACCATTTTGATTTGGGTCGCCAGTATGCGTCTGACTATGTGATGGGCAATTTCTGGTCGGCGCACTGGCCGCAATCGCACTTCCGCCACCATCTGCTGATGTGCCGCCATTTGCCGGACGGTGGCAAAATGACGTTAACCAATTTCCACTTTACCCGCTGGGACAAAAACCATGTGGTTGAGAAGATGGATTTCCCGGATGTCCCGGCGCTGTATGACGCCCTGCACAGTCACTTTGATCTCGGCGTGAATGACGCTAAATATGGTTTTAGCGAAGCAGAACTGGCGGCGGTGATGGCGGCGTTTGATACCCATCTCGAAGCGGGAAAGTAATGGCGGTGCGCATTTTGCGCGGCAATTCAGCGGACGCATGGGGAGAAACGCTGACGTTGAATTTTCCCCTTCAGAGCTGAAGAGAGAGCTCCATCGCTGCCCGTCGCAGCGGTGCAAGGGCCTTTTCTTTCAGTGCGCTGGCGTTGGTACATCCCGCCGGAACACCCACGTTAAGCGCCGCCATGACCTGACCGCTACGGGAGAGCAGCGGTACCGCCAGGGAACATAGCCCCACCTCGATTTGTCGGTCAGCGAGGGCATAGCCCTGCATGCGCACTCTGGCGATCTCTTCGCGTAATCCTGAGGCGTCGCAAAGCGTATGCGGAGTATAGCGAATCAGGTTCGCACGTGACAGCGTCACCTCAAGCTGCGCTTCCGGCAGGGCACTCAGCAGGACGCGCCCCATTGAAGTGGCCCACGCCGGTAAACGACTCCCCCGCCCAATATCCACGCTCAGCAGATTATTAACCGCCGCGCGGGCAATATACAACACGTTATCGCCATCTAAAGTGGCGGCAGAGCAGGTTTCCCCGAGGGTTTTACCAAGATTATCCAGCGTACTCTGCGCCGCTTTTGCCAGCGGCGTACCGGCAAGGTAGGCGTGGCCAACCGCCAGTACGCGCGGCAGCAGTTCATAGCTGCGTCCATCCGGGCTATGCACCATACCGAGTGCGGCGAGGGTATAAAGACAGCGACGCACCGCGGCCCGGGAGATCTGCGTTTTCTGGCTGAGCTGGGAGATGGTCAGGCGCTGACGCTGAGGGGTGAAAGCGCTCAGGACTTCAAGCCCCCGCGCCAGCGATAACATAAAATTAGGGTTGTGCTCCAGCTGACAGGCGATGAGAGCATCTGGTTTTTTTTCTCGCATATAACCCCTCTTTAATAATGGAAGACACCGCTCATGGAACATCACTATATCGCGGGTAAAAAACGTGGCGATTCCTTGTGCTGGTTTTACCACAACGATCACACTATTAACCTCGATTTAACATGTGCGTCGATAATCGCACAACATTTCGATTATCGCCGTTGACCGTCTCCATCATGCAGACCTATTGTCAAAAGCACCGTTACCCCACGTTATGTTCAGGGGCATGAAAAGTTATGTATTTTATGAGCAGGTAAACAAGATGACCGCGACCATTGAACGAATTGAACACTGGCTGGTAGATGTTCCGACGATTCGCCCGCACAAACTCTCCATGGCCACAATGGGCTGTCAGACGCTGGTGATAATCCGCATGACGCGCTCGGATGGCATTTGCGGGATTGGCGAAGCCACCACCATCGGCGGTCTGAGCTACGGCGCTGAAAGCCCGGAAGGGATCGCGTCGGCGATTAACGATTATCTGACGCCGTTGCTGAAGGGCCAGCCAGCCGATAATCTCAATGCCCTGACCGAGCGGATGAACCGCGCCATTAAAGGCAACACGTTCGCCAAATCAGCCATCGAAACCGCGGTGCTGGATGCGCAGGGTAAGGCGCTGAATATGCCGGTTTCGGCTCTGCTGGGCGGGGCGCTGACAACCACGCTACCGGTACTGTGGACGCTGGCAAGCGGCGATACAGAGAAAGATATTGCGGAAGGCGAAAGAATGCTGGCGGAAGGTCGCCATCAGGCATTTAAGTTAAAAATTGGCGCTCGCGAGCTGACGACCGATCTGCGACATACCCGGGCAATTGTTGAGGCGCTGGGCGATCGGGCCAGTATTCGCGTTGACGTCAATCAGGCATGGGATGCCACCGTGGCGGCAAAGGGGTGTCGTGAACTGGCGGCGATGGGGATAGACCTGATTGAACAGCCGGTCAGCGCCCAGGATAGCGCCGCGCTGGTGCGACTCAGTCAGCACATCGACACCGCCATGTTGGCCGATGAAGCCGTCGCGACTCACTACGACGGCTATCGGTTGGCTCAGCAAGGGTTCTGCGGAGCATATGCGCTGAAGATTGCTAAAGCAGGCGGGCCAAACAGCATACTGGCGTTAGCCAGAGTGGCGCAGGCGGCGGGGATCGGGTTGTATGGCGGTACCATGCTCGAAGGGACCGTCGGCACCGTGGCGTCGCTCCATGCCTGGTCAACACTGCCGCTTCAGTGGGGTACCGAGATGTTTGGCCCTCTGTTGCTCAAGGATGACGTGGTCAGCGTCCCGCTAACGTTTGCCGAAGGGCAGGTCGTTCTGCCGCAAACGCCGGGGCTCGGTGTTGAGCTGGATGAAGAAAAATTGCGCTTTTATAGCCGCAAAGTGTAATGGAGGATCATCATGTTATTTAAAGTCGAGATGACCGTGAATATTCCGCCGGGATTACCAGCCGATGAAATAGAGGAGATTAAACTGCGGGAAAAAAACTATTCACAGCAATTACAGCGGGAAGGCAAGTGGCGACATATCTGGCGTGTCGCCGGTCTGTACGCCAACGTCAGTATTTTTGACGTCCAGGATGTGGATGAACTGCATCAAATTTTAATGGCTTTACCATTATATTCCTTTATGCAAATTCGCGTCGAGGCGCTTTGCCGTCACCCCTCATCAATTCGCCAGGACGATCGCTAAAATAAACACTATCTGACCTCGTGCCAGGGAAACCTGGCGCATACCCTACAATTAAAAGTGAGCATGATTATGAATAATATATTTGTCCAACAAGACGCCGTGCAAAAATTATTACGTGACAGTGCGGGTTTAAATACCACTGGCGGCGATGAGCGTTTTAAATCCATTATTCACCAACTGCTGGAAAATATTTGTACGCTGATTGATGAGTATAACGTGACAGAGGAAGAGTTCTGGCACGCGGTAAATTATCTGCATGAATTAGGTGGCCGCCAGGAAGCGGCACTGCTGGCCGCGGGTCTTGGCCTGGAGCACTTCCTCGATCTGCGTCAGGATGCCATTGATGCCGCAGCGCAGCGTGAAGCCGGGACGCCACGGACGATTGAAGGGCCCCTGTATGTAGCTAACGCGCCGCTGGCGGAGGGATATACTCGCATGGATGATGGCAAAGATGCCGGGGAAGTGATGTGGCTGTACGGTCAGGTGAAAGATACCCAGGGCCAGCCGGTCGCCAATGCCATTGTCGATATCTGGCACGCCAATACCCTCGGCAACTATTCTTTCTTCGATCAAAGCCAGAGCGAATACAACCTGCGACGCCGTATTCGTACCACGGCTGATGGTCGTTATAGCGTACGTAGCATCCTGCCATCCGGCTATGGCTGCCCGCCGGATGGGCCGACCCAAACGTTGCTGGATCGGTTAGGTCGCCACGGTAATCGTCCGGCGCATATCCACTTCTTCGTTTCCGCGCCGGGCTATAAGCATCTGACCAGTCAGATAAATCTCAATGGCGATAAATACCTGTGGGATGACTTCGCTTTCGCCACCCGTGATGGTCTGATTGCCGATCCGGTTAAGGTGACTGATCGTGCGCTTATTCAGCAACGCGGACTGGAGGGGGAACATACCGAAGTACGCTTTGATTTTACCCTGTGCAAAGCGCTTAGCCCCGATGAAGAGCGGCGCGGAACGCGCCAGCGTGCGCAAGAGTAAGGCGCGGCGCTAATTATTTTCTCCGATCCTGTCGCGATCGGAGAAATTCCTGAAATTACCGGTTCACAACAGTTTTATTCCTGGATTACGCAGGAGGATTCGCTCATGAAAAATTTCTTCACAACATTAAAAGATAAAATCAGCAATGCACTAATGGTTGACCGTGAAAAGCATATATATCGTTGCCATCGTTCAATATTTACCGATCGGCAGTTATTTGATCTGGAAATGAAGTATATTTTCGAAGGGAATTGGGTATTTCTCGCCCATGAGAGTCAAATTGCAGAGCCGGGTGATTATTATACCCTGACGCTTGGCCGTCAGCCGGTTATTATCACCCGCGACAAAAAACATCAACTTCATGCATTAATTAATAGCTGCGCCCATCGCGGAGCGATGTTATGTCGACGCAAAACCGGTAATAAAAACTCATTTACCTGCCCGTTCCACGGCTGGACATTCAGCAATAATGGCAAACTATTAAAAGCCAAAGATGAAAGCACCGGCGGCTATCCGAATACCTTCAAACATGAAGGTTCCCACGATTTAAAGCAACTGCCGCGGTTTCAATCCTATCGTGGATTCCTGTTCGGCAGCCTGAATGCAGAAGTACAGCCGCTCGAAGAGTACCTTGGCGAAACGTGCAAGATTATCGACCTCATTGTCGATCAGGCAGCGGAAGGGCTGGAGGTACTTAACGGGTCGTCCAGCTATATCTATGAGGGCAACTGGAAACTGGGGGCCGAAAACGGTGCTGATGGCTATCACGTGAGCGTGGTGCACTGGAACTACGCCTCAACCATGTCGCGCCGTAACTACGCCGCGGAAGGAACGCATGCCGTTGATGCTAACGGTTGGTCGAAGAGCGTCGGCGGCGGTTACGGTTTTGATAACGGTCATATGTTGCTGTGGACCCGGCTGCTGAATCCGGAAGTCCGTCCGATCTATCCGCAGCGCGACCGTTTGCAGGCTGAATTCGGTGAGTCCCGCGCCGACCAGATGGTCAACGAAACGCGCAATTTATGCCTCTATCCCAACGTTTATCTGATGGATCAATTCTCGACGCAGATACGCGTGATCCGCCCGATCGCAGTGGATAAAACCGAGGTAACTATCTGGTGCTTTGCGCCGAAAGGCGAGTCAGACCAGGCACGGGCGCTGCGTATCCGTCAGTATGAAGACTTTTTTAACGTCAGCGGCATGGGAACGCCGGATGATCTTGAAGAGTTCAGCGCCTGCCAGCGCGGCTACCTTGGTGAAAACCTGGCGTGGAGCGACCTCAGTCGCGGCGCACTGCACTGGGTCGACGGGCCGGACGACCATGCGCGGCAGGCGGGATTCAGTCCGCTGCTCAGCGGCGTAAAATCGGAAGATGAGGCGCTGTATATCGCGCACCACCATCACTGGCAAAACGTGATGCTCAGGGCGGTGGAAAAGGAGCAACAGCGTTACGAGCAGTCGATCACTCAACGCGTGGAGGTGGCCTGATGTTGACGATCGAACAGGTTCGCCAGTTTCTTTATTACGAAGCCCGACTGCTGGATGACCGGCAGTGGGATGAATGGCTGAATTGCTACAGTCCCAGGGTCGTGTACTGGATGCCCGCCTGGGGCGATGACGACAAGCTGACTGACGATCCGCAGCGCGAAATTTCGTTGATTTATTACCCCAGCCGCGAGGGGCTTGAAGATCGGGTTTACCGGATTAAAACCGAGCGTTCCGGAGCCAGTACTCCCGAGCCGCGCACCACCCATATGATCAGCAACATTGAACTGCTTGGCCACAGCGGGCAGGGCGTTGAGGTGCGCTACAACTGGGTAACCTATTGTCACCGATACCAGCATACCGATGCGTGGTTTGGTTCCACCTGGTGCACGCTGGCTGAAAGCGACGGCAAACCGTTAATTACCCGTAAAACCGTGCGTCTGAATAACGATTACATTCGTCAGGTGATTGATGTTTACCATATTTAAGAGGTGCCTATGACCTTCAATATAGCGCTCAATTTTGAGGACGGTATTACCCGTTTTATTCAGTGTCACGCGGGAGAGAAAGTACTGGACGCCGCCTATCGCCAGAAGGTGAATCTGCCGATGGATTGTTCGGATGGCGTTTGCGGCACCTGTAAATGCCATTGTGTCAGCGGTGAATATGGCATGGGTGAGGATTACCTTGAAGACGCGCTCAGTGCGGAGGAGGCGGCGGCGCGTCAGGTTCTGACTTGTCAGATGGTGCCGACCAGTGATTGCGTCATTGATGTTCCGGTGGCGGCGGCACAGTGCAAAACCATGCTGACCACCGTTGGCGCTGAAGTCCGGCAGATTCGTTTACTCTCTGATACGACAATTGAGCTGGTGGTTAAACTGGACGAAGCCCTGGCTTTTCTGCCCGGACAGTACGTTCATATTCAGGTTCCGGAGACCTCGCAGGTTCGCACCTATTCATTCAGCTCACGCCCGGGCGAAGTGGAAGGCCGCTTTCTGATCCGCAACGTGCCAGGCGGGCTTATGAGCCAGTGGCTGACGCAGCGCGCGCGCCCTGGCGATCGTCTGACCCTGAGCGGCCCGATGGGCAGTTTTTATTTGCGCGGCGGCGATCGTCCGCTGCTTATGCTGGCGGGCGGAACCGGCTTAGCTCCACTGTTATCAATGCTGCAAACGCTGGTTGCGCAGGGAAGCACCCGGCCTGTGACGTTGCTGTATGGCGTGAATCGTGATTGCGACCTGGTGAAAACCGACGTTCTGGAGGCCTGTATCGGCCAGCTACCAGGCTGTCGCTGGCTGCCCGTGGTTGCCGACGCGCAGAGCGCATGTCCACGGCGTGGTTTTGTCACTGCGCATCTTGATGATGCCATGCTTAATAATGGCGACGTCGATATCTATCTGTGCGGGCCGCCGCCGATGGTCAATGCGATATCTACGGCGTTGTGCGAGCGGGGGATCGCGCCTCGCGGGTTCTGGTATGAAAGGTTTATCGCCAGTCAGCGTGTCGTGGCATAAGGAGTAAATATGCGATTTATCGATAAAGTCGTGGCTATCACGGGCGCTGCGCAGGGTATTGGCCGACAGACGGCAGAGCAGGCAGCCCGCGAAGGGGCCCGTTTGTTGTTAATTGATCGTTCAAGCCATGTGCATGCGCTGGCGACGGCACTGACAGATTCCGGCAGCGAAGTACTGGCGCTGGAAGCCGATCTTGAGCAATGGGAAAGCACCGAGCGGGTGTTTGCGGAAGGCGTGGCCCATTTTGGCCGCCTTGATGTGTTGATTAACAACGTCGGCGGCACAATCTGGGCACGGCCATTCGTCGAATATCAGCCCGCGCAGATTGAAAAAGAGATTCGCCGTTCACTGTTTCCTGCGCTGTGGGGCTGTCGTGCCGCGCTGCCGTGGATGCTGGCGCAGCATAAGGGCTGTATCGTCAATATCTCGTCGGTGGCGACGGCAGGCGTGAACCGGATACCCTATTCAGCCGCAAAAGGCGGCGTCAACGCGTTGACCCGTTGCCTTGCGCTTGAATATAGCGAGAGCGGCATCCGTATCAACGCCGTAGCGCCGGGGGGAACCGAAGCGCCCGCGCGTCTGACGCCGCGTAATGATGAGCAGCCATCGGTGCAGGAGCAGCAGTGGTATCAACAGGTCGTGACGCAAACGGTGGCCAGCAGTCTGATGCACCGCTATGGCACCCTGGTGGAACAGGCCAATGCTATTTTGTTTCTCGCCAGCGATGAAGCCAGCTATATCACCGGGGTCACGTTGCCGGTAGCCGGGGGCGACCTCGGTTAGCGCCGGGTCGCCTGCCAACAGAGCAGGGAGCCGATACACACCATCCCGGCGCCCTGCCAGAATGACCACGAAAGCGCGGCGCTCAATAAAACCGCCGCCAGCGCGGAAGAGAGCACCGGGGTAAAATAAGAGACGGCAGCCAGCAGGCTGACGTTGCCATACAGGATCCCAACGTTCCACGCGGCGTACCCGAATCCCAGGGCAACCGACACGGCGATCAGTTTGATCATCACCGGCCAGCTAAAAACCATCGGCGGCTGCTGGCTGAAGAGGAATTTTAACCATAAAGTCAGGGCAGTGAGCAGAACAAACAGGGTAATCGCGTTTTTGCCTTTGGCGTATTTAGCGGTAACCGTACAGTAAGCAGCCCAGATAAAAGCGCCGACAAAAGCCAGGATATAGCTCAACGGACTGGAGAACACATTGCTGATTATTTCATGGGTATTCAGGCCGTGCTCGCCGCCTAATACCCATGCGACGCCAAATAAAGCCAGTAATAAACCCGGAATGGTCAGCCAACTGCTTTTTTGCCCGTTAAATAGAATGGCGAACAGCACCGTCAGGCTTGGCCACAGATAATTCACCATTCCCACTTCTATTGCCTGTTGACGGGTCGCGGCGAATCCCAGCGAGAGCGCCAGGCAAATTTCATAGCTGACGAACAGCAGGCTGCCCGTCAGCAAATAGGGTCGGGGGATCTGGCGTATTTGCGGGAACCCGACGGTAAAAATCAGCAAAACAGCGCTCAGGGTGTAGATCATCGCCGCGCCGCCCACCGGGCCCATTCCTTCGCTGACGCCACGGATCAGCCCGACCATCGAACTCCACAGGATGATAGCGGCGAATCCAATCAGTGTGGCTCTTTTCTTCTCCATAATTAACCCGATACGGTTCAAATGCAGTCGGTTTTTATAACACTTTTCTTGCCTGCAGGGGATATTTCCCGGCTGCTGAAGGTGCTGGCTACGCTCACGGAGCGTATTGAGGAGATGAATTTGAGGCAAAGAAATCAGGCGTTTTCTACGAGGCGCGCTGAGTGGGTGTGACGGGTGCAGGGGGCATGGCCATTAATATGCCTTGTCATTCTTCATGAAGGCGATCACCCGCTGACGCATCCGGGGATCGGTTGTGTTAAATCTCCGCCGAATGTTATATTATAACATATCAAATAAAACAGTGTAAAATGTGTGCCTTTTGCCTTTCTTTTGAAATGATAGTGATTATCATATTTTCGGTATGCGGCAGAAAGATGAGAAAAAAAGGGGCGTTGCAGCCCGTCTGAAAGAGGCGAAAGTCTGCGAATGGAGGTAAGTTTGACAACGTGTTGTACGTCCATTGAACCGGTTCTCAGCGTCAATATTGCTTCATTGCTGCGTCCTGGCGGCGGCGAACTGCTCGCCGATATTCATTTTAATGCCGCCGAGGGAGAGTGTCTGGCGGTGATTGGGCCCAATGGCAGCGGTAAAACCTCGTTATTGCGGGCGATCGATCAGGAACTGACCTCGCTGGATGGCGATATTCGCTTGTTCGGTCGTTCCGTTTGCACCTTGACGCGGCAGCAACGCGCGCAGCAGATTGCGGTACTCGCACAGAACGACACCCCCGATATGCGGCTAGCGCTCGAAGACTATGTCGCCCTCGGGCGTATTCCCCATGCGAGAGAGGTGTCGCGCCACGAACATGAAGCCATTGTCACCCGGGCGATTAATGATACGGGATTGCAAAAATTGCGCAAACGTTCGCTCGCTGCGTTATCCGGCGGTGAGCGGCAGCGGGCCGCCCTGGCGCGAGTGCTGGCCCAGTCGCCAAAACTGGTATTACTGGATGAACCTACAAACCATCTTGATCCCCATGGCCGGGTTGAACTGCTTTCATTAGTGAAACGTCAGGGCATTACGGTTGTGGCGGTATTGCACGATCTTTCGCTGATTGAGTCCTTTGCCGATCGCGTTTTGCTTTTATCGCATGGGCGTGCTGTGACCTGGGATGTACCGGAACGGGTGCTTGTCTCCGAGTGGCTTTATCCAGTCTTTGGATTGACCAGTTTTACTGTACCGCATCCCGGGACGGGGAAAGCGGTGCGGATTTTTGAGGTTCCAGGTTATGCGCAATAACGATATGAGGGTAAATAATAATGAATAAATGGTTTGCAGGCATGGTGGCTGTTCTGGCCGTTTCAGCGGTGAATGCGGCTGAGTATCCCGTTACCATTGAAAGCTGCGGGACGCCAGTCACGTTCACCCAGGCGCCGAAAAGGGCGGTGATTCACGACCTTAACATGTCGGAAATGGCTTTTGCACTCGGGTTACAGGATCGTATCGTGGGATTAACCGGTATCACGGGCTGGTACAAAATGACGCCGGAATTTAAAAAGGAGATGGGGTCGATCCCTGAGCTGGCGCCGAAATATCCCTCGCTTGAAACACTGCTGGCAGCGAATCCTGATTTCTTTTTCGCGGGCTGGAATTACGGGATGAAAGTTGGGGGAGAAGTCACGCCTTCCGTACTTGCAAAATATGGTATCAAGACGTTTGTTTTGAGCGAAAGTTGCGTGTTTACCACGGATAAGAAACATAAAGCGACAATGAACCTGTTGTATAACGATGAGCTGACGCTGGGCAAGATTTTCGGCAAGCAGCATGAAGCCCAGGCGCTGGTCGATAGCTGGAAAAAAGCGTTGAATGCGCTGCCTAAGCCGCCGAAAGGCGTTAAACCCCTGAAAGTGTTCGTCTACGATTCCGGTGAAGATAAACCCTTTACCAGCGGTCGATACGCCATGCCGACAGCCATTATTGAAGCGGCTGGAGGGAAAAACGTGATGGACAATCTGGACATCAGTTGGGGAACCACTTCCTGGGAAAGCGTCGCAACGGCGGAGCCTGACTTTATTATTCTTCTCGATTACCAGACCGGCAGCGGTGCGGATGCGTTGCGCCGTTTCCTCGAAAATCACCCCTTAATGAAAGAGACGCCGGCAGTGAAGCATCATCGTTATCTGAAGCTACAATACGCGGAATTAACGCCGGGTCCGGCCAATATTAACGCAGTCGAAAAACTGGCTCACGCCATGTATCCGACAACAACCCAATGAGTTGTACTAAATATCGCTATTACTGGGCAATATGGGGCGCGTTGCCCGTGTTAGCCGGATTGATGCTGCTCAGCGTTGCCAAAGGCAGCGTGCCGTTATCGTTAGTGCAGGTGTTGGGGGTCTTGAGGCTTGTTGATGTGCCGGTGCCGGAGATGGTCAGCCGTATCGTTATTGATTTGCGCGTGCCCAGAACGCTACTGTCAGTACTGGCCGGAGCGATACTGGCCATCGTCGGTGGGCTTTTGCAGACAACAACGCGAAACGATCTGGCCGATCCGTTTTTATTCGGGCTTTCCTCCGGTGCATCCGCGGGGGCTGTACTGGTGATGACCCGCTTCGGTGAACGACTCGGGGCGTTGACGCTACCGGCTTCGGTATTTGTCGGCGGTATCTGCTCGGCGGTGGCGGTGATGCTGCTGTTTCATTTTAAGAAGCAGCGCAGTGCCGAACATTTAGTTATTTGCGGGCTGGCAATCTCCTTTTTATTTGGCGCGCTGACCAGCTATCTGATTTTTTCCGGCGACCAGCGGGCTGCCAGCTCGGTGTTGTTCTGGTCGCTGGGAGGGCTCGGTCTGGCGCGTTGGGATAATTTACCCTATGCCGTGTTGAGTCTGCTATTTCTCTGCACGTTCATATTATTACGC
Source organism: Klebsiella sp. KE9456 (assembly GCF_043832615.1). Classification (NCBI taxonomy): domain Bacteria; kingdom Pseudomonadati; phylum Pseudomonadota; class Gammaproteobacteria; order Enterobacterales; family Enterobacteriaceae; genus Klebsiella; species Klebsiella sp. KE9456. The sequence goes on from NZ_JBDYQK010000012.1 coordinate 171,031, forward strand.
TGGCGTTCGCTGGATGGTTTACTGGCCGGTGAACAGACGGCGCAGTCATTGGGCATTAACGTTGGTCGTCTGCGGATGGAGGTTTTTTTCTGCTGCGCGCTGGCAACCTCGCTTCTGGTGGCTTTAACCGGGGTGATTGGCTTTGTCGGACTGATGATTCCGCATATGTGCCGGTACTTTTCCGGCGTTAAGCATCTGCTGTTACTTCCGCTATGCGGCCTGTGGGGCGCGGTGCTTTTGTGCGGTGGTGATATTGTCAGCAGAACATTGCTGGCTCCGCAGGAACTGCCTATCGGCATCATTACGGCGGCAATCGGCGGTTTGTTTATTATTATTCTGCTTGCCAGAAACCGGACGTAAACCTATCTCCTGGCATTGTTAATAGCAAGAGAACATCGGGTTATGAAGGGGTAAAAAGGCCGCCGTCTGGCGGCCTTCAGATTGCTGACAAAGTGCGTTTTTCCGGAATTGCCCGGCGGCGCTTCGCTTGCGCGGGCCTACGAAAAACCCATAACATGATGATATTATTGGTTTTACATGCCAGGTAAGGCGATAGCCGCCACCCGGCAGAAATGCGAGCACAATATCTAAATCAGGTTTGTCATCAGCCTCAAGGCCGCCGTCTGGCGGCCTTAAACAACGAGTCAGCCCTGATTCTGGCTCTCTTGCTGAAGGATTTTGAGCATTTCATCTTTCAACAACAGTTTTTCTTTCTTCATATGTACGAGTTCGAGACTATATCCTTTGCCATCGACGCCTTCTATACGGGAAATGTCGTGGTCGAGTGCGTTATGCTTTGCGAAGAGTGACTGAAAGCGTGGGTGCGTGGTTTTCAATCGAGAAATCAACTCTCTGTATTCTGGAAACATGTACCTTCCTTGTGTATGGAGAAAAGTGTGTACGCAGACACACACGGTTAGGTTACCGATATGAATAAAATAGTAATGCGAACACAGTCGCGTTTATGTTATCTATCAATGAAATTTCAGGAACCGTAAGCGATCCGGAGGCGTAGATGACAGTTGAGAAACCCACCATTGCACTGATTGGTCCTGGCGCAATCGGCACCACCATCGCAGCGGCGCTGCACGAGGTTGGCCGTACGCCACTGGTTTGCGGACGCCGAGCGTACCCGCAGCTGTCGCTGCGTTTCGATGGCGGAAAGATTGTCGTGCCTGGTCCGGTTGTGACTGATCCTGCATCCGTCACGGCACCTTACGATCTGGTTTTCGTGGCGGTAAAGGCGACGCAAATTGCGGCCATTGCCGCGTGGTTAAAAGCGCTGTGTAACGAGAAAACTGTCGTTTGCGTTCTACAGAACGGCGTTGAACAAAAAGCGCTATTCGCGCCTTATGCGCCGGAAGCAAACGTGTTGCCTTCGGTCGTCTGGTTCCCGGCACAACGTGAGCCTGAAGCTTCAGTCTGGCTGCGCGCGAAAGCGCGCCTGACGCTACCCGACGGTCAGGGGGCCGAGTTGGTGCAGCGCGTGCTTCAGGGCACCCGCTGCGAAGTGGATATTCGCGCCGATTTTACCTCTGTCGCATGGCGTAAATTGTTGCAAAATGCAGTCGCGGGTCTGATGGTGCTGTCCGGGAGGCGGGCAGGGATGTTTGCGCGCGAAGATATCACCGCGCTTGCTTTAGCATATCTTCAGGAGTGTCTGACGGTTGCGCGTGCCGCCGGGGCCAGCCTGGAGGATAGCGTTCCGCAGGAGATTATCGCCGGTTTCCATCGCGCGCCCCCGGATTTAAGCACCTCCATACTTACGGATCGTGAGGCGGGAATGCCGCTTGAATGGGATATTCGCAACGGGGTCATTCAGCGATATGGCCTGGAGTACGAGATTCCAACACCGTTGAGCGATGTGATTGTGCCACTGCTGGCCGCCGCCAGTGAAGGGCCCGGCTGACACAGCGCCGGGCAGGGCGCAACGTTACCGCTGAATTTATCGGCAGCAATAGCGCGTGTTTGGTATCAGAGTTCCGGGCCGCGATGATAATAATATTTAACCCGTCGATGTTATCTTTTCTGCGGTATTCAGATGAATTCAGCCAGACGGTCGACGACCACGTTACCATTATTATCAAATTGCGTGATGCGGTAATTCACACAATATGAACGGCGGGTGGTAAATTGATTCAATAACGCCACTCGCCCTTTTTTATCGCCGTTTTTATTAACAATAATCCATTCAGTGACATCCGGTGAATTAACCTTATCACTGCCGGCGCATTGTTGTTCAACCAGACGATCTTCTTTTTCTACCACCAAAAAGTCACGCAACATTTTCTTATCTCCGCTCATCAATATTTTTAACAATACTCCTTTTATCGATTAATTCAATTAAACATTTTAATTGATAAAGTCAATTATTAGCATGGTTTTGTTTAGTAAGTATGAGGATTATTGTATTGTTTTATAACAAAAAATATGCATTTTTCGCCGTTCGGAATTGTTTTTCCATCAGTGACGGCATTCATGTCGATTTGGTGTATGTGACAATGTCACATAATTTACAAAAATAACCACAGTAGTGATAATGTTAAAAAGAAGAGGGACAGGTCGACAGGCAAAAATCGCTGAACAGTATTTTCCTTTTCATCCCGCGATTACATGCTGGCGAGGTTGTTGCGATCGCTTTTCACCTTTGAGTTTGCTGGAATTTGAAATCTGCGCCGTGTACTTAATTTTCACTTAGCCTGTCAGTGAACCAGGATGACGTTGTAAAAATCAATCAGTCCCGCTTGGCTATGCTCGATATTTTGTTCCAGGATTGTTATTCACTATTAACTTTCAGGAAAAGGAAGGTATTTATGTCAGAAGCATATCATTCTTGTATTGAATCATGTTATCTCTGCGCCGCAACCTGTGATTACTGTGCAACATCGTGCCTGAAAGAGGCGGATGTTGGAATGATGCGTGAATGTATCCGTCTGGATGCGCAGTGCGCGGCCATCTGTCGTCTGGCTGCTCAGTTCATGTCCCTTGAGAGTGAATTTTGTGGCGCACTCTGTCAACTCTGTGCCGAAATCTGTCAGAAATGCGGAGATGAATGTTCAAAACATAATCATGAACATTGTAAAAAGTGTGCTGACACCTGTCATCGGTGTGCAGAAGAGTGTCGAAAAATGTCCGCCTGATAAGCGCCTGACCAGAAGCAAACCCCGCTCACCGTTTTTCGCCAGGGAGGGAGAAAAAATTCCTCAGACTCGTCAGACACATAAGAAAACCGGGCAGGGAGGCCTGGCCGAAATAATTAAACGCAACAGATCAACATGGTGAGAACTGCTTTGTTTATGTATTTCAGCTGTTTTCCTGTATGAAGGCACAAATACTGTCGATAAGCCCCTCAGCTAATGGTAAGTCAGGATCGACATATGCCCTGATGTTTTCTTCAGCAGAGTCAGATTCAATATGTTTCAGAACATGATTCATACCGGAGATTATCTGCGGAACCACCAGTGGATTAGCCCTGGTCAGTAATGCGGCATCCTCAATACTTGTCTGTAAATCCCGGGTTCCCTGTACTACCAGTACCGGCTTGTCATAACCGGCAATCAGTCCGACTGGATCGACTTTCATTAAGTCGATCAGGTAATCCTGTACGCTGGCGCGAAACAGCGGTAATAGTGCCGGATGTAATTGGCTGTCATCCACATATCTGCCTGCATCTAACGCCTGAAGAGCCTTCAGCGCCTGTGCCAGCACAGGATTATTGGCCGGATTAGCGAGCAACTGCTCCCGTAATACCTCGCTTATTTTCCTTCCCGGCGTTGAGACCAGCACCAGTCCACAAATATCGTCACATGACAGGGCCGCTGTCAGCGCCACCAGCCCACCTTCGCTGTGTCCTAAAATCCAGACACGGGAATCATCTGACCGGCGCTTAAGCGTCTCCACCCAGGAACGCGCATCAACGGCATAATCGTCAACAGTAACTTTGTCGCCATGTTCGGCCGCACCTGCACTTTCATACATTCCGCGTTTGTCTATGCGAATCGATGAGATGTTTTTAGCCGCCAAACCCTCGGCTACAAGCCGGAGAGGGGATGCGCCTAAATCCGGTTGGGCGTTACCATCCCGATCAATCGGCCCTGAACCGGGGATAATAAGTACGACCGGCGCACTTTCGCTTTCTACTGATAGTAAGGTTCCATGCAGCGTACCCTGTAAGGATGCGGCCTTAATTTTATGTTCGGTGATGAGCGGCTTTACGGTGCCTCGAGATAAGCGATGATCCATTCACGATCCTTCTCTAGTCGTCGTCTTTCAAACGGCAGCGACGTTAACTGCGGAATGACTCACTCGCACTTGCGGACCGTCGCGTCATGGAAAGATTCGCCGTTTTCCTGCCACTTGCATTATATCGGTAATTAACGATACGGCCATCTATACCCGTCACCCTTCGAGATGCAATTGATAAGGTGATTCATCAACATCCGTGACCTGCATGGAGAGAAACCGTGCCGTTCTTTTGTTTCCATTATGAAAGTTTTCTGACCGCCGACGTTGTCTGCCTGACGGCTGAGGCGTAATATACGAAATATATATAAATCATTACGGTATGTATAAATGGGAATTGTAAAAATTTCAGACCTGCTGCACGACGATATCCGTGATGCCAGCAAGGCGATGTCGCGTTCGGTTAACGCGCAGGCGGAGTACTGGATCCGCCTGGGTATGATGAGCGAGCTGTATCCTGAGCTTAATCATCAGCAAATCAAGCTCATGATGCTGAAGTCCGGCTCCGATCGTTTACTGGAGGTGATCAATGCTATCCATTCCCATTAAAACCGCGGACGAGCTTGCCAGACAGCGTCACGCAGGCGAACTGCTGGCCTCTGTTTTCGATATGCTGGATACCTTTATTCAGCCAGGGGTCTCCACCATGGCCATCAACAATCGGGTCGAGGATTATATCGTCAACACGCTGCATTCACGCCCGGCCAGCAAAGGTCAGTACGATTTTCCCTATGTGCTGAATACGTCAATCAATGATGTGGTGTGTCATGGCATGCCAAAAGAAACTGAACATCTGAAATCCGGCATGATCGTCAATGTCGATATTACGCTGGAAAAAGAGGGGCTCATTGCCGATTCCAGCAAGATGTATCTGATCGGGGATGTGTCGCCGCTGGCCCGTCGACTGGTGAAGAAAACCTATGAGGCGATGTGGAAGGGCATTAAGGCTGTCAGACCAGGCGCTACCCTGGGCGATATCGGTCATGCGATTCAATCTTACGTTGAAAGCAATGGTTACAGCGTGGTCAGAGAGTACTGCGGGCATGGTATTGGTAGCGAAATGCATGAAGATCCGCAGGTGCTGCACTACGGGAAACCGGGCACAGGCGCTGTCCTCAAGGAAGGAATGGTGTTTACGATTGAACCAATGGTTAATCAGGGCGATAGCCGGATAAAAACCAAAAAAGACGGCTGGACAGTGGTCACTCGCGATAAAAAATTATCCGCGCAGTGGGAGCATACTATAGCCGTCACCGCGCAAGGATATGAGGTACTGACGCTGCGTCAGAGTGAAGTTATCCCGGTCTGACCCGCGCGCAGGTATCATTCCTGCGTGCGGACTGATACCTGTTTGCGCCGGTCTGCCATTGATATCCTGTTTCCTGGCGCTGGTTTTGCTGTGGTCATACTATAGCCGCTCAATCTTCGCGGGTAACCCCTGACGCACCGCCGCGCCGGAGACCCAGTCCAGCCAGGTATTACTTATCTGACGCGTCGGATCGGCAAACCCGAGATCGTTAAGGTTGATACCCGATTTAATCTGCGCATTAAACGGCATCGGCTCCCCATCAAGCGTGTGCGGCACGGCCCCCATTTCCCGATGTCCATAGCCGTGTTCAATGGCTATAACGCCTGGCATCACGCCGTTTAGCAGGCTGATTTCGGCTTCGAGCTGACCGCCGGGCGTTGCAATACGCACTCTGTCCCCATGCGCCAGGCCATAACGATTGCCATCCTGCGGATTCAGCGCCACCAGGTTTGCTGGTTTAAGATGATGCAAACGCGGGATCACCGTCGAGGCGCTGGCCATGGTGTTGGACTTAAAAGAGATCAGCTTAAACGGCCACTGCTGAGCCGGGAAAAGTTCTTCGACAGCGCGCCCGTCCGATAATCTGGCCGGGTACCACGCCGGGCAGCCGCTATACCGCTCGCCGGTGACGGCGTGGCGATGGGCGGCAACCTCAGCATTCCAGATCTGCAGCGGTTTTGGCCATAAATTACCGACGTGGTTATCTTCACGCCCGCTTTTGTCCGGGGCGAAGCGCCCGCCGCGAGAATAAATAAACGCCACACGACTGACCTCATCCGCTTTCAGCGTCTGGTTGATCGCGGGCAGAATACGTTTTACACCAGTGAGCGTAAGATCCTCCGCAATCGCTTCAGCGACCGGCGCTTTGCCCATAAACGCGATATTGGCGGCAATACGCAAGTAATAGTCTTCCACCCGGTTTAACGGATAATGATTACCCTGTGTATCCGTAATGGCATTTTCACCAAATCCCGGTAAATTCAGGCGTTTCGCCACCGCGATACAGAATGATTCCATTGATACCGGCTGACCATCAGCGGTTTTGGCTGTGGCTGGCGGTACTATTGGCCAGCGAGCAGTGGTGGCCTTACTGGCGACGCCTGCCCAGGGCGCGCTAAATCCCCAGCTCTCGAAATTATGGGTGTCAGGAACGATGTAATCGGCCAGCGCGGTCGTTTCATTCATAAAGGCGTCAATGGCGATAAACAGCGGCAGCCGCTGCGGATCCTTCAGTTTCGTTTCCGCCACGGCGCGTAATCCCGGCACCCCGTACAACGGGTTACTCATGTTGGAAATCCAGGCCTTCAGCGGATAGGGGTAGCCGTCCAGCGCGGAGGCGAGCAGCTCGGTTAACTGCCCGGCGACGAACGGGTACCACGGCGCTTTGGCCGGGTAGGGGGATAACCCTGCCGCGATTTTACTGCGATACTCTGCGGAAGACTCATACGCCGTTTTACTGCGGGCGATACTCAGTCCTTTTGGTTTCACTTTGCCCGGGAAACCGTCCATGTTGTAACGCGGGCCGTCGCTCACACCGTTAAACTTGCCGCCGCCAACAAACACGCCGCCCTCCAGACTCAAATTACCGGTCAGCGCGTTGAGCATCATCACGGCCCAGGCGTTATAAAAACCGTTTCCGGCCATCATTCCACCGTGGGAAATAACCGCCGACTTACGCCCGTGGCGGGTTAAAGCCGTTGCCAGCGCCACGATTTTATCCTCCGGGACACCGCAATGTTGGCTGTACTGCGTCATGGTCAGTTTCCCGGCAGACTCTTTCAGCAACTGGAAACCACTTTTAACCGTTACCGTACGCTCGTCAGCCAGTGTCAACTGCCGAGTGACAAAGAGTGTCGCCCGGGAACAGAGACGGGCGGCGACAAGTTCGCCACGCGCATTCACCACTACCGGTTCGTCTGTGCCATCTGTATTCAGCAAGGCAAGGGTCAGGTGCTGTCCGGCCAGTTCTGGCAGTTCATCGGTTATCACCAGGTGAGTGGCATTGGTCCAGCTTTTTTCACCCGCTTGCCGCATCGCCTGTTCAGCCGGAATGGTCAGATAGTCAGCGTTATAGCGTTGGTTTTCGATAATCCAGCGGATCATGGCCATCGCCAGCGCCGAATCGCTACCGGGCAGCACTGGCAGCCAGTGTCCTCGATCGTCGGCCATGACCGTGGTCAGCGGTAATGCAGGAGCGACAACCACATACTGAAAATTATCACGCAGGCGGGCGCTGGCGAGCTGCCTCGCCTGGCGCTTGAACGGATTGCCAGACTGAGCAGGCGAGGTGCCCATAAACAAGGCAAACTCCACGTTATCCCAGTCAGGTTTTACGTGCGGGTTTTTATCCAGATCGCCCATTAACGCGCCGGAACCTGCGCGATAGGCCAGTCCGCAGTAAGAACCATGGGCGCCGAAATTTTTACTGCCGAAGCTGTTTAGCGCGAAGCGGCGCAGAAAACTATCCCGCCCGTCGTCGCTGGTATTGGTCACCAGCAATTGGTTGGATTTCGGGCCGAATTCGGGATGACCTGGATCAAGGAGCGTTGTCGGGGCATGGATCGCGCGCAGACCGTCAACATGCCCCTCGCCAAACAGATCGCCGCCTTCCACCACCTCTTTAATCAGTTGTTCAAAACTGATGCGCTGCCATTGACCAGCTCCGCGTTTACCCGCACGTTTCATGGGTTCACGAATGCGCAGCGGGCTGTATAGCCCTTCCAGAAGCGTTGCGCCACGCGCGCAGGCGGTGGATCGGGCATCCAGTCCATTGTCGCCCGCCAACTGTTCCATGGCGGTTGAAAAGGGGACGGAAGAATCGATGTGATGCTCATGCGACAGAGGATGGTAAGGGTTGCCCGCAATACGCAGGACGTTGCCTTTTTGACTATCAACCCTCACCCGCACGCCGCATTGCGTCCAGCAGCCGAAGCATTGGGTCAGCGAAATCACCTGCTGCGGATTTTGCTGCCAGTGTGGACGGGCATTGCCTTCCGGAATCAACGCATTGCCGAAGATACGATCGCGGGTAATTTTACCGGAGGTGCCATTGAGCAGGCCGTCAATAGCGCGTTTCGCCACCTCCCGATAGCTCAGGGCGAAGGTTGCCATTCCGCCCACGGCGAGGCCGATTTTAAGCCACTGACGACGAGGTAAATTAGCCATGTTGCATTCTCCTTGCGAGTCCGTTCACTGTTTCGCGAACAATAATGAGCAGCGCCACCCACAAGCCGAAAGTACCGAGAATAGCGAGTAAACCGTCGGTGCCGACAGGCAGGGTATACGGGTTTAATTGCGCGTTGAATTTCGGGAGGGTTTGCACCTGAATCAGCAGCGTCCAGCGGATCAGCCAGCACAGCGCCATCGCACTACAGGCTAGCAGGACGCGAAGAGATCGCCCCGCCGGGTGGCGTAGTACGTAAGCGGAACAGCCCAACGTAATGAGCCAGAATACCAGCCAGCCGAGGGCATAATGGCGGGCGGAAGGTGATATCGCCAGCCATTGTCTGATCGCCGTACCGGATAGCGTGTCGCCGCTGATCCATATTGTCACTACGGCCGCCAGAAGAACCAACGCTGAGAATTGCCACAGCGCCAGTCGGCGTTGCAGGGGGAAATCGTCGCCCGTGCCCACCATTATCAGCGCAAAAAAGGTTTGCAGCGCACTAAAAAACATCGCCAGTGGAAAGGCGTAGCTGAACCAGACTGGGCGCGCCAGAACCACGGAAACTTCGCGCCCGGTATAGGTCAGCAGGCCAATGGCGCATATCGCGCTGGCAAGCGCAAACCATTTAGTGGCAGTGTACGTCTTATTGAAAAGTCGTTTCATCGCTTGTGCCAGAAACCAGAGCCCCAGAAATAGCGTGAACAGCGGTAGAAACACGGCGCCCCAGGGCATCCAGGACCAGGGTGTGGGATAGGCGTAGAAATGCCAGATCCGGGCGGTCTGGTGCAGATCTGCCGTCAGCGCCAGTGGAGCGGTAATCGCGCAGGTCAGGGCAATCAGCAGCGTCAGCGCCTCCAGCTTTTCGTCATGTCTTTTACGCCAGTGCAGCGCACAGGCAAATAGCGTTGCGCAGGCGGCAATCCCGATGAAAAAGAAGTATTGCACCGCCCACGGTAGCCAGCTCACCTCCTGTGGATGGGCCAGCACTTCTTCAATGATCACTGTATGGCTCATTCAGACCTCCTGCCAGAGAGCGGGTTGCGCGCGCCCCATCAACGGAGTGACAAAGGCGTCATCCAGCCCGAGATAAAAAACGTGGGGTAAGGTGCCGTTTTCCGGCTTCAATACCTTAATGGTGTCATGATGCAAAGAGAGCATTTGCGAGATGCGGCTTTGTTGATCGTTGATATCGCCGATAATTCGCGCGCCGCCGACGCAGGATTCAACGCAGGCGGGGAGCAGCCCGACCTCCAGCCGGTGAACGCAAAAGGTGCACTTATCGGCGGTTTGCGTTTCATGGTTGATAAAGCGCGCATCGTAGGGACAGGCCTGTACGCAATAGGCGCACCCCACACAGCGGGTGTTATCCACCACCACAATACCGTCTTCACGCTGAAAGGTTGCCTGTACCGGGCAGACCGGCACGCAGGGTGGATTATCACAATGGTTGCACAGGCGCGGTAACAGGACGTTAGTCACCGCGTTATCCAGTTGAACCTGATATTGATTGACGTAAGTGCGAAATGCCCCCTGCGGCGTCTGATTTTCTATCGCACAACTGACGGTACAGGCCTGGCAGCCGATACAGCGACGTAGATCGACCAGCATCGCATAGCGATGACGCGGAGAACCTTCTCGTCGCGCAGGCGAGAAAGGAAATTTTGCCTGCGCCAGTGGAACCAGAGACGCACCCGCGGTGATAACGCCCAGTTGCGCCAGAAACTGTCGTTTACTGCTATCCATATTTTCTCCCTCACGAGGCAACAACAACACATTTGTCACGTCGTTGATTTGCATGTGATGAATAAAGAATGTCGATGATTTACAGTGTAAAAATCACCGCCGGGGCAGCTCTATTGTGGTTAACCACATACCCGGCGGGTTGTTGATCTAAAACAACATAATCAACAGGGATAATCGGGTGAGAGTGAAAACGGTGGGACGTCTGGCACTGCTGGCATCAGTATTACTGCTGAACGGCTTCGCATGGGCTGGTTCGTGGAACATTGGCGTTCTGGCGATGCGCGGAGAGGTGTTAACCCGCCGTCACTGGCAGCCTCTGGAAACGATGCTCAACCAACAACTGCCAGACCAGCAGTTTCATATTCAGCCGCTGGATCTGCACCAGATGCGGGAAGCGGTTAATAAGGGTTCCGTACAGTTTGTGGTGACCAATCCGGCCCAGTTTGTGCAACTGAACAATCACGCGTCGTTGCGCTGGCTGGCCTCATTGCGCTCTTCGCTCGGCACGAGCAACGTGATAGGCAGCGTTATTCTGACTCGTCGCGACAGCGGAATTACCTCGGCATCCGATCTGATGGGAAAAACGGTCGGAGCCATCGATCCTCAGGCTTTTGGCGGCTATCTGCTGGGATATAAAGCGCTGAGTGACGCCGGGCTGCGACCGGAACGCGATCTCCGTCTGCGCTTTACGGGGTTTCCCGCCGATGCGCTGATTTATCTGCTACGTGCACAGGCCGTGCAGGCGGCGATAGTCCCGGTCTGCCTGCTTGAGAAAATGGCAGACGAAGGCCTGGTGAGTAAAACTGATTTTGTGGCGGTGATGACACACCCGGCGGCTATTCCGTGTTTAACCAGTACGCCGCTTTATCCGGACTGGTCGTTCGCCGCGCTACCGGCCGTAAGTGACGCACTGGCCGACCGGGTTACCCGCGCCTTGTATAATGCCCCAGACAAGGCCGCGTTTCACTGGGGAGCACCGGCCTCCACCCGTCAGGTGGCGGCGTTGCTGCGCGAAGTCCAGCAGCATCACCCGCAGCGGCAATTGTGGCTGGAGGTGAAAAGCTGGCTTATCCAGCATCGGATGGTGATGGGCGGGGTCGCGGTGGTATTGCTACTGCTGATGCTTAATTATATCTGGGTCATGTTGCTGGTGCGACGACGCGGCAGGCTACTTGAACGTAACGCCGTGCAACTGCGCGAACAGGAACAGGCGCTGGAAACGGCAAGGCAGATGAGCGTACTGGGGGAAATGACTTCCGGTTTCGCCCACGAGTTGAATCAGCCGTTGTCCGCTATCCGCCATTATGCGCAAGGATGTACGATTCGTTTACAAAAGCAGGATCGGCTGCATCCTTTACTGCCAGCGCTCGAGCAAATTGACCATCAGGCGCAGCGCGGTGCAGCAACGCTGCGTAATCTGCGCCATTGGGTCAGCCAGGCGCATGGTCAACCGGGCCAGACGGTACAATGGGAAAACATCAGCGTTCGCCAGGCTATTCATCATGTCTGGCAGTGGCTACGGGTACCGCAGCAATTTCCGGCGTTACTGCTGAACAGCGATGTCGATCGCGCGTTAACGCTGATATTACCGCCGGTTCTGCTTGAGCAGGTGCTGGCTAATCTGATCCTCAATGCGGCTCAGGCGGGGGCGAAAATGTTATGGATTAGCGCTATCCGTGAGGCCGGATGCATACGCATTACGCTGCAGGATAACGGCGGCGGCATGGATGATACCTTGTTATCCCAGGTCTTTCAGCCATTTAAGACCAGTCGAAAAGCGGGGATGGGACTGGGTCTGGTCATCTGTCAGCGGCTGGTGCGTTATGGGCGGGGAACAATAAGTCTAACCAATCAACCCGCCCCCGATGGACAAAACGGGGTCGCGGTGGTACTGGCATTTACACAACAAGAGGAACAATGCGGTAATGGCGATAATTCATCTGCTGGATGATGATGTGGCGGTCACCCGGTCATGCGCCTTTTTGCTGGAGAGTCTGGGCTATGAGGTGATGTGCTGGGAGGCTGGGGAGAAATTTCTCGCGCATGCCGATCTTTATCAGATTGGCGTGGTGCTGCTGGATATGCGAATGCCGGTGCTGGATGGTCAGGGCGTGCATGACGCGCTGCGTCGGCGTGACAGTACCCTGGCGGTGGTGTTTCTCACCGGCCATGGCGATGTGCCGATGGCTGTTGAACAAATGAAGCGTGGCGCGGTGGATTTCCTGCAAAAACCGGTTTCAGTTAAGCCGTTACAAACCGCACTGGAGCACGCACTGATGGTCTCCGGCGCGGCGTTTTCCCGGCAAAAAATGGTGGCCTGTTATCAGCAGCTCACGCCGAAAGAGCGTGAACTGGCGATGCTGGTAGTGAAGGGGTTGATGAACCGGGAGATTGCCGGTGTGATGAACATTGCGGTACGTACTGTGGAAGTTCATCGGGCAAGGGTAATGGAGAAGATGCAGGCAGGGAGTCTGGCGGAATTAGTCGCAATATTACAGCACGTGCTCTAGCTGTTTTACCGCCTGGGGAGACTCTCCGGGGGCCGCGGCACCCATGCCTGGCGGGTAAGAACGGGTAATGATTCCGGTATGTAACATTTGCACCAGGCAAATCATCTATGTAACATAAACAAAAAAATAACATTTGTGATACATGAGCGTCTTTGCAGTTTGAGAAGAATGCCATCGTCCAGATTTCATTCGAGTTTCTGTCGCCGGGTTGCGGTATAACCGGCCGTATGAACCGGAAGTGAAAATATTACACTCCCTCTTCACGGTGTGCGAAGTTCAACGAATATAAGAATGATACCCCTACATACACCCGATTATAGGTGATTTATTTAAAACCTCGGTACCTGTGTTTCCGCTAAGACTGGCGGGTTGTACGGCCGGTTGCCTGTCAGCAACGACTGACAAATAACCGACGAGAGCGTCATTTTACTGGACAGGAATGAGAACATGTTGAGCAATGTAATCTCCCATTTAGTGCAAAATCATTCATTAACATCAATAAATGACATCTCACTAAAGGACTGCTGTCGACGGTAGCCTTTTCTTTCAGTCTATTCAAACAACCCCTTTAGCCTGTGCTGCTTTTAAATAAGCGGCAGAGTGTCGTTTGTGTGGAAAAACAAATGATAACGGGACGGTCGTGCAGACAGGCGATGATGCCCAAAAATACAGTGAATTGAGTGAATTTTACGTTCTATGGCTTGGCATTTTGGAGGTAATAATTTGAAAAACAACAGAAAAAAACATGAGTCTCTTCCTGATTTCTCTCAGAAAGGGTTTTCCAGACGAGACTTCTTGTTCGCATCGGCGGCAGTGTTGGGTAGCTTTAGCGTGTTATCAACCCCGGGCCTGGCATGGGCTAAAACGGGAGAGGCGACAGGCGGTTCCGATATCCATCACATCGCCCAACTGGTAACGGGTAAAACGATTGCTCCTTCTCTTGCACAGCGCGTGGCGGATGCATTGACCACGATTGATGCCGATTTCCCGCAGAAACTGGCGCAGCTCAGCGCGTTTATCGCCAATAAGCAGGTTACCGATATTGAAACGCTGAAAGTGACCGCCGGGTTTGAAGGCGAACTGAAAGCGACGGCGCAGGCCATTATCTCCGGATTGTATTTAGGGTATGTCGGGGAGCCGGTCATGCTTTCATCGGAAGACAATGTGCAGTTCGTCACCTATACCGGGGCATTAACTTACCAGTTAACAACGGGTTATACGCCGGTACCGAGCTATTCCCGTTGGGGCAGCGGATACTGGCAATACTTGCCAGAAAAAGCCGTTACACATGCGTAATGTCGAACGAAAAAGAATAAGTTGTTTAAAAGGAAAACATTTTGGCTAAGCAATATGACGCAGATGTCATCGTCGTAGGTTCTGGCGCCTGTGGTTCAAATGTGGCGAATGAACTGGCGTTGAAAGGTAAGTCCGTCATCCTTCTGGAAGCAGGCCCTAACGTACCGCGCTGGAAGATTGTTGAGAATTTCCGTAATTCTGGTCGTCATTATGACCGTAATAACGCCTATCCTAACAATCCGTGGGCGCCGACCAGTAACCTGCCGGGATATATTCAGAATACCGGCGATTTCCGTGAGCAACCCGGGATGCTGAAGCTGGTGGGCGGCACAACCTGGCACTGGGGTGGGGCCACATGGCGCTACATTCCTAACGATTTTAAAATGAAGTCGCTGTATGGTGTCGGGCGTGACTGGCCGATCGGCTATTCGGATCTTGAACCCTATTATGTCCGTGCGGAATACGCGATTGGTGTTGCAGGCTCTGATACCGAAGATCAGTCGGGTCAACACCCGGGAATGGCTTATCCTCCGCGTTCGAAACCGTACCCCATTACCGCTGAAGCGCCGGTTTATAGCTCCACGAAGTTAAAAGACGCGCTCATTCCTCATGGGCATAGCGTGGTTCATGAACCGACAGTGCGAATTCACAAACCTTACGATGGCCGTCCTGGCTGCCAGGGCAACAACAACTGCGACCAGGTTTGCCCGATAGGCACATTGTATAACGGTTCAATTCATGCCGATCGCGCGGTTCGTAATGGCGCAAAACTCATCAGCGAAGCGGTGGTACATAAGATCACCAAAGGTGCGGATGGCAAAATTGAGTCGATTGCCTACCTGACCCCGGATGGCACAGAACATACGCTGACTGCCCGTTATTTTGTGCTGGCGGCACACAGTTTTGAGACAGCCAAACTGATGCTGATGAATGATATCGGCAACTCCTCAGATATGGTGGGGCGTAACCTGATGGACCACATCGGCCTCAGTTTCTCGTTCCTTGCGGATGAGCCAATGTGGACGGGACGTGGGCCGGTACAGCAGGCGACGATTATGACCTGGCGTGATGGTCCATTCCGTTCGCAATACTCCGCCAATAAGCATGCGCTGGCCAACAATAACCCGCAGATAGATATCGCTAACCGCGCAATCAAAGAAGGGTTAATGGGTAAAGAGCTGGATGAGCGGATTATGGACTGGTCCTCGCGCTGGCTGTTTATTTACAGCTTCCTTGAGCCTTTGCCGGACCCGCAAAACCGCATTATTCCGAACCCGGACTGGAAAGACAGCATCGGGCTTCCGGGGATTAAAGTGCATTTCAAAGTGGACGATTACACCAAAATTGGTGCGGCGCATATGATTGACCAGTACAAAGAAATTGCCCGGCTGATGAATGGTCAGATCATTGATATCAATAAAGAATTCGAAAACCATGACCACCTGATGGGCACCATGATCATGGGGGATAACCCGAAAGACTCCGTGGTGAACCATGAGTGCCGTAGTTACGATCATGAGAACCTGTTTATTGCATCCGTCGGCGTGATCCCTGCCGCGGGGGTCATTAACCCTACGCTGACTGCCATTGCGCTGGCAATCCGTTCGGCTGACGTTATCGCGAAGGAGCTATAAAGATGAAAAAAATCATCATGTCCTTGCCTGCGTTGATGGCACTGGCGGCCCCCATGGGCAGTTTCGCTCAGGATAATCAGGATCTTATCGCAAAAGGCGAATATCTGGCGCGTGCTGGCGACTGCACAGCTTGTCATACGGCCCCAGGGCAAAAACCGTTTGCTGGCGGCTACGCATTTAGCATGCCAATGGGAACCATCATCTCGTCTAATATTACCCCGTCTAAGCAGTTTGGCATTGGCGACTGGACTGAACAGCAGTTCGCGCGCGCGGTGCGTGAAGGGGTGAGACCAGACGGCTCAGTGTTGTATCCGGCGATGCCTTATACCGCTTATGGCAACATCACCGATGATGATATGAAAGCGCTGTATGCCTATTTCCAGAGCATCCCCGCCGTGGACGCGGCCCCGGCGCAAAAAACCACGCTGGATTTCCCGTTTAATCTGCCGGGTCTGATGTGGGTATGGAAAACGCTGTTCGCCAGTAGCGCCGCTTTCACTCCGAATCCGACATTAACGGCCGAAGAAAACCGGGGCAAATACCTGGTCGAAGGACTGACTCACTGCTCAACCTGTCATACACCGCGTAACCAGTTTATGGCTGAGGATATGACACAGTATTTGAGCGGCGCACATGTTGACGGCTGGTTAGCGCCGAATATCACCGCCGATAAAAATGACGGTATCGGTGGCTGGAGCAATCAGGAGCTGGTCTCTTACCTGAGAAACGGGCATGCGGAAGGAAAAGCGCAGGCGGGCGGCCCGATGGCGGATGCGATTGAGCACAGTTTCCGCTACCTGACTCAGGATGATATCAACGCGATCGTCGCCTATCTCAGAACCGTGCCGCCGGTGGGGAATCAGAGCGATGCGCAACCATCCTGGGGGACGACGCAGTCGAAACCTGTCGCCTGGGATAGCTTTGAGACCGGCGGAAGCAAAAATAATCAACCGGGTTATCGTGATTCCACAACCACGGATGGCGCGCTTCTTTACAGCAATAACTGCGCGGCCTGTCATGGTATCAACGGTGAGGGCTCGGATGATCATTACTTCCCGTCTCTGACGCACAATACCGCCGTCGGAGCGAAAGATCCGTCTAACCTGGTGATGGCTATCGTTGACGGTATTCATCGCAAAGGGGCAGACGGCGAGGCGGTAATGCCGGCCTTTGGCGAGAAAGACCAGATGATCCACTCCTGGTTGTCCACTGCGCAAATTGCCGCGGTAACAAATTATGTGACCGAGCACTTTGGCTATGGCAATGCGGGGCTGACGGCGTCAGACGTTGAAGCGATAGAACGCGGTACGGGTGATGTGCCGTTCATGATCCGTTATGCTAAAGCGTTTTTCGCCGCGGGCGTGGCCGTCGCTGCTATTGTGCTGATCGTCATTGTGGTTCTCGTTCGCCGTCGTAAACGTCAAAAATAATCGCTTTACTGACGGTATAGCCGCGTCTGAATCAGGCGCGGCATGCCGTTCGATTGTCGGTCAAGGTTCGTCGCTGGCGCCAGCGTATTTCATGTCTGGAGGCCTGCACATCATGGTATGAGTTCGCTTCATAACCCGGTGTGGATGACGCGCGAGCGGCGCTATTGATGAGGAATGCAGCGATTTTGAATTTTTTACCGACTGGTTTCATATGGAATTTTCGATGTTACATGCAGATCAACTGACGTGTATCTACGATGACAGAGTGCTGTTTCAGGGGCTGTCCCTGACGGCTAATCCCGGTGAAGTGTTGCAAATCGCCGGCGATAATGGCACGGGCAAAACATCGTTGCTGCGGATGCTGTGCGGGTTAAGCCGTCCGGAAAGCGGCGCGGTATACTGGCAGGGTGATCCGCTGGCGAAATCACGCGAACAATTCCATCAACAATTACTCTGGCAGGGTCATAAAGCGGGTGTCAAAGCGGCGCTTACCGCAGATGAAAATCTGTATTTCTGTTTTCCTCACTCAACCTTGCAGGCGCGTGAAGCGGCGCTGGCCGCTATCGGGCTTGCGGGGTACGAAGATGTGCCATCCGGTCAGCTCTCTGCGGGGCAACAACGGCGCGTCGCGTTAGCGCGCTTGTGGCTAACATCGGCCCGGTTGTGGATCCTTGATGAACCGTTCACCGCCCTGGATATTACGGCTATAGAAACACTGACCCGACGCCTGGAACAGCATGTGCTGGCGGGAGGCATCGCGATACTGACAACCCATCAACCATTACGGGTGCTGGCTTGTCCGTTGAATACGCTACGTCTGACGGGGGAACGGGAGGTTTGTGTATGATGCTGACCCTGTTGCACCGCGAAATACGCCTTGCCTGGCGTAATGGCGCCGAGATCCTCAACCCGCTGTGGTTTTTCCTGATTGTGATTACCTTATTTCCTTTCGGCGTTGGTGCTGAACCTCAGTTGCTGGCGCAAATCGCGCCGGGTATCGTCTGGGTGGCGGCATTGCTGGCGTCGTTACTGGTAATGGACCGCCTGTTTCGCGATGACTGGCAGGATGGCGCGCTGGAACAGCTCTTACTGTTGCCGACGCCACTGGTCGCGGTTGTGCTGGTGAAGGTGTTCGCCCATTGGATAATGACGGGTCTGCCGCTATTAATGGTGTCGCCACTGGCGATGTTGCTGCTGGGGATGACGCCGCATGCCGCTGGCGTGCTGGCGTTGACATTGCTGTTAGGTACGCCGACGCTCAGTTTTTTAGGCGCAGTCGGCGTTGGCCTGACGGTCGGGCTGAAGCGCGGCGGCGTGCTGCTCAGCCTTCTGGTGCTGCCGTTATCGGTACCTTTATTAATTTTCGCCACCGCGGCGACCCAGGCAGCAGTCGCCGGGCTGCCCGTCGAGGGATTTCTGGCGATTCTGGCGGCGTTTTTAACCGGCAGCGCCACGTTGTGTCCGTTCGCCACCGCTGCCGCATTGCGGTTGACCGTGCAATAATCTGCTGCGGCCAGACTGGCGCAGTCCATGAAAGAGTAGTGTGAGTAAATTTATGTGGAAAGCATTGCATCAACTGGCGATGCCCGAGCGGCTCTATGGCCTGTGCGGGCGCTGGATCCCCTGGCTGGCGACGTTAAGCGCGCTGTTGCTGACGATCGGTCTGATTTGGGGCTTTGTTTACGCTCCGGCGGATTATCAGCAAGGGGAAAGTTACCGAATTATGTATCTACACGTTCCCACGGCAATAGGATCTATGGGGATTTATCTGGCGATGGCTATCGCCGCGTTTACCGGGGCTGTCTGGCAGGTAAAAATGGCGGATTTGTCAGTCGCGGCGCTGGCGCCGGTTGGTGCGGTTTGTACGTTTGTCGCGCTGGTAAGCGGCTCCGCATGGGGTAAACCCATGTGGGGAACCTGGTGGGTCTGGGATGCGCGACTGACGTCAGAACTGGTGCTTTTGTTTCTCTATGCCGGGATTATCGCCCTGTGGCACGCATTCGATGACCGCCGTCTGGCGGGCAGAGCTGCCGGAATACTGGTGCTGGTTGGGGTGGTAAACCTGCCAATTATCCATTATTCGGTGTACTGGTGGAATACTTTGCACCAGGGGTCAACCAATATGCAGCAGACGATCGCGCCGGCCATGCGTATGCCGCTGCGGATTTGTATTTTCGCTTTTTTCAGCCTGGCGGCAACGTTGACGTTGATGCGCCTGCGTAACCTGATTTTACAACAAGAGCGCCGCCGTCCGTGGGTTGTCGCGCTGGTGACTAAAGGAGCCGTGAAATGACGCCCGCTTTTTCTTCTGTCACCGCCTTTCTGGCGATGGGGGGATATGCGTTTTACGTGTGGCTGGCGGTGGCTGCAACGCTGGCCGCTTTTGCTTTTCTGACGCTACACACGGTGTTACAGCGTCGGGCTCTATTCCGTGAAGTCCGTCGCCAGTTGGCCCGCGAACGGCGTATGCGTGCCGCGCGGAGTAGTAAAGCGGAGGGCGCAGATGCAAACGCGTCGTAAGACCCGACTCTATATGATACTGGCCCTGCTGGCCGGACTGGGGCTGACTGTTAGCCTGACGCTGTATGCCCTGGGAGCGAACATCGATCTGTTCTATACCCCCGGGGAAATTATTTACGGCAAAACAGAAAATCACGAGAAACCCCATATCGGCCAGCGCCTGCGTGTCGGCGGTTATGTGCAGCCCGGCAGTGTGAAACGCGATGCGCAGACGCTGGCTGTCACATTCAAACTGTATGATGCTCGCGGCGTGGTTGACGTTAGCTACAAGGGAATCCTGCCAGACTTGTTCCGTGAAGGGCAGGGCGTGGTCGCTCAGGGCGTCCTTGATGCCAGCCGACATATCACCGCGCAGCAGGTGTTAGCCAAACATGATGAAAATTACACGCCACCGGAAGTGAAAGACGCAATGAAACCTGTTGATAAAGGAACGCAGCCATGATGCCGGAACTGGGTAATTATCTGCTTTGCCTGGCTACAGGGATTGCGCTTTTGCTGAGTATTTATCCGCTGTGGGGAGCCGCGCGGCAGGACTCGCGCCTGATGGCGCTGGCCCGCCCGCTGGCTTGCGCGTTATTTTTCTGCATTGCCGGCGCTTTTCTGCTGCTGGTTCATGCCTTTGTGGTAAATGATTTTACCGTGCGCTATGTGGCGGAAAACTCTAACAGCATGCTGCCGGTCTGGTATCGGGTTGCCGCGACCTGGGGCGCCCATGAAGGCTCTCTGCTGCTGTGGATACTTCTGCTGAGTCTCTGGACCTTCGCCGTCGCGCTGTTCAGTCGCCAGATGCCGCTGGATGCGGTAGCCAGAGTGCTGGCCGTGATGGGGATGATAGCTTTTGGCTTTCTGCTTTTTATCCTGTTTACGTCAAATCCCTTCACGCGGACGTTACCTCTTTATCCTGTTGACGGACGGGATCTCAATCCGCTGCTGCAGGACACCGGCATGATTTTTCATCCCCCGATTCTCTATATGGGGTATGTCGGTTTTTCGGTTGCGTTTGCCTTCGCTATTGCCTCGTTGCTTGCCGGGAGGCTGGATACGGCCTGGGCGCGCTGGTCGCGTCCCTGGACCCAGGCGGCGTGGGTTTTTCTTACTCTCGGCATCGTACTGGGATCGGCATGGTCCTATTACGTGCTGGGCTGGGGCGGTTGGTGGTTCTGGGACCCGGTGGAAAACGCCTCTTTTATGCCGTGGCTGGTCGGCACCGCATTGCTGCATTCGCTGGCGGTGACAGAAAAACGCGGCAGCTTCCGTGCCTGGACGGTACTGCTGGCGATTACCGCGTTTTCTCTTTGCCTGCTAGGCACCTTTCTGGTGCGTTCCGGGGTGCTGGTTTCGGTCCACTCATTTGCTTCGGATCCCTCGCGCGGGATGTTTATCCTCGCGCTACTGGTGATCCTTATCGGGGGGTCATTGCTGCTCTACGCGATAAAAGGTGGCGGCGTGCGGGCGCGCGTCGACTATGCATTATGGTCGCGGGAATCATTTTTGCTTGGCAATAACATTTTACTGGTCGCCGCCATGTTGGTGGTGCTGCTGGGTACGTTGTTGCCGCTGGTACATAAAGAACTGGGACTCGGCAGTATTTCTGTCGGCGAGCCGTTTTTCAACACTATGTTTAGCGCGTTGATGGCGCCGTTTGCTTTGCTCCTGGGGATTGGGCCTCTGATACGCTGGCGGCGTGATAAGGCAGGGAAGCAACTTAAACGGCTCGTTATTTCACTATTGGTGACACTGTTACTTTCCCTGGCATTACCGTGGCTGCTGCAGGATAGCATTGAGGCGATGGCCGTTATCGGCCTGATGATGGCGATCTGGGTTCTTATTTTCGCCCTTATTGAGGTCCATGAACGGGCGACGCATCGGCAGAGTTTCTGGCTCGGGTTGCGGACCTTATCGCGTAGCCAGTGGGGAATGGTGCTGGGTCATGTCGGGGTGGCGGTGACCATCATCGGTATTGCTTTTAGCCAGAATTACAGCATTGAACGCGATGTGCGCATGAAAGCTGGCGACAGTATTGATATCCATCACTATCACTTTGTGTTCCGCGGCGTGCGCGACATCGCTGGTCCCAACTGGCGCGGGGGCGCGGGGGTTATCGAGGTCACCCGTAACGGGCAGCCGGAAGCCACATTGTATGCGGAAAAACGGTTCTATAACGTCAGCCGGGTCATGATGACCGAAGCGGCGATTAGCGGCGGACTGACTCGCGATTTGTATGCCGCGCTGGGCGAGCAACTGAGCGATGGCAGTTGGGCGGTGCGCCTGTACTACAAACCGTTTGTTCGCTGGATTTGGTACGGTGGCGTACTGATGGCGTTGGGCGGCCTCTGTTGCATGCTCGACCCGCGTTACAGAATGCGTAAGAAGTTGCAGGAGGCGTGATGAACCGCAGATTACTTTTTATTCCGCTGGCGCTGTTTCTCGCCCTGGCGGTGGCATTGTTCTGGCAACTCATGCGCAATGCCAACGGCGACGATCCGACGACGCTTGAATCCGCGCTGATTGGCAAACCGGTGCCGGCATTCCGTCTTGAAGCGTTAGATAACCCGGGGAAATTGTACGATCGCTCAGTGCTCATTAGCGGTAAACCGCTGCTGCTAAATGTCTGGGCGACCTGGTGCCCGACCTGCCGTGCGGAGCATCAGTTTCTGAATACGCTGGCAAAGCAGGGGGTTCGCGTTGTCGGCATGAACTATAAGGATGAGCGGCAGAAGGCGGTGGACTGGCTTAATCGTCTCGGTAATCCTTATTCCCTTAGCCTGTTTGACGGTAACGGCATGCTGGGGCTGGATCTGGGTGTTTACGGCGCGCCGGAAACTTTTCTGATTGACGGGCGCGGCATTATCCGCTGGCGCCATGCTGGCGATCTCAATGAACAGGTCTGGCGTGAGCAGCTACTGCCGCTGTGGGAAAAATACAGCCGGGAGTCGACATCGTGAAACGCTGGGTCATGGGGCTATTTATGCTGTTGTTGACGCACAGTGCGCTGGCGGTAATTGATACCTGGCAGTTTAAAGATGAAGCGCAGGAGCAGGCATTTCGCGAGATAACATCACAGTTACGCTGCCCAAAATGCCAGAACAACAGTATTGCTGATTCCAATGCGATGATTGCCGCCGATATGCGACTTAAGGTCTATCAATTGATGCAGCAGGGTCAGAGTAAAAAGCAGATTATCGATTATATGGTGGCGCGTTATGGCAGTTTTGTCAGTTATGAACCGCCGGTGACGCCCGGCACTCTTTTGCTTTGGTTGTTACCCGGGATTTTTGTGATCGCCGGGTGCGGTATGGTGGTTGTGCGTGCGCGACGTCGTGCTACGGGCGGAGAAACGTTGAGTACAGAAGAGCGTGAGCGCCTGACGGCGTTATTGAAAAAAGGAAATGATGCATGAGTGTGTTTCTTATCGCGCTGATACTCTTGTTGTCAGGAGGTCTGGCGCTGTTGTATTTCCCGTGGAAGGTGAGCGGCGGAAGCAATCGCGACACGCTGAATCGCACGTTTTACCAGGCACGTCTGCAGGAGCTGGAACAGGAAAACCCGGATACCCGAGGGGAAATGGTTGTTGAACTGCAACGTACGCTGCTGGCGGATATTCCAGGTTCAGCACCGGAGACAACCCGGCAGCCAGTCAGCCGTTGGGTGTTGCTGCCCGGCGCGCTGGCGCTGGTATTGCTGAGTGTGGGGATCTATCTGAAGACCAGTGATATTGGTCAGGTTTTGCTATGGCAGCAGGCGGAGCATCAGTTTCCGCAATTGTTGCAACGGGCAAAAGATCCTGGCGCTCGTCCGCTGCGAATGGACGAAATAGCCGAACTCCGTCTTGGACTGCGCAGTCAATTGCAGAAACAACCCGACGATTTGGCGGGCTGGCAGATGCTGGGCCGCATCGGTATGGTGCTGGATGATGGCGAAACGGCAATAGGTGCTTTCGCTCGCGCTCACCAGTTGGCGGCAAATGATCCCTCGGTCACCTTTGACTATGCCAACGCGCTGGTGAGGGCAGGCGATAAGGGACAGGCTCAAATGGCGGCGTTTTTATTACGCGATTTACTCCAGCGTCAGCCAAAGAACCTGTCCATTCTGGAACTGCTGGCTCTATGCGCGCTGCGCAATGAAGACTATCCGCAGGTCGTGGAAACATTGCAACGTATGCTGGTATTGTTGCCGCCGGATGATCCGCGGCGTGAAGCGATAAGCCGGCAATTGTCTGAAGCACAGAAGAAGTGAATCTGACGAAAACATTTATCTTCTAAAAGGAAATGGTTGATGCATGAAATTTCTTCTTCAACGCTTGATTATCGTTGCCTTGAACCCACGGACTGGCCATTTTTCCTGGCATTAAACCAGGACCGTGATGTGATGCAGTTTATTAGCGATTCACGGACGGAAGACGAAATCAGAGTTCAGTCTTTCGAGCAACGCCTGCAAGCCTGGCATAAAGGTAGCGAACACTGGCTATGCATGATTATCAGTCAAAAGGGCTCAGAGGTACCCATTGGTGTCACTGGTTTTATTGAGCGTGGTGATGGCATAGCAGAAGTCGGTTTCATCCTCGCCGCTGAATTTCATGGTAAGGGTTTTGGCAGTGAATCGCTGAGAGATATTGCCCGATTCGCCTTTGATACTCATCAGTATCGCAAGTTAACCGCCACGGTGACTTCAGGAAACGAGGCCTCGCGTAGAACCTTGCTAAAAATCGGCTTTCAACAAGAAGGCACGCTGAGACAAAACTATTTCCTGCATGATTGTTGGCAAGATGATTGGGTTTTTGGCTTACTTAGAGAAGAGTTTAAATATTGTTCGAAGTAGCATAACTGCGGTTTGTTTTTATATATTTACCAGCTGCAACGGGATGAGCAGGCCTGATTGGTCAGGTCAGGCCGTTCACTTACTTGTATTAGTCGCGACTTGATCTGACACATGGCCTTGAAAGGTTGAGAGTTACCGGTTTTGATATGGGTGTCGAATCCTTATACAAAACACGAGGTAACTCTCATGCTTCATACTACCAATCCCGTTA
>NZ_JBDYQK010000013.1:0-152153 GCF_043832615.1 Klebsiella sp. KE9456
AGCCTGCTCAACGAGCAGGCTTTTTTGCATCTGTAGTCAACGAGGATGAGAACCTCCGGGGGCAGGAGGTTCGACCCGAGCGAAGCGAGAGAACGTTGCGTCAGCAACGGCCCGCAGGGCGAGCCACACAGTGGCGAGTTATCCTCTATCAGCGACCAGATTCGAAAAGCCTGCTCAACGAGCAGGCTTTTTTGCATCTGTAGTCAACGAGGATGAGAACCTCCGGGGGCAGGAGGTTCGACCCGAGCGAAGCGAGAGAACGTTGCGTCAGCAACGGCCCGCAGGGCGAGCCACGCAGTGGCGAGTTATCCTCTATCACCGACCAGATTCGAAAAGCCTGCTCAACGAGCAGGCTTTTCAGATTGCTGACAAAGTGCGTTTTTCCGGAATTGCCCGGCGGCGCTTCGCTTGCGCGGGCCTACGAAAAACCCATAACATGATGATATTATTGGTTTTACATGCCAGGTAAGGCGATAGCCGCCACCCGGCAGAAATGCGAGCACAATATCTAAATCAGGTTTGTCATCAGCCTCAAAAGCCTGCTCAACGAGCAGGCTTTTTTGCGTCCGTCGCCGTGCAAATCCGGAAAACGGTGCCCGGGGAGTCAATTCCTGGGTCGTGGCGTAAATGCTTCACTCCGTCTGGAGCCTCTCCCGAGCAGGCATATCGCGCTACTTCCAGAGGATGCCAGGCAGAGAAAGGGAGCAAATGTCTCAAAACCCCATCGACGACGGCTTTTTGCCATTTGCTCACGATTTTGTGACATCTTCCATTGTATTTTTTTATATATATACCGATCTTTTTTCGCGAAGCTTATGGATAACTTCAGCATTTTCCGCTGTGCGTTTTAACGTTCACGCTATTTATCGCTCACATATTGGTCACATCGCAAGAAATTTTTACCATTTTCCATAATTGCTTATCACTGCCTGTAGAAAAATATAAAGGTATTTATTCTGGGTTTATGCTGATAGCACAAATTTCTCTGCTGGGAATGACGCTATGAACTTTTTTTAATCTTTGTCTGCTGATTCTCACCCCGGATATAAAACCATGTTGGATGTATTGACGTTTCCCCATTCTGTTGACAGATTGTAGGGCATGAGGGGCATTTCATGGAGAATCCGTACTGCAACTCAGTCGTTTTTGTGAAAGGAATCCCCATCTCTCTCAACGCCTTCGGGCACCACCGACTGGACCGGGTATATTCTCATCGTTCTCGTTGCGGGACGGCGCCAGATTTGACGCTCCGCAGTCAGAAATATGACGAATAAAAATAAATAAAGGTCTGGCGGATATATGCAAACAACATCACATTTGGAGCAGAATAATGAGTATTTCCTTGAAAAAATCAGGGATGCTGAAGCTTGGTCTCAGCCTGGTGGCCATGACCGTTGCCGCAAGCGTACAAGCGAAAACCCTGGTTTATTGTTCTGAAGGTTCGCCGGAAGGCTTTAACCCACAGCTATTTACCTCAGGTACCACCTATGATGCCAGTTCAGTGCCGATTTATAATCGACTGGTCGAGTTTAAAACCGGTACGACGGAAGTTATTCCTGGCCTGGCGGAGAAGTGGGACGTTAGCGCAGATGGCAAAACCTATACTTTCCATTTGCGTAAAGGTGTGAAGTGGCAGAGCAGTAAGGATTTTAAACCGACCCGCACGATGAACGCCGACGACATTGTCTTCTCATTCGACAGACAAAAAAACCCAAAAAATCCATATCATCAGGTGTCTGGCGGCAGCTATGAATACTTCGAAGGGATGGGCTTACCGGACCTGATTAGCGAAGTGAAGAAAGTGGACGATTATACCGTCCAGTTCGTACTGACCCGCCCGGAGTCACCGTTCCTCGCTGACCTCGCCATGGACTTCGCCTCGATTCTGTCGAAAGAGTACGCCGATAACATGCTGAAAGCCGGTACGCCGGAAAAAGTGGACCTGAACCCCATCGGGACTGGCCCATTCCAGCTGGTGCAGTACCAGAAAGACTCCCGTATTCTCTACAAAGCTTTCCCAGGCTACTGGGGTACTAAGCCGAAGATTGACCGTCTGGTCTTCTCAATTACCCCTGATGCTTCCGTGCGCTACGCTAAGCTGCAAAAAAATGAATGCCAGATCATGCCGTATCCGAACCCGGCAGATATTGCGCGCATGAAAGAAGACAAAAACATCACCTTGATGGAACAGCCTGGCCTGAACGTAGGCTATCTCTCTTTCAATACTGAGAAGAAACCGCTGGATGATGTGAGGGTTCGTCAGGCGCTGACCTATGCCGTCAATAAAGAAGCGATTATCAAAGCCGTTTACCAGGGCGCGGGCCAGGCTGCGAAGAACCTGATCCCGCCGACCATGTGGGGCTATAACAACGATGTTAAAGACTACACCTACGATCCAGAGAAAGCGAAAGCGCTGCTGAAAGAAGCGGGCCTGGAAAAAGGCTTCAGTATTGACCTGTGGGCGATGCCGGTGCAGCGTCCGTACAACCCGAACGCACGCCGTATGGCTGAGATGATTCAGGCTGACTGGGCAAAAGTTGGCGTCAAAGCTAAGATCGTCACCTACGAGTGGGGCGAATACCTGAAACGCGCGAAAGCGGGCGAGCATCAGACCGTGATGATGGGCTGGACCGGTGACAATGGGGACCCGGATAACTTCTTCGCGACCCTGTTCAGCTGCGCTGCGGCAAAAGACGGTTCTAACTACTCCCGCTGGTGCTACAAGCCGTTTGAAGACCTGATTCAACCGGCCCGCGCTACCGACGACCACAACAAACGCGTTGAGCTGTACAAACAGGCTCAGGTGGTGATGCATGACCAGGCCCCGGCATTGATCATTGCTCACTCCACCGTGTATGAGCCTGTACGTAAAGAGGTCAAAGGCTATGTGGTTGATCCACTGGGTAAACACCACTTCGATAACGTCTCTATTGAATAATTAAAAGTCAGGGGTGCTTTGACACCCCATGCCTGCGGCGCCGCGCTTACCCGGTCCTACCGTAACAGGCCGGACTGGCGCGGCGCCATCTGGCGTAATGCTTTACCCCGCAGTGGTGTATGCGTGGGATAAAATCTGTGAGCAATACAGACGTCCTGTCACCAGACGGGCCGTCACTAAAGAGAATCCGGGTTATGTTGCAGTTCATTCTCCGACGTTTGGGACTTGTCATCCCGACATTTATCGGTATTACCCTTCTCACTTTTGCCTTCGTTCATATGATCCCCGGCGATCCGGTGATGATTATGGCGGGTGAACGTGGTATTTCCCCTGAACGTCACGCACAGCTACTGGCCGAAATGGGCCTTAATAAGCCGCTGTGGCAACAGTACGTTCACTATATTTGGGGTGTGATGCACGGTGATTTAGGCATCTCGCTGAAAAGCCGTATTCCCGTATGGGATGAGTTCGTTCCGCGCTTTAAGGCGACGATGGAACTGGGCATTTGCGCAATGATTTTCGCCGTCATCGTCGGGATCCCGGTGGGCGTGTTGGCGGCGGTCAAACGCGGTTCTATCTTCGACCACGCCTCAGTCGGCCTCGCGCTGACCGGTTACTCCATGCCTATCTTCTGGTGGGGCATGATGCTGATTATGCTGGTTTCGGTACAGCTCAATCTGACGCCGGTCTCCGGGCGCATCAGCGATACCGTTTTCCTTGACGATACCCTGCCGCTAACCGGCTTTATGCTGATTGATACCGCGATTTGGGGGGAGCCGGGGGACTTTATCGATGCGCTGATGCACATGATCCTGCCGGCGGTGGTGCTGGGCACTATCCCGCTGGCGGTGATTGTACGAATGACCCGTTCATCAATGCTGGAAGTGTTGGGTGAGGATTATATCCGCACCGCGCGTGCGAAAGGTCTGACGCGTATGCGGGTGATTGTCGTTCATGCGCTACGTAACGCAATGTTGCCGGTGGTTACGGTGATTGGGTTGCAGGTTGGTACGCTGCTGGCGGGGGCTATCCTGACAGAAACGATCTTCTCCTGGCCGGGACTCGGTCGCTGGCTGATTGACGCGCTGCAGCGCCGCGACTATCCGGTGGTGCAGGGCGGGGTACTGCTGGTGGCAACGATGATTATTCTCGTCAACCTGCTGGTCGATCTGTTGTATGGCGTGGTGAACCCGCGTATCCGGCATAAGAAGTAAGGGGCCATCATGTCACACGTTACTG
Source organism: Klebsiella sp. KE9456 (assembly GCF_043832615.1). Taxonomy (NCBI): domain Bacteria; kingdom Pseudomonadati; phylum Pseudomonadota; class Gammaproteobacteria; order Enterobacterales; family Enterobacteriaceae; genus Klebsiella; species Klebsiella sp. KE9456. Next base: position 4,178 of record NZ_JBDYQK010000013.1, read on the forward strand.
AAAATAAAATTGTCGCCGCACCGGTGCCGATGACCCCTCTGCAGGAGTTCTGGCACTATTTTAAACGCAACAAAGGCGCCGTCATTGGGCTGGTCTACGTCATGGCGATGATCATTATTGCCGTGTTTGCCAACGTCATTGCGCCCTATAACCCGGCGGATCAGTTCCGCGATACATTGCTGGCGCCGCCGTTCTGGCAGGACGGTGGGAGTATGTCGCATCTGCTCGGCACCGATGATGTTGGCCGCGATATCCTGTCGCGCCTGATGTACGGCGCGCGCCTGTCTCTGTTGGTTGGTTGTCTGGTCGTGGTGCTATCGCTGATTCTTGGCGTGGTGCTCGGCCTGGTGGCCGGCTATTTCGGCGGCGTCGTTGACGCCATCATCATGCGCATCGTTGATATCATGCTGGCGTTGCCGAGCCTGCTGCTGGCGCTGGTGCTGGTGGCCATCTTCGGTCCCTCTATTGTGAATGCTTCGCTGGCGCTGACGTTTGTCGCTTTGCCGCACTACGTGCGTCTGACGCGCGCGGCGGTACTGGTGGAGGTGAGCCGCGATTACGTGACCGCGTCGCGGGTGGCGGGCGCGGGGGCGATGCGCCAGATGTTCATCAACATTCTTCCTAACTGCCTTGCGCCGCTGATCGTTCAGGCGTCGCTGGGCTTCTCTAACGCCATTCTCGATATGGCCGCTCTTGGCTTCCTTGGCATGGGTGCGCAGCCGCCGACGCCGGAGTGGGGCACCATGCTCTCCGACGTGTTGCAGTTCGCGCAGAGCGCCTGGTGGGTCGTGACCTTTCCGGGGATTGCGATCCTGCTGACGGTGCTGGCATTTAACCTGATGGGTGACGGTCTGCGTGACGCGCTCGATCCCAAACTGAAGCAGTAAGAGGTTCGAGATGGCGTTATTAAATGTAAATAAACTATCGGTGCACTTCGGTGACGAAGGGACGCCGTTCCGCGCCGTAGACCGCGTGAGTTACAGTGTCGATCAGGGGGAAGTGATCGGGATTGTCGGCGAGTCCGGCTCTGGGAAATCGGTCAGCTCGCTGGCGATTATGGGGCTGATTGATTTCCCGGGTCGCGTCATGGCGGAAAAACTGGCGTTTAACGGTCAGGACTTGCAGCGCATCTCTGAGAAAGAGCGTCGCAACCTGGTGGGGGCGGAAGTAGCGATGATCTTCCAGGACCCAATGACCAGCCTGAATCCGTGCTATACCGTTGGTTTCCAGATCATGGAAGCGATTAAGGTGCATCAGGGCGGCAATAAGAAAACCCGTCGGCAGCGGGCAATTGACCTGCTGACGCTGGTCGGTATTCCCGATCCGGCTTCCCGTCTTGATGTCTATCCGCACCAGTTGTCCGGCGGGATGAGTCAGCGCGTAATGATTGCGATGGCCATTGCCTGTCGGCCAAAGCTGCTGATTGCCGATGAACCCACGACGGCGCTGGATGTCACCATCCAGGCGCAAATCATCGAACTGCTGCTGGAACTGCAGCAGAAAGAGAACATGGCGCTGATCCTGATTACGCACGATCTGGCGCTGGTGGCGGAAGCGGCGCACAAAATCATCGTCATGTACGCCGGTCAGGTGGTGGAAACCGGCGATGCGAAAGACATTTTCCGCGCGCCGCGTCATCCGTACACTCAGGCGCTGCTACGGGCGTTGCCGGAGTTTGCTCAGGATAAAGCGCGTCTCGCTTCGCTGCCGGGGGTGGTGCCGGGAAAATATGATCGCCCGAATGGCTGCTTGCTTAACCCGCGTTGCCCCTATGCGACCGACAAATGTCGTAGTGAAGAACCTGAACTGAACTTGCTTAACGGCGGACGCCAGTCGAAATGCCACTACCCACTTGATGATGCCGGGAGGCCGGGGCTATGAGTATGCATGAGGCCACCACGCAACAGCCGCTGTTGCTGGCCACCGATTTGAAAAAACACTACCCTGTGAAGAAGGGGCTTTTCTCGCAGGAACGTCTGGTAAAAGCGCTGGATGGCGTCTCGTTCACCCTTGAGCGGGGTAAAACGCTGGCGGTTGTCGGTGAATCCGGCTGTGGGAAGTCAACGCTTGGCCGTCTGCTGACGATGATTGAAACCCCCACCAGCGGTGAGCTCTATTATCAGGGGCAGAACCTGCTTAAGCGCGATCCGCACGCGCAGAAACTGCGTCGGCAGAAAATCCAGATAGTGTTCCAGAACCCCTACGGTTCGTTGAATCCGCGAAAAAAAGTCGGGCAGATTCTCGAAGAACCGCTGCGGATCAATACGTCGCTGAGCCAGGCGCAGCGCCGTGAGAAAGCACTGGCGATGATGGCGAAGGTGGGCCTGAAAACGGAACACTATGACCGTTATCCGCATATGTTCTCAGGCGGGCAGCGTCAGCGTATCGCTATCGCCCGCGGTCTGATGCTGGACCCGGACGTGGTGATTGCCGATGAGCCGGTTTCCGCACTGGATGTGTCGGTACGTGCGCAGGTGCTGAATCTGATGATGGATTTGCAGCAGGAACTGGGGCTGTCTTACGTCTTTATCTCCCACGACCTGTCGGTCGTGGAGCACATCGCTGATGAAGTGATGGTGATGTATTTAGGCCGCTGCGTGGAGAAAGGGTCGAAGGATCAAATCTTTAATAATCCGCAGCATCCGTATACTCAGGCGCTATTGTCGGCGACACCGCGCCTGAACCCGGATGATCGCCGTGAGCGTATCAAGCTGACTGGCGAACTGCCGAGCCCGCTGAGCCCGCCGCCGGGCTGTGCGTTTAACGCCCGCTGTCGCCGCCGTTTCGGCCCATGTACCCAACTACAGCCGCAGTTGAAGGATTATAATGGTCAACTGGTGGCCTGTTTTGCGGTCGATCAGGATCTCAATGGAGAGAAGCCGCTGGCGTAATGCAGTCGGAGATAAAACTGGCGAACCGGACTGAATGCTGGTCAGGTTAGCCTGTTCAGTTGCGTTATCGGCTTTATTGGCGGTCAGACGAGGGCCGCTAATTCCGCGTTTGCTGCCCTGATTCCGCCTGAATGACGGTATGCGGGGACGCGGTAGCCGCAGTGGAGTCCGGGGGAGCAAAACCTCCCCGGGCTGTCCAGACGCTGCGGGTATGACGATAATTTACCCTGATTAAATATGGCGGATTAAGATCAAAAAATATTAAAATGAACGCGCTTTAGTATTCTGCAGGTGTGCATTACGCTTAATTTAAAAGTTTATCTATACCCTAAATAATTCGCGTTGCTTAAAGGCGGCAAGGGCGTGAGTCCCCAGGAGCATAGATAACGATGTGACTGGAGTGAGTGTAGCCAACGCATAAGCAACTTGAAGTATGACGGGTATATAAAATTATTGAGGATACGTCACGACGGTAGGTAAGTAACAATTCGTCGGCAACGAATTTTAACGGCTATCGGCTGACTTGCGCAGAGAGTTGGACTTCTGACAGGAATACTTGTTTGAAATCTGATTTATTCAACAAAGCCTGTCGGTAGTATAAAAACGCCCCTATGCTAATCGCCTGGCAGAGGGTACGCACGAGATAGACAACGCAGCCACCCAAAAAATGGGACTATGATTTTGAAAAAGAATTGATAGTGTAGCTGTATTATCGCGATGAAATGACACCCAGCCTGACTTATTCAAAACAATTAACCTCATATTAACGTTAGCGTAAGGTGGCGGACATAACGCCGGGTAAGGGTCTAAATAAACTCTTTATAAAACTCCCTGATGCATCAAAACGGCAACAGAGAGAGTGACTGACCGCAATGAGCGGCAAATCTGTCAGCAACGGATTCGCATGTCGCGAAGTGGCAACCAGTAACGATGCAGCGCAAGGATGGACCGGGTCCCTGGCCCGCCAACGACGTGGCGGTTTGCCAGAAAATGTCTCTATGCTTTAGCGGCGTTGAATGACAATTAAAACAGATTAAAAATATGATATATTTAAAATCATGAGGTTATCGATGAACCATTATGATGACTTACAGCGCTTCAAGGAAAAAACGCGAACACAGCGTTTACAATTCAAGGACCTTTCATCAGAAACCGCCGTTGGTGAAAAAGGGGATTGGGCTATCCTCAATCAGCTTATGCCCGTAACGGAAGAACCTACTTTAGCGATGGCTGAGACCGTTTCACTTCCCTCACCGCAGTTGGTTTCTGTCGATACGTTTACTCGCGTTGAAAGTCACCCCGTTCAGGCCGTACCTTCGCCATCGTTGGTTGCTCCGGTGGTAACGGCTCCTGAACCTGTCGCGGCATCAGCGCAGCCTGTTTCGGTGACGGAGACCTCCGAACCGGCTGCCGTTGAAACGGTTGTGCAGGAAAACGTCACGGCGCCTGAGCCTGTTACCCGGGCGGTGATGTCCCAACCGACACCGCCCCGCGAGCCTGCGCCCGCAATCAGATCTCGCCCGGCGATAACATCGACGACGGGAGGCTTCGCCCATCTCTTCGCGACGCAAACGGTGACCGCCGGGCCGGTAGCGAAAGGTAAAGATCAGCCTCTGAAATCACTCTTAGAAAGGATTGCAACATGCCGTTGATTTGTGTCTGTTCTCCGAAAGGCGGCGTAGGCAAAACGACCCTCGCGGCAAACCTGGCCTGGGCGTTGGCCAGAGCGGGGAGTAAAGTTCTGGCCCTTGATTTTGATGTGCAGAACGCTCTGCGTCTGCATTTTGGCGTTCCTCTTAGCGATGAACGCGGCTATGTGGCGAAAGCGCTGGAACTCCACGACTGGAGCCAGTGCGTACTGAGCGCCGGCAGTAATATTTTTGTCTTACCCTATGGTGAGGTGAGTCCGGCTCAGCGCGTGGCTTTTGATGAGCATTTGGTTCATGACGAGCACTTTCTGACGCGCGGCCTGGCTGCACTGCTCAATTATCCGGGGCTGATTATTATCGCCGATCTGCCGCCGGGCCCTTCCCCGGCGCTGACGGCGTTGACCCCCCTTGCGGATATGCATCTGATACCGCTGCTGGCGGATACCGCATCGATGTCCGTGCTGTCGCATGTCGAAAAACAGCGCCTGACCGGCGGCGAACTCAACGATAAGCACGGGCACTATTTTGTGATTAACCAGAGCGATAGCCGCCGTCAGGTGAGTCACGATGTCACCGCGTTAATGGAACAAAAGCTGGGTGACCATCTGCTGGGCATTATCCATCGCGATGAAAGCGTGGTGGAGGCAAATGCGTCCCAGAAATCGATTCTTGACTTTAATTCTTCCTCCGCAGCCGCCTTTGATATTGAAATTATCGCCAAAAAAATCTCTGCGCAGTTGGGTATTAATATTGGCGATGGCACGGTGTACAACCCGCCACGCAGGTCAGGACTTTAATTAAATCGCAGGGCGGCTGAATGAAAAAATCTCTTTTTTGGTTACTGGTACTGGTGCTTGCGCCCGTTGCTGCGCTGGTTGTGATCACGCCGATGGACAGCCAAAAGCAGTATATTTTTGGCCTGCTGAGTATCGGTATCCTCCTCATCATGGGGTTCAGCAAGAACCGCAGTGTCTCCGTCATTATGGTTGTGACATCGCTGCTCATGTCGACCCGTTATATGTATTTCCGTTTAACGCAGACCCTGCATTTTAACTCCACCATCGAAGCGATTCTGGGGATGGGGCTGTTTCTGGCGGAAGTGTATATCTGGGTGATGTTGCTGCTGAACTACCTGCAGACGGTCTGGCCGCTGAAGCGTGAAATCGTTCCGCTGCCGGATGATATGAGCACGTGGCCGACGGTCGATATCTACATTCCGAGCTATAACGAACCGCTTGAGGTGGTTCGCGATACCGTGCTGGCGGCACAATGTATTGATTATCCAGCAGATAAGTTAAAAATTTATCTGCTGGATGATGGTAAACGCAGCGATTTCGCCGTTTTTGCCGCCGATGTTGGGGTGGGGTATATCACCCGTAACGATAACAAACACGCCAAGGCGGGTAACCTGAATCATGCGATGACCCTGACCAACGGCGAACTCATTTGCGTTTTTGACTGCGACCATGTGGCGACCCGCGTGTTCCTGCAGGCGACGGTCGGCGGGTTCCTTAACGATCCGATGCTGGCGCTGGTGCAGACACCACACTACTTCTACTCGCCGGACCCCTTTGAGCGTAACCTCTCCGTTGGCCGCAATATCCCCAACGAAGGGATGCTGTTTTATGGCCCGATTCAGCAGGGTAACGACAACTGGAATGCGACCTTTTTTTGTGGATCCTGTGCCGTTATTCGCCGCACCGCGCTCGATCAGATTGGCGGTTTTGCGGTTGAAACGGTGACAGAAGATGCGCATACCGCGCTGAAGTTCCAGCGTCTGGGCTGGAAATCGGCGTTTCTCGATATTCCGCTGGCGGCGGGTCTGGCCACTGAACGCCTGGTCGTACACGTGATCCAGCGTACCCGCTGGGCGCGCGGGATGACGCAAATCTTCCGTCTCGATAATCCCTTATTGGGGCGCGGGCTGACGTTTCAGCAACGCCTCTGTTACCTCAGCGCCATGCTTTACTATCAGTTTGCTCTGCCGCGGGTGGTGTTTGTTACCGCGCCGCTGGCTTATCTGCTGTTTAACCTGAATATCATCTACTCTTCGGCGAGTCTGGTTGTTTCCTACGCGCTGCCGCATCTGTTCCTCGCGATTTATGTTGGATCGCGGATGAATGGTCGCTATCGCTACAGCTTCTGGGGGGAAATTTACGATATCGTACTGGCGTTCCATCTGGTGCTACCGACGCTGGTGACGATGATTTTCCCTAAGCGCGGGAAATTCAACGTCACCGATAAAGGCGGCTTGCTTGATGTCGGCTATTTTGATTTTACGGTCGTCAGGCCGCACCTGGTTGTTGCTGGTCTGCTGGGCCTGGGCGTGGTGGTGGGTATTGTCCGTGCCGTCGGCCACGATTACTTTGGATCGGACCCGTGGGTTATCGCGCTGAACGTTGGCTGGGGGATTTACAGCCTGATCTTCCTGCTGGCCGCTATCGCCGTCGCGCGGGAAAGTCGCCAGGTGCGCAAAACGATTCGTATTGATGTCGATATTCCGGTACTCATCCACTATACCAGCGGCATTGTCTCTCGTAGCCATACTGCCGACCTGTCAATGGGGGGATGCCGTGTTGTCGCGCCGGATAAGCGTCACCAGCAGGATGAGATTGAAGCGATTGAACTGCTCCTCCAGTCCGGGGCGATTGCGATTCCCGTTCGTCAGGTCACAGGCGACGATCGTTTTGTCCGCCTGCAGTTTGATGAACATATCCCGCTGTCCCGTCGCCGCGAACTGGTCCGTGTGGTACTGGCGCGCGCCGATGCGTGGATTAATCCGCCGCGTCCGCAGGACAATCCGTTCCGCTCTTTTGCTACCATTTTGCGCTGCGTATTTGATCTGTTCTGGCTGACATGGAAAACGCGCAGCCAGCGTCGCCAGCCACCTGCGGCGAAACCCGCGCGGGAGGATGGCGGCTTATGAAACGTTTAACGGCGCTTGCGCTGCTGGTTGGTCTGTTCGCTGTGCCTGCGTTGCATAGCGAGGAGACGCCTGTACATTCCTTATCGCAACTGAACTTCCCGTTACCTGATGCGGGGGGCGGCAGCGCGGCGGTTGCCGAATCGGCAGCGGAATCCAATTCAGCGGCCACGACCGAATCGACTTCGCTGCCGGCGATGCCGCCGCCGGTCATCTCTGACACACCCGATACGCTCCCCTTAACGCCGGTTGTCGGTGGTGATTTGAACCTGACGCAGATGGGCCGGCCGGACGGCATTATGCTGAGCGGCGGGCAAAATCAGGGAGGGGCCAGCTTTACGTTGCCCGCCGATCAGGTGGTCACTCATGCCCAACTGATGCTGGAGGTGAAGGTTTCGCCGGAGATGGCGACCCGCAACGCCACGCTGCAATTAATGCTGAATGGCCAGCCGCTTGGTACCTTACCGCTGGGGGCTGAGGGCAAGGACATTTCGCATTATCAGCTGGATATCCCGGCGGAGCTGATGGTTTCCAGCAACAACCTGAGCTTTAAAATTAACGACGGCGATGGCATGCAGTGTCGGCTGGATAACCATGATACGTCGCGGGTGACCATTTTGCCTGCCTCTCACTTTAGCTGGGAGAGTCAGCAGCTCAATATCAGTAATGATTTAAGCTATTTTCCGCGCCCGTTTTTCGACAGTATGCAGATGACCCCGGCGGATATCGCCATTGCCTATCCGCAGAACGCGACGGCGGATATCTTCAGCGCGGCGGCGCTGGTGTCGTCATGGTTGGGGATTCAGGCCGACTATCGCGGTATCGAGTTCGATGCCCTGCGCGATCGCCTGCCGGAGAAACATGGCATTATTATCGGCCATCCAGGCGAGCAGGTTGGGGGGCTGACGCTACCGCAAACCGACAAACCGTTGCTACAGGTTATTGAAAATCCGGGTAATCCCGCCTACAAGCTGCTGCTGATTGTTGGACGGAATGACGCCGCGCTGCGCATGGCCGCCTGGCGGCTGACGCGCGGCGATTTCGCCCCGCAGACTGCCAGTATGACGGTTGCGCCGCAGGCTATTCCGCTCGGCAAACCGTACGATGCGCCGCGCTGGATAGCCACCGATCGCCCGGTAAAACTCAGCGAACTGCTACGTAAAGATCAAAGTATGACCGTTAACGGCGTATGGCATGAGCCGCTACGTGTGGCCTTCCGCGCGGCGCCGGATCTCTATCTATGGGACGGCGAAACCATCCCTTTGCGGATTGGCTATCGCTTCCCGTCCGAGAGCTGGATTAATGAAGATAAGTCGTTGTTAAGCGTGACGCTCAACAACGCCTTCCTCAACAACCTGCCGATGAACAAGCAGGGGCCGCTGGAGAAGCTCTGGCGTTACCTGGGCGGCGATGCGCGCCAGGAGCGTTTTACTATTCCGCTGGCGCCGTATCTGATTTACGGCGATAACCAGCTTTCGCTCTATTTCAACCTGGTGCCGAAGGACAATGCTCCCTGTTCCGTATTGTTGAACAGCAATATCAAGAGCCGTCTCACCGACGATTCATGGATTGATTTGAGCAGTACGCGACACTTCTCTTTGTTACCGAACCTCTCTTATTTTGTTGGTGCGTCATTCCCCTTTTCGCGGTTAGCGGATTACTCGCAAACCACCCTGCTGCTGCCTGAGCATCCTTCCGAGACACAGGTGGCGACCCTGCTGAACCTGGCCGCGCGTTCAGGAAATTCAACCGGGGAAGCGCTGGCGAATAACCGGGTTGTATTAGGCATTCCTGATGGCGGCGCGAGTTTACAGTACCTGCGCGATCGCGATGTGCTGGCGGTGAGCTCCCTTGATCAAAAAGGGTTTAACCAGCGTCTGTTGGCCGACTCTCCCTATAACCCGGTCGATAATCTGCTTAGCGTACGCGAACCGACGCTGTGGGCAAAAATAGAGCGCAAGCTAAGCGGCGACTGGGCTTCGGACGGTATGGACGCTGACCGCTATCTATCCTCCCGAAGCGCCTGGCGCGGTTTTATCAGCTACCGGTCACCGTGGAATGCCCAACGACTGGTGGTGGTCGCGATGGCCAGTAATGACGATCAGCTGGCGAAACTGGAAAACGATCTTAATTCCGCGCGTATCAATGCCGGTATTCGCGGCGATACGGCAGTGATCACCAGTGAGAATGGCGTGCGCAGTTTTCAGGTCAGTACCCCATTCCCCAGCGGCCAGATGCCCTGGTACATGATGGCGGTGTGGTACGCCAACCAGCACTCCGGCCTGCTGGCGTTGCTGGGGCTGATCGCCACATCAATTCTGGGACTGGCGCTGACCGCCATGTTTAAACGTCATGCTCGTAAGCGTCTGGAGGCGGGGGATCGCCAATGAAAAGAGTGAGCAGAATGAATAACAAGGCCGTCCGCCAGATTTCCACGCTGTGCCTGTCCGGCGTGCTGACGCTCGGCGCGTTCAGTGAGGCTCGGGCGGCAGGTAACGATGCGGCGCTGCAGGCATTGTTTGCCCAGGCAAACTACTGGCATGAAAAATCCCACGACGAGCTGGCGATGGAGTCGCTGCAGAAAGTGTTGTCGGTGGATGCCGACAACACCCGGGCGCTATATCTGATGGCGCTGTGGGCGCAACAGGGAGGGGATCTCCAGGCGGCGGCCCAGTGGCGGGAGCGGCTGGCGAAAGTGGCGCCCGATAGTCCTGATTTACAGGAACTGGATAGCGCCAAAAAAATGGCGCAGGTGCCGCAGGGGCAACTGAATCTGGCAAGACAGCAGGCGCGAAGCGGCAATATTCCCGCTGCGCTGGCGACCTGGCGGAGCATGTTTAACGGCAACGTCCCGCCTTCCGGGCTGGCGGCGGAATACTACATGACGATGGCCAGCGACAAGTCGCTCTATCCGCAGGCCCTGAGTGAACTGCGTCAGTATGTTGCGCAGCATCCGCAGGAGAACGGAGCGCGCGTGGCATTGGGCAAGGTGCTGACCTGGCGCGAAGAGACCCGCCGGGAAGGGATTGCTATGCTGGAACCGATGGCCAGCGGCAGCAAAGAAGCCGACAGCGGGCTGCGGCAGGCACTGTTGTGGATGGGGCCGCAGGCGGGGGACGAGCCGTTTTATGATAACTGGATGCAGCGTCACCCGCAGGATAGCGAAGTGCAGAACTACTTCCGCGAACGGCGCAATGGCCAGGCGCGCGGCCAGGGATATGCCGATCTGAACAGCGGTAATATCCCCGCGGCGAAAAAACAATTTGAGCAGGTTCTGCAGGCCAACCCGCAGGATGCGGACGCGCTGGCCGGAATGGGCTATATCGCTCAGCGTAGCGGCGATTTTCAGGCGGCGTCTCAATATTTGAGTCGGGCGGCGGATCTCGGCGGCGATGCTGCGCAAACCCGGCGTCAGCAGGCGGCGGATGCGCTGTTTTATGGTCAGCTCGCGCAGGCGCAGCAGGCCTATAAACAGGGCAACATTAGCCAGGCGCTGGCGCTTTCCGCACCGCTGGCGCAGCAGAGCGGCACGCAGGGCGCGGCGGCGAAGCTCTTCCGCGCTGATGTATTGCGTCACAACAAAGATTTGCCGCAGGCCGAGCAAACGTTGCGGTCATTACTTAATGAACAGCCGCAAAATGGCCCGGCGCGGGAGAATCTCTATTACGTTCTGCGCGAACAAAATAAAACGGCGGAAGCGCAGGCGATGCTGCAAACGCTGCCGGAAAGCCTGCAGCAAAAGCTCCAGCCCAGGGCGATCGTCGGTAATCCGGGTGATTCTCTGCGCCGACAGGCTCAGGCGCAGTCCAGTAACGGCAACGTGGCGGGCGCTATCGCTACGCTGCGCCAGGGCGTCTCGCGCTATCCGGACGATGCCTGGATGCGCCTCGATTTAGCCCGACTGTTGCAAAAGTCCGGCGCTGGCGATGAGGCAAACTCGATTATGACCGCCGCCTGGCACCCTGGCGCCAACAGCGACTCGCTGTACGCCGCCGCCCTTTTTGCCAGTGATAACGGCGGCTGGCAGCAGGCGCAAACCCTGCTGGCGAGAATTCCCGCCGCCAGACAGACCAGCCAGATGCGCGAGTTGCGTCAGCGGGTAAACTACAATCTGCAACTGTCGATCGCGGAAAGTTATCTGGCGCAGGGGAATACCGTCGCCGCGTCCAATACGTTAAGGGCGATGGCCGGGACGCCGCCAGAAGCGCCGGCGGATGTCGGTAAACTGGCGCGACTGCTGGCCGAGAGCGGCGATATCAGCACGGCGGTATCGCTGGTGCGCAACAACATCAACCACGGTATTTCCGGTAATGCCGGAGATTATGCCGATCAGATAACCGTGCTCAATCAGGCGGGTCTGACTCAAGAAGCACAGCAACTGTTGACTAATCCGCAGTTACAGGCAAACAGTACGCCAACGCAACTGGCCAGTATTAGCAATGGTTACGTGATTAATGAAGCGGACCACCTGCGGGAACAGGGCAACTACGCGGCGGCGTACGACAAGCTGATGCGCGCGATGCAGAGCGATCCGCAAAACACAGACTTGATGTTCGCGATGGCGCGTCTCTATCAGAGCGGCAAAATGAACAAAGAAGCCGGGGTGGTGTACGACTATCTGATGACCCACGATACGCCGAATCAGGACGCGCGCAGCGGCGCCATTAATGTCGCGCTATCGGAGGGGGATAACGACCGGGCGGCACAACTGGCGAGCGGGCTGCGGCCGGATAATTCGCCGGACCGTTTACTGCTGCTGGCTCGCGTCGCCGACTCCCAGGGGGAGCACCAGCAGGCGATGACTTACCTGCGTAGCGCCCGCGGCAAGCTGTTGGGGCTGCAGAGCAGCAACAGTGCGCAAACGCCAACAGTCGACGGTTTGCTGGCGGCGGATAACCCGTTTATCGGCGTATCGCGCACAGCAACGGCGACGCGCTCGGGGCTAGCTATGCCATGGCAGGTTTCCCAGGTTTCGACTGGCGATGGCAGTACGTTGCCGGGGATCCTGCGTCCTGATTTGCCCGTTGAAACCGCGCAGGCTCGAACGTTGCGTCAGGTCGATACCATGATGGCGTCTCTGCAGGAAAAAACCGGGACCTGGCTACAGGGCGGCATGGAGATGCGCGGTCGCGATGGTGAATCCGGCACCAGTAAGCTGACGGAATTGAAAACCCCGTTGACCTGGTCTTCGTCGCCGTTCGGTGATTCACGTTTCGATTTCACCGTTACGCCAATTACCTTGAACGCCGGAACCGCAACCGGCGATGCCTGGCGGCGCTATGGCTCGAACCCGTTGTCGAATGCGGCCTCTAATATTATTTCCACCATTACCAGCGAGCAGAAAGCGATTGCGGCGATGACCGCTGATGAAAAGGCAACGTACTTTGCCAGTAACCCAGGCGCGGAGGATCTGAGCGGGATTGGTACCCTGGATCCGGCGGATTATAACCTGACCAACAGCAGCGTAATTAAGGAACTAGAGGGGCTGGTTAATTCTTATCCTGCAGCAGCGCAATATCTGGCGTCTTCTAACCTGAAGCCTGATGTCGATCAAGCCAGCGGCTCCACGAATGCGCAAAAAGCAAACGGCGTGGCGCTGGCGCTGGCGCTGAGCGGTGATGATTATCGCGTCGATATTGGCAGTACCCCGCTGGGACAAGACCTCAATACCCTGGTGGGCGGTGTGAAATGGTCGCCGAAGCTGACCAACTATCTGTCGTTAATTTTTACCGGCGAACGTCGTGCGATCACCGACAGCCTGCTCTCCTATGTCGGCCTACAGGATGCCTACTCCGGCAAAACCTGGGGCCAGGTGACGAAAAACGGCGGTACTTTGCAACTGAGCTATGACGATGGCGATGCCGGTTTTTACGTTGGCGGCGGGGGCTACAGCTACCTTGGGAAAAACGTCGCCAGCAACACCAGTATCAATGCCAATGCCGGGGTATATCTGCGGCCTTACCATGATGAGTATCGTCAACTGCAGGCCGGGTTGAGTATGAGCTACATGGATTATGCGAAAAACCTCAGCTACTTCACCTACGGACAGGGGGGCTACTTTAGCCCGCAGAACTACGTCAGCGTGTCGCTGCCGGTTAGTCTGATGGAGAAATATGATAACTGGACGATGAAGCTTGGTGGCTCGGTGGGCTATCAATCTTACAGTCAGGATAAGAGCGCCTATTTCCCGACCAATACCGAGTGGCAGCAGACCCTGGAAACCGCAGTGACCAACGGTTTCGCCAAAGAAGCCTACTATTCAGCCACGTCGAAGAGCGGCATTGGCTACACCCTGCGCGCCGGGGCGGATTACAAAGTTAACAAACAGATGACGCTTGGCGGACAGGTTGGCTATGATACTTTCGGCGATTATAACGAGAGCACCGCCAGCCTTTATATTCGCTACATGCTGGGAGACAACTGATCATGACGGATAATAATGAGGCTCTGGTCACCACCTGGTTTCAGCAGCAGCAAACGCCAGCCGGATGGTTCGATCTGTTGCTGATTATGGTAGATGGCATGGTCAGCAACGCCGGGGAACGGGAGAGCATTCCGTTTCTGCGACAGATGGGCGAAGCGCTGGCGGATGAGTATCCATTGCCGGAATCAGAAACAGTTGGCCAACTGGAAGCCAGTATTAATGCGCAGTTGAGGCGCTTTCAGTGGGGGCTGGTGAGTATTGAGGTTAGCGAGGATTGCCTGCGATTACGTCATCAGGCGTTGCCGGTCAGCCGCGATGAAGCGCGCCGTGTCCGCTGGTGTAATGCCTTCAGCGCCGTCCTTGAAGGGCTTTATTCCCGCTGGTTACAAGGACAGGGCGGCGGTGCGCATGTGATTTTACAGCGCGAGCGGATGTTTTCGGTTTCTGATGTCCAGTTTATCTATTTCCATCCATAACAGGGGAATTTATGTCCTTACGTGCTTTGGCTGCAGTCGTAATGGCGACGGTGATGATGCTTCCCCATGCGTGGGCCGATACGGCGTGGCAAAGTTACAAATCGCGTTTTCTGATGCCGGACGGGCGCATTATTGATACCGGAAACGGCAATGTTTCTCATACTGAAGGCCAGGGTTTTGCCATGTTGTTAGCGGTGGCCAATAACGATCGTCCGACGTTTGACAAACTCTGGCAATGGACCAATAAGACGCTGCGTAACAAAGATAATGGGCTGTTTTACTGGCGCTATAACCCGGTGGCGCCTAATCCGGTGGCGGATAAAAACAACGCAACCGATGGCGACACGATGATCGCCTGGGCGCTGTTGCGTGCGCAGCAGCAGTGGCAGGATAGCGCATACGGCACGGCATCCGATGCGATTACCAGCGCACTGCTGAAGTTCACGGTGGTCACGTTCGCCGGTCGTCAGGTGATGTTGCCGGGGGCAAAGGGGTTTTACTTTAACGATCACCTGAACCTGAATCCGTCCTATTTTATCTTTCCGGCATGGCAGGCCTTTGCGGCTCGCACGCATCTGACGGCCTGGCGAAAGCTACAGAGTGATGGTCAGGCGCTGCTGGAAAAAATGGCGTGGGGAAAATCTCAGCTACCCAGCGACTGGGTGGTGTTAAACGCAGATGGCAAGATGGAACCGGCAAAAGAGTGGCCAGCGCGGATGAGCTATGATGCGATTCGTATCCCGCTGTATGTCTCCTGGAGTGATCCGCAAAGTCGTTTGCTGACGCCGTGGAAAAACTGGTTCCAGAGCTATCCGCGTCTGCAAACGCCGGCATGGATTAACGTCAATACCGGTGAGGTCGCCCCCTGGTTTATGACCGGCGGGCTGCTGGCGGTACGTGATTTAACCCTCGGGGAAGCGCGGGGTGAACCTGAGATTACGGCTCAGGACGACTATTATTCCGCCAGTCTGAAACTGCTGGCGTGGCTGGCGAATAAAGACCGCCAGTGAGCGCCGGAATGCGTTTTGCTCCCTGCGTTATGCCAGGGGGCGGCTCCGCCGGAGCCAGTGAAATCAGTTAATCAGTGGCTCCGGCAAACTCGTTTTTAGCCCTGATTCAGCCTGAATAATTTCGGCTGGCGTCTGTTTTTATGTGCTTCAGCGTAATGCCGGGGGCATGGGGGCGCGAAACGGCCCCATGCCGTTCACAGGCTGCGGAGATAGCCAGTATCTACCTATTGACAGCGAACGGAACCGGCCACCGATCAAAACCACGCAAAACAAAAATAGACCATTTCGCCACTCCCCTTAAAAAAGACGCTCCCGCCGACCGGTGCAGATTAGCCTGAATTATGCGAGAGAGCGTCACTCCCCGACGCTCTTCGCGTATACTCGTCAGGCTTTGCCTTTTTTGGCAATACAGGCTGATTATTCCCTGATGGACTGGCCCCTGGCTACGGGCGTGAATGACCGATTTGAGTATATAATCAGCCTGAAAACGATCGGTGTGGATGGATCTATACCGAAAATGCGTTCAGTTTCAGTGGAGAACCCCGTTGCGCGTCAGCCGCTCACTTACAATTAAACAGATGGCGATGGTCGCGAGCGTATCCATGGCGTTCGTATTGGTCTTCTGTTCTATTTTGCTGTTCCACTTTGTTCAGCAGAGTCGCTTTACCACGGCCACGCAATTAGAAAGCATCGCGCGTTCCGTCCGCGAACCGCTATCAGCGGCGATCCTGAAAGCCGATATTCCGGAAGCGGAAACGATTCTGAGCAGCATTCAGCCCGCGGGTGTCGTCAGCCGGGCAGACGTTGTACTGCCTAATCAATTCCAGGCGTTGCGAATGCGCTTTATCCCGGAGCGTCCGGTCCCGGTAATGATCACCCGGATGTTCGAACTGCCAGTCCAGATTTCATTGCCGATCTACTCTCTTGAGCGGCCTGCGAATCCGCAGCCGCTGGCTTACCTGGTGCTACAGGCCGACTCCTGGCGGATGTACAAATTCGTGATGAGCGCACTCTCAACGTTAGTAACCGCTTACTTACTGTTGGTGCTGGTTCTGACGGTGGCGCTCACCTGGTGTATCAACCGTCTCATCGTGCGTCCGTTACGTAAAATCGCCCGCGAACTGAATGATGTGCCGCAGCAGGAGCGCCTCGGCCACCAGCTTACGCTACCGCGTTTACATCATGATGATGAACTTGGAATGCTGGTGCGCAGTTACAACCGTAATCAGCAGACTTTGCTGCGCCAGCATGATGAACTCTCTTTGCAATCGACCCGTTTCCCGGAGTCCGAGCTGCCCAATAAAGCTTTTTTGATGGCGATGCTGGAGCAGATAGTTGCCCGTTCTCAGGCTTCGGCACTGCTGATCATTGCCTGTGAAACGCTGCAGGATACCGCTGGCGTGCTGAAAGAGACGCAGCGCGAAATGCTGCTGCTGACTCTGGTGGAAAAGCTGCGCGCGATTATTCCTTCGCAAATGGTGCTGGCCCAGGTAAGCGGTTACGACTTTGCGATCCTGGCCTCCAGCATGGCTGAACCCTGGCAGGCGGTTACGCTAAGTAAGCAAGTACTTACTGTTATAAATGAGCGTTTACCGTTACACGGTATCCAGCTTCGCCCCTGCGCCAGCGTCGGTATCGCGATGTTTAACGGTGAAATCAGCGCCGAACAGCTCTATCGGCGGGCGTTTTCTGCCGCCGTAACCGCGCGTCGTAAAGGTAAAAACCAGATTGAGTTCTTTGATCCGCAGCAGATGGAGAAAGCGCAACGTCGGCTGAGAGAAGAGCATGATATTTTGACGGCGCTCGATAACCAGCAGTTTGCTATCTGGCTGCAACCTCAGGTAGATGCCCGTAGCGGTGAAGTGTGTGGCGCGAAAGTGCAGCTACGGCAGCGCCAGGCGAATGGCGACTGGTCGCTGCCGGGAGATCTGCTTGAGCGCATTGACGCCTGCGGGCTGACGGCTCCAGTCGGCTACTGGCTACTGGAAGAAGCCTGTCGACAGTTGGTCGCCTGGCAGAATCAGGGGATCATGCTGCCGCTGTCGGTTAATGCCTCGTTGCTGCATAGCGACAGCGAGGTGGAAATACTGGCGCTGCTTGCGCGCTACCGCGTTGTGCCGGATACCCTGGTGCTGGAAGTGACAGAAAGCCGTCGAATGGACGAGCCGCAGATGCTGATTTCCCGGCTGCGTCCGCTGCGTGAAGCAGGCGCGCGGATTACGCTGGATGATTTCGCTATGGGTTACGTGGGCCTGCGTCAACTGCAACATATCAAATCGTTGCCGGTGGACATGTTGAAAATCGATAAGACGTTGATCGATATGCTGCCGGATGACATCAGTCTGGTCCCGGCGATTATACAACTGGCTCGTGGCCTCAATCTGCGTATTGTTGCGGAGGGCGTTGAAACCCAGGCGCAGTATACCTGGCTGCAGGCGGCGGGGATCGATATTGCGCAGGGTGGGCTGTTTAGCGGCGCCATTCCGCCGGAAGCATTTATGACCCGCTTTTTACTGAATGATACCGGGGATGCAAATTTGTAACTGTATTGTTAGCTTGTGCGAGTCAGCTCAAATTTATTAACAATTCCGTTGCAAATGTGCACCTTGTTATTTCTGAAATGTTTCACGGGTGTTATTTTTAAGCCACAGACGCAGTACCCTTTCTTTGTCTGTGGTTATTCCCAAAGGACACCCTATGAAAACCTCTTTCTTTAAAAGCCTCTATTTCCAGGTTTTATCTGCCATAGCGATCGGTATTCTGCTGGGCCACTTTTACCCGGAACTGGGTACGCAGATGAAGCCTTTCGGCGATGCCTTCGTGAAGCTGATTAAAATGGTAATTGCTCCGGTTATCTTCTGTACCGTCGTGACAGGGATTGCCGGGATGGAAAGCATGAAGGCCGTCGGCCGCACCGGCGCGGTGGCGCTGCTCTATTTTGAAATCGTGAGTACCATTGCTCTGATTATCGGCCTGATCATTGTCAATCTGGTGCAACCCGGTGCCGGAATGCACGTTGATCCGGCGACGCTGGATGCGCACGCCGTGGCGGTTTATGCCGCGCAGGCGAAAGAACAGGGCATCGTGGCGTTCTTGCTCGATATTATCCCTGGCAGCGTGATTGGCGCTTTTGCCAGCGGCAATATTCTGCAGGTACTGATGTTCGCGGTACTGTTTGGTTTTGCGCTGCATCGTCTGGGCAGCAAAGGCCAACTGATTTTTAACGTGATTGAAAGCTTCTCGCAGGTCATCTTCGGCATTATCAATATGATTATGCGCCTGGCGCCGATTGGCGCGTTCGGGGCGATGGCTTTTACTATCGGTAAATACGGCGTCGGTACACTGGTACAGCTCGGTCAATTGATCGCCTGTTTCTACATTACCTGTATCCTGTTCGTGGTGCTGGTACTTGGCTCGATCGCCAAAGCAGCCGGCTTTAGCATCTTCAAGTTCATTCGTTATATTCGCGAAGAACTGCTGATTGTGCTGGGAACCTCTTCCTCTGAGTCGGCGCTGCCGCGCATGCTTGATAAGATGGAAAAACTGGGCTGCCGTAAGTCCGTGGTGGGGCTGGTGATCCCGACGGGGTACTCATTTAACCTTGATGGAACCTCAATCTATCTGACAATGGCGGCGGTGTTTATCGCGCAGGCGACCGATAGCCATATGGACATTTTCCATCAGGTTACCCTGCTGGTCGTGTTGCTGCTCTCCTCGAAAGGTGCGGCGGGAGTGACGGGCAGCGGTTTTATCGTGCTGGCGGCGACCATTTCCGCTGTTGGCCATCTGCCGGTGGCCGGTCTGGCGTTAATCCTTGGCATCGACCGCTTTATGTCCGAAGCGCGCGCACTGACCAATCTGGTGGGTAACGGCGTGGCGACCATTGTTGTCGCTAAATGGGTAAAAGAGCTGGACGCCAGACAGCTGGATGATGTCCTGAATAACCGCACTCCGGTACGCGAATCGCACGAATTATCCTCATAAATCCATCTGTTAGGCCCGTTCTCCTTGCTGGAGAACGGGCTCCTGCGCATAATTAGGGAGCGCTGTCGTTTGTACAGCGCGACTCTATACCTTAAATAATTCGAGTTGCAGGAAGGCGGCGAGGCAGTGAATCCCCGGGAGCGTACTCCAGTACGAGACTGGGGTGAACGAGGAAAGCCAACGCACATGCAACTTGAAGTATGACGGGTACAAATGTTTATTTAACGTCTACATGTGACATTTTCATCTTCGCGTGGTCTAACCGACGTACTTCACTTACCACATTTTTCGGCGGTCCGTCCGTGGGCTGCTGTTGTAACCAGGAATGTTGATCAGGGGTTCACATGCAGGGCACAAAAATTCGACTCTTAACCGGTGGGTTGCTGATGATGGCGGCAGCCGGTTATGTGCAGGCTGAAGCGCTCCAGCCGGACCCGGCCTGGCAACAAGGGGTGCTTGCAAATGGCTTTCAGTGGCAGGTGTTAGCGACCCCGCAACGTCCCAGCGATCGCGTCGAAATTCGCTTGTCCGTAAATATTGGCTCGTTGAGTGAGAGCACTCAGCAGAGCGGTTTTAGCCACTTTATCCCCCGTCTTGCGCTGACGCAAAGTGGTGCCCTGCCGACCATGCAGGCACGTTCGTTGTGGCAGCAGAGTATTGATCCAAACCGCCCTTTACCCCCCGCGATCGTCTCTTATGACTACAGTCTGTTTAACCTGAGCTTACCGAATAACCGTAACGATTTGCTGAAAGAGGCGTTGAGCTGGCTGGCAAATGCAAATGGTAAGCTGTCAATTACCCGGGAAACGGTCAATCACGCTTTGCAGAGCGAGGATATGGTGGCGACCTGGCCTGCGAATACCAAAGAAAGCTGGTGGCGCTATCGGCTGAAAGGTTCAACGATGCTGGCGCACGATCCGGCCGTGCCGCTGAAGCAACCGATTGATATTGCCAAATTAAAAGATTTCTATCACAAGTGGTATACGCCGGATGCCATGACGCTGATCGTCGTTGGTAACGTTGACAGTCGCAACGTCGCCGAGCAAATCAACAAAATCTTCGGTAGCCTGAAAGGCAAGCGCGAGACGCCAGCGGCGGTTCCTACGCTCTCGCCGCTACCGACAATGCCGGTCAGTATTATGACCGATGCGGTGCGCCAGGATAAGCTGTCACTGATGTGGGATGCGCCGTGGCAACCGATTCGCGACTCGGTTGCGCTCCAGCGTTACTGGCGCGATGATCTTGCGCGTGAAGCGCTGTTCTGGCACGTACAGCAGAATTTACGCAAAAGTAATATCAAGGACATCAACCTCAGTTTTGACTGTCGCGTTCTCTACTTGCGGGCGCAGTGTGCGATCAATATCGAATCGCCGGCCGAACGTCTGAATGCAAACTTAACGACCGTGGCGCGCGAACTGGCGAAAGTGCGCGATAACGGTCTGTCACAGGATGAGTTTGCTGCCCTGATTGCGCAGAAAAACCTTGAGTTGCAGAAGCTGTTCGCCACCTATGCGCGCACCGATACGTATATCCTGATCAGTCAGCGGATGCGTTCGTTGCAAAACCAGGTGGTGGATATTGCGCCTGAGCAGTATCAGAAGCTGCGCCAGGAGTTCCTTAACTCACTGACGGTTGACATGCTAAACCAGTACCTGCGTCAGCAACTGTCGCAGGATATGGCGCTGGTACTGCAGCAGCCGCAGAGCGAGCCGGAATACAACATAAAGGATCTCCAGGCGACGTGGGAGAAAGTGATGGCGCCTGTACCCGCCGCCGCGCCAGCGACTGAAGGCAGCAACGATGTCGCGGAAGGGAACAACGACGTGACGGATACCCCGCCAGCGCAGTAAGAAAAACCGGATAGCCATGCTATCCGGTGAGGCCGATAACAACGGTATCAGCCATTGGGCTTGCGTTTCAGCCGGGCGGCGGCTGGGGCTTTATCCGGCCAGGTAAATCAATAATATCGTTAGGTTACTGATTTAACGTGGGCCGGATCAGCGTTGCGCCGGGGAGATTACTGCGGCATCGCTTCGCGCGGGATAATCGCGCCACGATACTGTATTACCGTGCTGGCGGTCAGATGCCCGCGTTTTGCCGCGGATTCGGCGTCTCCGCCGGTCAGGCGTACCGCCAGATAGCCAGCGCTGAACGAATCACCTGCCGCTGTGGTATCAATCACACGCTCTTTTGGCAGTTTTACCGCCGGAACTTCCTGTTGCGGTTGGCCAGCAATCGCCACCAGGCAGGATTCGGCGCCGCGTTTGACCACCACTTCTTCGACGCCAGCGGCGTGAGTACGCGCAATCACGTCCTCAACCGGTTTCTCCCCCCATAGGGCATCTTCATCGTCAAGGGTCAGGAAAGCGATATCGGTGCAGGTCAGCATCTGCTGATAAACCTGCTGCGTCTCCTCTTTGCTGCTCCACAGGCGAGGGCGATAGTTGTTATCGAAGATCACTTTGCCGCCGTTCGCGCGGCATTGGCGCAGCAGGGTCAGCAGTTTTTCACGGCTGGCGGGACTGAGGATCGCCAGACTGATACCGCTGAGATAGAGATAGTCAAAGGTCGCCAGTGCTTCACAGATCGCCGCAGACTGTTCGCTTTCCAGCCAGAACCTGGCCGCTGCTTCATTGCGCCAGTAGTAAAAGGTCCGCTCGCCGGTATCGTCGGTTTCGATATAGTACAGGCCCGGTAAACGGTCGGCCATACGCTGAATCAGGTCGGTCTGGACATTTTCGCGCTGCCAGGATTCGAGCATCTGTTGACTAAAGGTATCAGTTCCCAGTGCGGTGACGTAGTGCACACTCAGTGCGCTGGCGTCGGTCTGACGAGCGATATAGACGGAAGTGTTTAGCGTATCGCCGCCGAAGCCGCGGTTTACTGCCGCCCCTTTTTCTGACAGTTCAATCATACATTCGCCAATGACGGCAATTTTCTTCGACATAGTGATGACCTGAAATTAAATCAATATTCGTTCTAGTGTGCGCTGGGTCGCTTTTATGGTCAACCATATTAAAACAACGTTCCATTATTTTTTTTGACCTGACGCGGATTATGTGACGGAGACCGCAATTGTCAGCGTCATTGGCTTTTCCGGTGTTTACCGGATGGTCACGTGGCAAGGAACAGGCGAATCCGGATTGGGCGATGTGGTCGCTGATGAAAAATAGCGGGGTGAAATGTCGCCCCTGGCTGCAATGCGCCGGGGGCGAAGAGCGTTACAGCGACTGATGACGCGTTTCGTGAGTGAGCAGCAGGGCAATCATCGTCAGCGTCGCCATTGCGGCCAGGTAGAGCCCCACCGCAGGCAGGCCGTAATTGCCCTGCAGCCAGGCGGCGATATACGGCGCCACGGAAGCGCCGAGGATCGACGAGACGTTATAGGAGAACGAGGCGCCCGTGTAACGAACTTCCGTCGGGAACAGCTCTGGCAGCAGCGCGCCCATCGGGCCAAAGGTCAGCCCCATCAGGCTCAGACCAAGCAGCAGGAAGACAAAGACCAGCAGAGGGCTGCCGGAGCCGAGCAGCGGTTTAAAGGCAAACAGCGCGAAGAGAATGATCAGGGCCGTGATGACGACCATGCTCTTACGGCGGCCAAATGCATCTGCCAGCATGCCGGCAACCGGTATCATCACGCCAAAACCAATAACCGCCATCATCAGCATCCACAGCACTTCGTTGCGCGGCAAACCGAGACCAATCGGGGCAGCGGCGGTGCTGAAAGTCATGGAGTAGACGGTCATGATATAAAACAGCGTGTAGGTCGCCAGCATGATAAAGGTGCCGAGGACAGTAACGCGAATGTGTTTTGTCAACAGCGTGCCTAACGGGATTTTCACCTGTTTCTTCGCGGCGGCGACTTTAGCGAACACGGGCGACTCGTGCAGGGACACGCGAACGTACAGACCGATGATCACCAGCACGGCGGAGAAGATAAACGGCAGACGCCAGCCCCAGTCCATAAATTGCTGGTCGGTCAGCAGCCAGGAGAGCAGCAGGAAGGTGCCGTTAGCGAAGAAAAAGCCGATAGGCGCGCCCAGTTGTGGGAAAGAACCATACAGCGCGCGCTTGCGCGACGGCGCGTTTTCCGTCGCCAGTAACGCCGCGCCGCCCCATTCTCCACCGAGACCCAGACCCTGGCCAAAACGCGCCAGCGCCAGCAGCATCGGCGCCATAATTCCGATAGTCTCATAGCCAGGCAGCAGGCCGATAACCACGGTGGAGATCCCCATGGTCAGCAATGAAGCCACCAGGGTCGTTTTACGGCCTACCCGGTCGCCAAAATGACCAAATACCGCGGATCCGATAGGGCGGGCAATAAAGGCGATAGCAAACGTCGCCAGCGACTGTAGCGTGGCGGCAGCAGGATCGCCCTGCGGGAAGAAAATGTGCGGGAAGACAATGACCGCTGCAGTGGCATAGATATAGAAGTCAAAGAACTCAATGGCGGTACCAATGAGTGAGGCGACCACGACTTTATTGCGTGAATTAACCGGGACGGTTTCCTGAGCGTTGTCGAGTGTTGTGGCTGTGGATTGCATAGATCTTTCTTATTTTTTGCGAACGAAGGGCCATATAGCCACAGCATCAGGGACATTTCAATCTGTAACAAGGGGAGCGATAGCCTGAAAAAGAGGCAAAAAGTGGATAATTTTTGTTACCGGAAAATAACTTCTATGAAATGCTTCACATAATTCAAGTTATGGTTGATAAAACCAGTTTCTGGTTAAAGAAAAGTTACGTGTTGGATTTATCTGCTGAAATAATAGGTTGGGCTGAATTTTGCGTCTTTATTCAGCCCAGTAATGATTTAATCGTGGGATTTGCCCGGCATCCGATGGTCGCCTTTATACTCGGCAGTCGCAATCCATGCGGCGCAGAAAAGCGTCAGGCGGGCGAAGAAATAAAAGAATGCCATTATCCCCAGTACCGAGCCAAATGCCGCTCCTGAAGGGGACTTCACCAGCGCCGGTAGCGTCCAGGTCATAATGATTTTGATTATCTCAAAGCCGACCGCCGCAATCAGCGTGCCGCGAATCAACGCCTTGCGGCGAGGACGGTGGCGCGGTAGTCGCCAGAAAATCCAGAAAAACAGCAGATAGTTGGCGAAAATAGAGATTGCGAGACCAATCAGTCGCCATGCGGGTTTCAGCCATTCGATATTATCGAGATAAAGCGCCGAGATAATTATCCGCTGGGCGGAACCTGCCACTGAAGTGATCGATAAGGTGATCACTAATGCAACCAGCAGGCCGATCAGCGAGATAAGGTCGCGGAAATACTTTACCCAAATCTTCTCCTGATCCTGCGGCGTGCGTTCCCAGACGTCACGCGACTGGGCGCGAATCGCCTCGCGCAGGTTGCCCATCCAGTTAATCCCCGAATAGAGCGCGACCAGCAGGCCGACGATACCCACCGCGGTGCGCTGCTGGACGGCGGTGTTGATGGTATTTTTCAGCGTTGCGGCGAGAGTCGGGTCGCTCACGTTGAGCAAAATTTTATCGAAGATATCCTGTAGTAAGGTGGGATGTGAAGCCAGCACAAAGCCGGCGGCCGCAAAAGAGACCATCAGGATAGGGATCATCGACAAAAATGAGAAGTAAGTGATGGCGGCGCCAAACTGATTGCCAAGCCTGTCGTTGAAGCGCTCGGCGGCGCGAATGAGGTGCGCAATAATGGGGTTGCGCTGGACTTTTTCTGCCGTTCCGGTGACGGTTTTCAGTGCCTGATTGGCCTTTTTCGCCACGGCAGAATCATTAATCGCGGCTATCGTGCTTTTGTTTTTATCCGGCGGCGAGCCAGGTTCCTGGGGCGGGCGTTGAGCGTCGTTTTCCGGCGTCATAACGTTTTTCTTCCTTTTTTACAGCGGTATTCATCAAAATTATATACGTAAAATCGTTGATACGGTGTCTGATTCCTAATCGACATAGGTTTTCATCAGCCCGCCTAACCACTCCATAAACAGATGTACCCGACGTGAAAGATTACGCCGGTGGGGATAAATCAATGAGACCGGTAATGGTTCGGCGCGGTAATGAGGCAGAATTTCTATCAGTTCGCCGGTGCGCAGCATGTCACGCACGCCAGTTCGCGGAACCTGAATAATTCCCAGACCCGCCAGACACGATGCCTGATAGGTTTCTGTACTGTTGACGGTCAGCACGCCGCCGATTTTAACCCAGCGAACCACGCCATCGCTGAATACCTCAAATCCCAGTGGGCGTACGCCGAGGTTGCTCGCGTAGTGGATCAGCGCATGATCGACCAGATCATCAAGAGACTGCGGGTAGCCGAAGCGCGCCAGATAGTGCGGGCTGGCGCAGTTAATTTGCGTGAGTTTACCCAGAGGCCGCGCGATCAGCCCGGAGTCCTTCAGCGTACCGACGCGAACTACACAGTCAAACCCTTCGCGGACGATATCGACCAACCGATCGCTGCTGCTGAGCTCCAGTTCGATACCGGGATATTGTTGCAGAAATGCCGGTAGCCGCGGGATGACCAGCTTTTTCGCTATCCCGACGGGCATATCTACCCGTAAACGACCGCTGACACTGGAGGGATCGAGCTGGAACATGCCGTCCAGTTCATCAAGATTGCTGAGCAGATCCTTTGCGCGTTCGTAGTAAACCATACCGTCCTGCGTCAGTTGTACCCGGCGGGTCGTACGGTGCAGCAGGCGAGTGCCAAGATGGTTCTCCAGCGCCTGAATCTGGCGCGATACGCTCCCTTTCGGTAGGCCGAGGATATCGGCGGCACGGGAAAAACTCTCCAGTTCCGCGACCCGAATAAACAGCTGCATTGCGTGAATTCTATCCATCCCGGGGGCCTATTGTTATTGATACAGAAACAGTAAAACGCAATTTCCTATATTTATTGTTTTTATAGCAGCTAATAAGCTCTTTAACTATGCAAACGCAAGCAAGAAGGGGGTTCTGATGACACAACGTATCGCTTTAGTCACCGGCGGGAGCCGCGGGTTGGGAAAAAATGCGGCATTAAAGCTGGCAGAGAGGGGAACCGATATTATCCTGACCTGGCACAGCAACCAGCAGGCGGCGCTGGACGTTGTCGCTGAAATTGAACGAAAAGGCGTAAAGGCGGCGGCATTACCGCTCAACGTCGGCGATAGTCATCATTTTGACAGCTTTGCTCATAAGATGACGGAATTACTTCAGCAGCACTGGCAGCGGGATAGCTTCGATTATTTATTGAACAATGCCGGTATTGGTCTGAACGTTCCCTTTGCTGAGACCAGCGAAGCCCAGTTTGATGAGCTGATGAATATCCAGTTTAAAGGACCGTTTTTCCTTACTCAGCGCCTGCTGCCGTTGTTAGCTGACGGCGGACGCATCCTGAATGTATCCAGCGGGCTGGCGCGTTTTGCGCTGCCGGGCTATGCGGCTTATGCTGCCATGAAAGGCGCGATGGAGGTGTTGACCCGCTATCAGGCGAAAGAACTGGGGGCGCGGGGAATTTCGGTCAATATTATTGCCCCTGGCGCCATTGAAACCGATTTTGGCGGCGGTGTAGTGCGGGATAACGCGCAGGTTAATCAGTATATCGCCGCGCAGACTGCGCTGGGAAGAGTGGGCCTCCCGGACGATATCGGCGACGCGATTGCCGCGCTGCTCAGCGATGACCTGCGCTGGATGAACGCCCAGCGCGTCGAAGTTTCCGGCGGGATGTTTTTGTAATCTTTTTTCCTCTACGGGGGATGGTCCGGCGAGCCGAAATAATTCGGCTCGCCGGAGAACACCGTCATCAGGTCGTCGCGGGCAGCGATACCGCCGTGGCATAAGACGTCAGGCATGGCAGAGTCCCTGAAGCGCGTATGCCAGGCATCAATTCTGGAAGCCGCGCGCTTTTACAGGGGTTCGCCATACAGACCAATGAGCCGACGCACGACGCCGTTGGTCCAGCCGAAGCCATCCTGCAGCGGATATTCGCCGCCGCCGCCCTCATGCGGGGTGGCGCTGGCGATATGGTACTTTTCGATCAGCTTATGGTGCCGTTTGTAGAAATGGTTTACCGTTTGCAGCCAGCTGTGAGCTATCTCATCCCCGAGCGGATCCTGACCGTACATTTTAAATCCTTGCACCGCCATCCACTGTAGCGGTGCCCAGCCGTTGGGTTTATCCCACTGTTCGCCGCTTTCGTACTCGGTGGCCATAATCCCGCCGGGAGTCAGCAGACGCGCGCGAACCGCATCGGCGAGCCTGTCGGCCTGCTCATGCGTCGCCATACCGACGTACAGCGCAACGATACTGGCGGCGGAGAACAGGGCCAGCTGTTCGCGGCGCCAGTCGTAGTCGCGAAAACAGCCGCCTTCGTCATCCCACAGGTAGCGGGTCACCGCTGCCCGGCGGTCGTTGGCTTTCTGGCGAAAAGCGGCCTCTGTGTCCCGCTCTCCTTTCAGGCCGGAGAGATTGGCGATGGTGTTCTCCAGCTTGAATAAAAAGGCGTTCAAATCAATCGGGATAAACTGGGTGGTGCGAATACTTGCCAGCCTGGTGATATCCCGTAGCCAGCGGCTGGAGTAATCCCAGCCGGATTCCGCTCCGGCGCGCAGATCGCGGTATACTTCGTTTGGCGGTCGCCCGGAGCGCTTCGCGGTTGCCACATCTTCCCCCCAGGATTCATCGCGCGGCGTATCGCGATCGTCCCAGTAGCGGTTGAGCAGCGAACCGTCCGGCATGCGCACTACGTGGCGATAGGCCTGATTGGGCACCAGCGATTCAGCGCCGTCCATCCAGAAGCTGTATTCCATTTGCAGATGGTCAAGATAACGTCTGGCGCCGCGAACGCCATCTTCCTCAAATAGCTCCACCATCAGCGCGAAAACCGGCGGCTGCGAGCGGCTGAGATAGTAGGTGCGGTTGCCGTTCGGAATATGGCCGTAGATTTCAATCATCCACGCGAAGTTGTCCGCCATACATTTCAGCAGATCTTCGCGGCCGCTTTCCGCCAGCCCTAACATGGTGAAATAGGAGTCCCAGTAGTAGGTTTCGCTAAAACGCCCGCCGGGGACGATATACGACTGCGGCAACGCCAGCAGCGACGACCAGGGAATATGATCCTGCGGCTCGCGGGTCAGAATTGGCCACAGGGCATCAATGTGTTCTTTCAACGATCGATTGGGATCGGAAACGTAATCCTCGGCGCGGTTGTCCGGCAACCAGAAATGCTCTTCAATAAACTGGCGTAAATCGAATTCGGACGTGCGTTTTACGCGCCGGTAGTGAAGCAAAATATCCAGCGGATCCTGCTTCGGCGCACAGTCGGGAAAGGTTTTGCTGTCGGCAAAAATACCTGACTTCTGGACATGGGTAAACAGTTCCAGATAGCGGTCTGCAGGGGTCAGGGCATCTGACGCGGGCAGCCCTTCAATAATCTCCGGTTCCGGTTCAACGTCGAACATTTCATCCAGTTTTAACTCGTACGGATCGGCTTCGTAGCATGGATCGTTTTCGATCCTGAGTTCATCGGCATCAGCGTTACGTAATTTCTGGCTGAACATAATGATACGGACCTCCGGATTGCGTCAGTAGAGGATGCCGGGAGCACCCGACCTGTCTATTAAGCGTAGACATTCGCAGCGGGGGAGGGAGGATAAAATGTGCGATAGATCACGTTTTATTATTAAGATGAGGTAACGGGATATAGCCCTAATTAACTGATCTACCGACTTAAAAAACGCTTCATCGTTGGGTGTTCGCCTGACGAATTTAGAGCATTCGTTTTGCAACAAAATCTAAATTTTCGGCTGATGACCAACCTGTCTCAGACATTATGCTCGCATTTTCGCCGGGTAATTCCGGAACAACACGCTTTGTCTGCAATCTGCAATTCCCCGGCATTTGCACGGCGCGCGATTATTCCCATGCGGCTTCCAGCATCTCCAGTAGCTGCTCGCTGGTCAGCATAACCGGGTTGGCTTTCATCGATGATGAGCCGCAGGCGGCAAGGGCCGCTGGCTCCAGCGCTTCGTGCGGTACGCCGAGCTTCCGCAGGTTTCCCAGTCCGGCGCGCTGACTCCACTCGCGGAGGCTCTGCCAGGCGCTGTCCGGCTCAACGCCCAGCCCGGCGGCCAGCCACTGGCGCACATCAGCAAAGCGTTGACGGACCTTCTCGTCACTTATTTGCGCTTCATTCAGCGCCAGACCGAAGGGGAGCAGGCTGCCGCAAAGCGCGCCGTGGGCGGCATGGCTCAGGCCGCCCAGCGGTCCAGCCAGGCCGTGGATCGCGCCAAGCCCGGCATTCGCTAATGCCAGCCCGCCGCACAGGCTCACCCACGCCATCTCATCGCGGCTGTCCGGGCACTCTTTTTCCATCAGCGTTCTGAGGGCCTTAATGCCGCGCGGGATTGCATCCCGACACAGGGCGTCGGTAAAAGGATTCGCGCGGGCGCACAGCCAGGGCTCGATAACCTGCGTGAGGGCGTCGAGACCGGACGCTAAGGTGACTGCGCGTGGCGCATTGTCGGTGAGCGACGGGTCGACAATCGCCAGATCCGGCAGCATCCGGTCGTCGCGCAGGCTGACTTTGCGTTGTTGCCCGGGAACGTTGATCACCGCGTTTTTTGTCACTTCCGCGCCGGTACCGGCGGTGGTAGGAATGGCGACAAACGGCAGCGGATCGGCCTCTAATCCGCGCCCGTTACCGACCACTTCCAGATAGTCGATTGCGGGTCCCTGAACCGGAACCAGCGCGGCAATAGCTTTACCCGCGTCAATCACCGCGCCGCCGCCGAGGCTGACCACCGCGCCGATGCCCTTTTCCCGCGCCAGGCGAACGCCTTGTTCAATATCCTGCAGGCAGGGTTCATGGGCGATTGCCAGCGTTGTGACGTTCAACTGGCAGGTATGTAATTCGTCCAGTAAAGGCTGTGCCCGTTGCAGGCTGGCACCGTGAACCAGCAGTATCTGCGCTGAACGCCCGGCAAGCCAGGAAGCAGCGCTACACGCAAGGCCGCGGCCAAAACGGATATTGCCCGGCGTTAAAAGGTTAAAATTAGTCAACATGTCGGGGTCCTGTATCGAAGAACAATTTTGCAATCCACTATAGCCGAAATCATTCGGGTTGCAGGGAGGCGGTAATCACATGAATTTCGATGGGCCGAGTTCGGTAAGCGCTTTGCCTGAACGCGCGTAACCAACGCTTATGTCCCTGGAAGTACACATTATCCGGCTGTACACATGCGAACGATGGAGTATGGTGAAACTATCATCTCTTTTGATTGAGGTATTGCTGACAATGATAAAAATACTGGGCAAGCGCTCATCAATTAACGTGCGTAAAGCGCTGTGGACCTGCGAGGAAGCGGGGCTGGAGTATCAGCAGGAGGATTATGGCAGCGGATTCCGGTCGATTGAGACCCCGGAATTTCGCGCGCTCAATCCGAATAGCCTTGTGCCGGTGCTGCTGGATGATGATTTTGTGCTGTGGGAGTCGAACAGCATTTGCCGTTATCTGGCGCGGAAAGCGGGGCGGGACGATCTGCTCCCCGCCGTGCCGCAGGCTGCTGCGGAGGTCGAACACTGGATGGACTGGCAGGCAACAGAGTTTAACAATGCCTGGCGCTACGCCTTTATGGGGCTGGTGCGTAAGGACCCGCGGTTTCAGGACCCGGTGGCGATAAAAGAGAGCATCGCCGCCTGGACCCGCTGCGTGCAGATCGTGAATGCGCAACTTCAGCAAACCGGAGCATGGATCACCGGCAGCCAGTTTACCCTTGCGGATATTGTGCTTGGCCTGTCGGTGCATCGCTGGAAAATGACGCCGTTCGCGCACCCTGAAATGGCGCAGGTTGAACGCTGGTATATGGCGTTGAACCAGCGTCCGGCCTTTAAGCGCCACGGGAACAATGGCGTGGCGTAGAGATAAAAAGGCGCGCCGGGGAGTCCTGCTGGTTAGTTAAGGGCAGTCAGTTGTGTTTATGGCTGCCTGAGCGGTTCCGTTAATCGGTGGTGATGGTGGATTTTTCGTTTTACCTATTTGATTCAGTGGCCTGTTCCGTTCACGGTTAATACGAGGATATTCTTCATATGCATTGCGTGTGAACGGCCAGGGGGACGTTTCGCTCGTCCCCCTGGACCCCCGGCATTGCGCTGAAAACCTGCCGCTGCGCGGTCCGCTCCACTCCGGCTTCATCTGGCCGCCCTCTGGCCGCCCTCTGGCCGCCGTCCTGGCGGCCAGTCCTGGATGCGCGCCTGCGTTCTCGCCAGGTTTCCTTGATGCGCCAAACCCCTTGCGGTAAGCCTGAGCTGAAATGGTAACTCCCCAGTCGCTGTAGGCCAGAAAAAATCGACGATGTCGTCAGTCTTGTAGCCGTATCGCGCTTTCACCATAACCACCGAAAAAGCGATTACCGTTGACCAATAAAACAGAAGACAACGCCGGTGACTCGCTTAACCGATCGGCACTACTCCGGTGAGCGTCTTTTGAGTGCCAGATCATAGGATGACGAGCGTTTTAGCGCATGGTCACAAACTCTTCCGCCGCCGTCGGGTGGATCGCCACCGTATTGTCGAAGTCTTTCTTGGTTGCGCCCATCTTCAGCGCCACCGCAAAGCCCTGCAGCATTTCATCCATACCGAAGCCGATGCCGTGAATGCCGACAATTTTCTCTTCCGGGCCGACGCAGACCAGCTTCATGCGGCACGGCTGACGGTGCGAGGTTACGGCGGTATACATGGCGGTAAAAGAGGATTTATACACTTTTACCGCGTCATCGCCGTACTGTTCGCGCGCCTGCGGTTCAGTTAAGCCGACGGTGCCGACAGGTGGATGGCTGAAGACCACGGTCGGGATGTTGCTGTAATCCAGATGTTCGTCCGGTTTGTGGTTAAACAGACGCTCGGAGAGGCGACGACCGGCGGCCACGGCTACCGGAGTCAGTTCAACGGCGCCAGTATTATCGCCAACGGCGTAGATGCCCGGAACGTTAGTATTCTGGAACTTATCGACGATGATATAGCCTTTGTCGTTGGTCTCTACGCCGGCTGCGGCCAGGTTGATGTTATTGGTCGCCGGTTCGCGGCCAATCGCCCAAATCAGGCAGTCGACGGTCTGGCTGCGGCCATCTTCCAGCTCCAGAGTCAGGCTGCCATCAGCGTTCTTCACCACCGCTTTCGGAATGGCGTTGGTATGCAACTCCGGGCCTTCAGCGTTCATCACCTCAACCAGCGTTTCAACGATCAGCGGATCAAAGCTGCGCAGCGGCGCGTGTTTGCGCACGAACAGATGAGTTTCCGCGCCCAGACCATTAATCACCCCCGCCAGCTCAACGGCGATATAGCCTGCGCCAACCACCGCAACGCGTTTTGGCAGCGCCGGAAGCGCGAAGAAACCATCTGAATCGATACCGTACTCGACGCCCGGAATATTCGGATGGCTCGGGCGTCCGCCGGTGGCGATCAGGATATGATCGGCGGTAATGGTTTCGCCATTCACTTCCACAGTTTTCGCATCGACAAAGCGGGCGAAACCTTTAATCACGTCGACCTTGTTTTTGCCCAGCACGTTATCGTAGGAGGTGTGAATACGATCGATATAGGCGCTGCGGCTGGCGACCAGTTTCTCCCAGTCAAAGTGATTGATGGTAGCGTCAAAGCCGTAATCCGGGCCATACAGATGGATTGCTTCGCGGATTTGCGCCGCGTGCCACATCACTTTCTTCGGTACGCAGCCGACGTTAACGCAGGTACCGCCCAGATCTTTGGCTTCAATCAGCGCGCACTTCTGGCCGTACATTGCCGCACGGTTGATGGAGGCGATACCGCCGCTACCGCCGCCGATAGCGATGTAGTCATAATGTTTGGTCATGGCTCTGGTCCTTAATGATTGAATGGCCGCGATTGTAGCGCGAGGCGTAAAAGGTTCCACCGATGGTTGCGATTACTCAGGCACGATCCAACTGACGGTCGCATGGCCGATGCCGGTCGGCACCAGCGTTTTATGCAGCCACGGCAGAACGTTGTTCATCTGTTGCTCCAGCTTCCATGGCGGATTGATCACAATCATCCCGGAGGCGGTCATCCCGCGCTGGTCGCTGTCCGGGCGTACCGCCAGCTCGATTTGCAGAATTTTGCGAATGCCGGTGGCTTCTAACTCTTTGATCATACGCTTAATTTGTGCCCGTAAGACCACAGGATACCATAGCGCGTAGGTGCCGGTGGCAAAGCGTTTGTAGCCTTCATGAATACCGGTTACCACCGCCTGGTAATCGGTTTTTATTTCGTAAGGCGGGTCGATAAGCACCAGCCCACGGCGGGAAACCGGCGGCAGCTTCGATTTAAGCTGTTGGTAGCCATCGGCTTTTTCTACCCGGGCGCGATTGTCTTTCTGAAACTCGGCACGCAGCAGCGGAAAATCGCTCGGGTGCAACTCGGTCATCTGCAGGCTGTCCTGCTCGCGCAGCAGCTGGCGGGCAATCAGCGGCGAGCCTGGGTAGTAACGCAACTGGCCGCTGCGGTTGAAGTGCTGCACAACGGAAATATAGGGTTCCAGCTCGGCGGGCAGATCATCCTGCTGCCAGATGCGGGCGATACCGTCGAGATATTCGCCGGTACGCTCGGCGTGTTCTCCGCTCAGCTGATAGCGACCAGCGCCGGCGTGGGTGTCCAGATAGAGAAACGGTTTTTCTTTCTCTTTGAGTGATTCAATGATCAGGCTCTGAACGGTATGTTTAAGCACGTCGGCGTGGTTGCCTGCGTGAAAGCTGTGACGATAACTGAGCATGGATACGGTGATTCCGGGAATTAAACAAGATAACCGGTAGTTTACCGCAGATCCGCCTCGATTACCGCTGTGGCGCCGTCTTGTTTCGATTCTGGCTAAAGCGTTGCAAAACATAACGCTGTCATAAAAGTGTCAAACGGTGGCGTTAGCGTTGCTGGCAGGCAAGGTAATTATTTGAATATACCCGTCATACTTCAAGCTGCTTATGTGTTGGCTACGCTCGTTCACCTCAGTCACATAGTTATCTATGCTTCTGGGGAATCACTCCCTTGCCGCCTTTAAGCAACGCGAATTATTTAGGATATAAAGGAAAAATAATGAAACTGCAAATCTCACTGCTGGCATCGGCGTTAATCCTGGCGCTGCCGGTTCTGGCGAAGGATATCCCGTTGAATCAGGCGGCGGCAATCGCCAACAGCGTGACGCCAGCCGCCGCCAGCCCGGCCTTTGACGCGCTGGAGAACCAAAGCCTGGCGCAGTTGCGTAACGCGCTGAAGGGCGATGCGCCAACGCTCACTCGCGATCGGTTAACACACGCCAGGCAGAATAAAATTCAGGCGGATAAAGCGTGGCTAAAAGCCAGCGGCTATGACTTCCAGGTTAAAGCCAACCAGCAGGCGGGGATCGCTCTTCTTTCGGCGTTCAGCACGCTGCCGAAGACGGTGATACAGCAAAACCTTGAGACGGTCACCGCGATTAACCGCGATGCGGTACAAACCACCCGCCATCAGGCGCTGGCGGATGCCGAGGGCATCAGCTATCTCTATTTTCTCAGCGATGCAATGGGTCCGCGTCTCGGAAAAGCTTTCCTCTCCGCCTACGATAAAGGCGAACTCAGCAAGGCGGCGGCGCTGATTAAAGCCTCCGAAGTGAGTACCGGAGCGGCCAAAAAACACTTTAACAACCCGCGCCCGTTTCTGATTCAGGGCAATACCATCCATCTGGTGCCGGATGATGTGGTGGTGAAGGATAACAAACCCTATACCGCAGACGGTGGTTCGTTCCCGAGCGGGCATACGAATACCGGTTATACCGATGCGCTGCTAATGGCGGAGATGATCCCTGAGCGGTTTGACGCACTGGTGACCCGCGGCGCGCGTTACGGTTACTCGCGTATCGTGTTGGGCGTGCATTATCCGCTGGATGTGATGGGGTCGCGGATGGTGGCGCAGCGTAATGTCGCGCACTATCTGAATGACGCTAAGTACCGCGCATTGTTCAATGAAGCTCGCGATCAACTACGCACAGCGCTGGCGAAGGAGTGCGGCATGACGCTGGCGGAGTGTGCAAAGGCGCCAGCGAAGGATGATCCGTACCGCGACCCGGCAATGCGCGATTTTTATCGCTTTACTATGACCTACGATTTGCCGCAGCAGAAGGGTGAAAAGCAGCGCCTGAAGGTGCCGGAGGGAGCGGAAGTGTTGCTGGAGTCTGCGTTGCCGACGTTGTCCGCCGCGCAGCGTCGGGCGCTGATGGTCAAAACGGCTTTGCCTGCGGGATATCCGCTGTCGGGTGAAACCAGCGACCAGCAGTTCTGGCAGCGGCTGAATTTGCCTGCGGCATACGAGATGGCGGTCAGCGCGCATTGAAAACAGAGGGGACGGCGTTCCTGCCGGGCGGCGGCCAGCCCGCACGGCGCTTTTGTTGCCCGGCAAGGCGACGTTTAATGTGTGCCGGGCAAGGGGCAGGTTATCGCCGATTTAGCTCTCTTTTGGCGCTTTTACTGCCGGAAGTGCCCGACTGACCGGCACCGGCAGCCAGGCGCGAATCAATAGCCCGCCACGTTCACTGGAACCCAGTTCCAGTTTGCCATTATGGTTATCGATAATGCGCTGGACAATCGCTAATCCCAGCCCGGTTCCGCTGATTGTACGGGCGCTGTCGCCGCGCACAAACGGCTGAAACAGATGCTCGCGCTGCTCCGGTTTAATTCCTGGTCCGTCATCTTCCACCTGGAACCAGGCCCGGTTGCCTTCGCTACCGCTGCTGACTTTAATCCAGCCGTTGCCGTAACGGGCGGCGTTGACCACCATATTCGCCAGCGCGCGTTTGATGGATAGCGGATGCACGCTTAGCAGAATTTCGCCCGGTTGCAGATCGGTGACGATTTCGCGCTCGTAGCCGCTTTCCGCCGCAATCACTTCGCCCAGCACCGAGTTGAGGTCTGCCATCTCCATCGGCATCTCCTGACCGGTACGCAGGTAGTCGATGAATTGTTCGATAATGGCGTTGCACTCTTCGATGTCCTTATTAATGGACTCCGCGAGATAGCCGTCCTCTTCGCTCATCATCTCCGTCGCCAGACGGATACGCGTTAGCGGGGTACGCAAATCATGGCTCACTCCGGCCATCAGCAGCGTCCGATCGTCCGCCAGTTGTTTCACGCCTGCCGCCATATGGTTAAAAGCGCGGGTTACCGAGCGCACTTCAGAGGCGCCGTATTCGCGCAGGGGCGGGGGAATAATGCCGCGTCCGACCTGAAGCGCGGCATGCTCCAGATCGACCAGCGGCCGGTTCTGAATACGAATAAATAGCCAGGCGCCGCCAATCGCCAGCAGCATAATCGCCAGGGTATAGCGGAACAGCGGCGAAAAGTCGCCCTGATGGATTTCGGTCAGCGGGACGCGCACCCAGATATTGGGCGAGAGCCAGGTTTTCAGCCACACCACGGGGGAGCTTTTATTGACCTCCACCCGCACTTCGGTTGGCCCGCCAAGCTGGTGTGCCATCTGCTGGCTTAAAAATTCATAATGCTGCGCCCAGCGCAGGCCTGCGTCTTCCGCCGCTTCGTTAGAATAGAGCGAAATGCCCAGCTCGCGGTAAATCTCGCGGCGAAACGCCGGCGGCACCACCAGTTGCGTGCCATCTTCCAGTTGCAGCTTATCGGTCATCAGCATACGGACTTCGTAGGCCAGAACCTTATTAAACTGCTGAAGACTCGGCAGAATCGCGAAATTCAGCACCACTAAATAGGTCGTCACCAGGCTGGCGAACAGCAGAGTGACGATCAGTAACAGCGTGCGGGCAAACGAGCTTCGCGGCGAAAAACGCACGCGTTTCATGCCTTAGAACCGTCCGGGACGAATACGTATCCCAGGCCCCACACGGTCTGGATATAGCGTGGATGCGCCGGATCTTCTTCCACCATGCGGCGCAGGCGGGAGATTTGCACGTCGATGGAACGCTCCATTGCTGAATATTCGCGACCACGGGCGAGGTTCATCAGCTTATCGCGGGACAGCGGTTCGCGCGGATGGCTGACCAGCGCTTTGAGCACCGCGAATTCACCGCTGGTCAGCGGCATCGGCTCATCTTCGCGGAACATTTCGCGCGTACCGAGGTTCAGCTTGAACTTGCCGAAGGCGATCACCGCCTCTTCCTGCGAAGGGGCGCCCGGCAGTTCGTTAGCCTGGCGACGCAGCACGGCGCGGATACGGGCCAGCAGTTCGCGCGGGTTGAACGGTTTCGGGATGTAGTCGTCGGCGCCGATTTCCAGACCCACGATACGGTCAACTTCTTCCCCTTTCGCCGTCACCATAATGATCGGCATCGGGTTACTCTGGCTGCGCAGGCGGCGGCAAATGGACAGGCCATCTTCTCCGGGCAGCATGAGATCCAGCACCATCAGGTGGAAGGATTCACGGGTCAGCAGGCGGTCCATTTGTTCGGCGTTCGCCACGCTTCGAACCTGGAAGCCTTGCTCGGTCAGATAACGTTCGAGTAGCGCACGCAGACGCATGTCGTCATCGACAACCAGAATCTTATAATTCTCTTGCATTGTTTATACTCCCAAAGGTTCACTGCAATTGTCAGTGCGTATTCTCAAAAAAGCCCGGGTCGCTCACCAGCGAAATCTGGTATATATTCCAGGCTAAATTGTTACAAAGCATATTTAACAGCAGCTTAAGTATACATTTAAGCATAAGCCACATTATTTATCCTGTTGGTATTATTACGTGCGATGAATTGTGCGTAGCATGGTACAACGATCTGCAATCAGGAGCCGGAACCTGCGATGAGAACGCCGCTGATCACCCGTGAAGGGTATGAGAAACTAAAAAAAGAGATGGACACCCTGTGGCGTGAAGAGCGCCCGGAGGTCACGAAAAAAGTGACCTGGGCGGCGAGCCTCGGCGACCGCAGCGAAAACGCTGATTATCAGTACAATAAAAAGCGCCTGCGTGAAATCGACCGCCGGGTACGCTACCTGACCAAATGCCTTGAACATCTGAAAATCGTTGATTATTCGCCGCAGCAGGAGGGGAGAGTGTTCTTCGGCGCGTGGGTGGAAATTGAAAACGATGATGGCGATACCATGCGCTTTCGTATCGTCGGTTACGATGAAATCTTCGGTCGCAAGGATTACATCTCTATCGACTCGCCGATGGCGCGCGCGCTGCTGAAAAAAGCGGTCGGTGATTTAGCGATCGTGAACACGCCCGCCGGTGAGGCGACCTGGTACGTGAACGAAATTGAATACGTTAAATGAGCCCGCAATCCGCGCCGGAACATTCCGAGAGACTGTGGTCGCGGCTGGTATTTTGCCGTGTCAGTCCGTATAACTATGCCCCTGATTTTTGATCCTAAAGATGAATTAACCTCATGATGAATGATTCGCTCTGCCGCATTATTGCGGGTGAACTTCAGGCCAGGGCTGAACAGGTAGAAGCTGCCGTTCGCCTGCTTGATGAAGGGAATACCGTGCCGTTTATCGCACGCTATCGTAAAGAAGTCACTGGCGGTCTGGATGACACGCAGTTGCGTAATCTGGAAACCCGCCTGGGTTATCTGCGTGAACTCGACGATCGTCGCCAGGCGATCCTCAAGTCCATCGGCGAACAGGGCAAGCTGACCGATGAGCTGGCTAACGCCATCAACGGCACGTTAAGTAAGACCGAACTCGAAGACCTCTACCTGCCCTACAAACCCAAGCGTCGCACCCGCGGGCAAATCGCCATCGAAGCCGGACTTGAACCGCTGGCCGACCTGCTGTGGACAGACCCGTCCCACACCCCGGAAACGGAGGCGGCAAAATATATCAACGCTGACAACGGCGTGGCGGACGTCAAAGCGGCCCTTGACGGCGCGCGCTATATC
The DNA here is from genome assembly GCF_043832615.1 of Klebsiella sp. KE9456. Classification (NCBI taxonomy): domain Bacteria; kingdom Pseudomonadati; phylum Pseudomonadota; class Gammaproteobacteria; order Enterobacterales; family Enterobacteriaceae; genus Klebsiella; species Klebsiella sp. KE9456. The sequence continues at coordinate 43,374 of NZ_JBDYQK010000013.1, forward strand.
CTGATGGAGCGCTTCGCTGAAGATGCGGCGCTGCTGGCGAAAGTGCGCGATTATCTGTGGAAGAACGCCCATCTGGTGGCGACCGTCGTCAGTGGCAAAGAGGAGGAAGGGGCGAAATTCCGTGATTATTTCGATCATCACGAACCGATCGCCACCGTGCCGTCGCACCGCGCGCTGGCGATGTTCCGTGGCCGCAACGAAGGCGTGCTGCAACTGTCGCTGAATGCCGATCCGCAATTTGATGAGCCGCCGAAAGAGAGCCACTGCGAGCAAATCATCCAGGATCACCTCGGTCTGCGTCTGAACAACGCTCCGGCGGATAGCTGGCGCAAAGGCGTGGTGAGCTGGACATGGCGCATCAAAGTGCTGATGCATCTGGAAACCGAACTGATGGGCTCCGTGCGTGAGCGTGCGGAAGATGAAGCCATTAACGTCTTTGCCCGCAACCTCCATGACCTGCTGATGGCGGCACCGGCTGGCCTGCGCGCGACTATGGGCCTCGATCCGGGCCTGCGCACCGGGGTGAAAGTCGCCGTTGTTGACGGTACAGGCAAACTGGTCGCCACCGATACTATTTATCCGCATACCGGACAGGCGGCTAAAGCGGCGGTGGCGGTTGCCGCGCTGTGCGAAAAACACAACGTTGAGCTGGTGGCGATTGGTAACGGCACGGCGTCGCGTGAAACCGAGCGTTTCTTCCTTGACGTGCAGAAACAGTTCCCGAAAGTGACGGCGCAGAAAGTGATCGTCAGCGAAGCCGGAGCATCAGTGTATTCCGCTTCCGAACTGGCGGCGCTGGAGTTCCCGGATCTGGACGTTTCGCTGCGCGGCGCGGTTTCTATCGCTCGTCGTCTGCAGGATCCGCTGGCGGAACTGGTGAAAATCGATCCGAAATCCATCGGCGTTGGCCAGTATCAGCACGACGTCAGCCAGACCCAGCTTGCCCGTAAACTGGATGCCGTTGTGGAAGACTGCGTAAACGCCGTCGGCGTCGATCTGAACACCGCGTCCGTGCCGCTGCTCACCCGCGTGGCGGGCTTAACGCGCATGATGGCGCAGAATATCGTCGCCTGGCGTGATGAAAACGGTCAGTTCCAGAATCGCCAGCAGTTGCTGAAAGTGAGCCGCCTGGGGCCGAAAGCGTTTGAGCAGTGCGCGGGCTTCCTGCGTATCAATCATGGCGATAACCCGCTGGATGCCTCAACCGTTCACCCGGAAGCCTATCCGGTGGTTGAGCGAATTCTTGCCGCGACCCAACAGGCGCTAAAAGACCTGATGGGCAACAGCAGCGAGCTGCGCAATCTGAAAGCGGTGGATTTCACTGACGACAAATTCGGCGTGCCGACGGTGTCCGACATCATCAAAGAGCTGGAAAAACCGGGGCGCGATCCGCGTCCGGAGTTTAAAACCGCTCAATTCGCCGATGGCGTGGAGACGATGAACGATCTGCTACCGGGGATGATTCTTGAAGGCGCGGTCACCAACGTTACCAACTTCGGCGCGTTTGTCGATATCGGCGTCCACCAGGATGGTCTGGTACACATCTCTTCCTTGTCGAATAAGTTCGTTGAGGACCCGCACACGGTGGTCAAAGCGGGCGATATTGTGAAGGTCAAAGTCATGGAAGTCGACCTGGCGCGTAAGCGCATCGCCCTGACCATGCGTCTGGACGAACAGCCGGGCGAAACCAGTGCCCGCCGCGGCGGCGGCAATAACGAGCGCTCTCAGGGTAATCGTCCGGCAGCGAAAGCGGCGAAGCCCCGCGGTCGCGACGCGCAACCTGCGGGCAATAGCGCGATGATGGACGCGCTGGCCGCAGCAATGGGTAAAAAACGCTAACCGCTTCCCGGCCTCTCTCGCTGAGGGGCCGATTTCCCTCAGCGCTTCACCCTGTTGCGTACACAATTATTAATATTTTCTTATAATCTATTAATAAATACGCGTTGCGCCTGATGATTCAGGAAAAATTATCATTTTCATTTTGTTAACTAACTAAACCATAATTAAACATTGTGTCATTAAGAAAAATGATTAACCCGGTGGCCGTTACAAAATAGAGTTTGCTCAATATCAACAAAAGCTCAATTTCCTGTTTAAAAATAGCGTCAATCGTATTATATGTATTGATGATAAAAACTATTCTCATTATCATTATTTACAGTAATTATTCTGATTCCTTGTTATCTATGCCCTAAATAATTCGAGTTGCGTGACAAACCGGCGAGCCGTTTTGAACAGCGCTTACGCTGGCTCCGAAGGCGTGAGGCCGTAGGCCAGGTCATCCGCAGCCAACGCATATGCAGCTTGAAGTATGACGGGCACATGCCCCTGGGGCGGCACCTCCGCATATACGGAGTACTCTCTTTCGGTTAGCGATATATAAGTAGGTCCTATGCAATTCACTCCTGATAGTGTGTGGAAAATCACTGGTTTCTCCCGCGATATTAGTCCGGCTTATCGGCAGAAATTACTCTCTCTTGGGATGTTGCCGGGTTCTTCTTTTAGTGTGGTGCGGGTCGCGCCGCTTGGTGACCCTATTCATATTGAGACCCGACGCGTTAACCTGGTATTACGTAAAAAGGATCTTGCATTAATTGAACTGGAAGCGGTTGCACAATAATGTCTGACCGGTACTAAGAGCATGAATATGAAAAAATTAACCATTGGTTTAATTGGTAATCCTAATTCCGGTAAGACAACATTATTCAACCAGCTTACCGGCGCGCGTCAGCGCGTCGGCAACTGGTCGGGGGTGACCGTTGAGCGTAAAGAAGGGGGATTCAATACGACGGATAGTCGGGTCACGCTGGTTGATCTTCCCGGAACCTATTCTCTCACCACCATCTCTTCACAAACCTCGCTGGATGAGCAAATTGCCTGTCACTATATTCTTAGTGGCGATGCTGACATGCTGATTAACGTGGTCGATGCGTCGAATCTGGAGCGAAACCTCTATCTGACCCTGCAACTGCTGGAACTCGGTATTCCCTGCGTGGTTGCGCTGAATATGCTGGATATTGCGGAAAAGCAGAACATCCGTATCGATGTCGATGCGTTGGCCGCTCGTCTTGGGTGCCCGGTTATTCCCCTGGTTTCCACGCGTGGGCGAGGTCTCGACACCTTAAAAATGGCTATCGACCGTCATCAGCAAAATCAGTCCATTGAGCTGGTGCACTATCCGCAACCGCTGCTGGATGAAGCAGATAAGCTGGCACAGGTTATGGCGCAGGATATTCCCCAGCGTCAGCGCCGTTGGCTGAGTCTGCAGATGCTCGAAGGCGACATTTATAGCCGTGCCTATGCTGGTGATGCCGCCCATAAACTGGATGTCGCTCTGGCGCATTTGAATGACGCGCTGGACGATCCGGCGCTGCATATTGCCGATGCCCGTTACCAAAGTATTGCCGCGATTTGCGATGCGGTCAGCAATACTCTGACCGTCGAACCCAGTCGTTTTACTGTGGCGATGGATAAAATTATCCTCAGCCGCTTTCTTGGGCTGCCGATTTTTCTGTTTGTCATGTATCTGATGTTTTTACTGGCGATCAATATCGGCGGCGCGTTACAGCCGTTCTTCGATGCCGGTTCCGTGGCCATCTTTATCCACGGCATTCAGTGGATTGGCTATACGCTGCATTTCCCGGACTGGTTGACGGTCTTTCTTGCCCAGGGGATTGGCGGCGGTATCAACACCGTGCTGCCGCTGGTGCCGCAGATCGGCATGATGTACCTGTTTCTCTCTTTCCTTGAAGATTCCGGCTATATGGCACGGGCGGCGTTTGTAATGGACCGTCTGATGCAGGCGCTGGGGCTACCGGGAAAATCCTTTGTGCCGCTAATTGTTGGTTTTGGCTGTAACGTACCGTCGGTGATGGGCGCGCGTACGCTTGATGCGCCGCGTGAGCGCCTGATGACCATTATGATGGCGCCGTTTATGTCCTGCGGCGCGCGGCTGGCGATTTTTGCCGTTTTCGCTGCCGCCTTCTTTGGGCAGGATGGCGCGCTGGCGGTCTTCTCGCTGTATGTACTGGGGATCGTGATGGCGATTGCCACGGGTTTAATGTTGAAACACACCATTATGCGCGGCGAAGCTTCACCATTTGTGATGGAACTGCCGGTGTATCATGTCCCACACGTGAAAAGCCTGATTATTCAGACCTGGCAGCGCCTGAAAGGCTTTGTGCTACGGGCGGGTAAAGTCATCGTCGTTGTCAGTATCTTCCTTAGCGCGCTGAACAGCTTCTCGTTAAGCGGGAAGGTGGTCGATAACATTAACGATTCGGCGCTGGCATCGGTCAGCCGTATCATCACCCCCGTGTTTAAGCCGATTGGCGTACATGACGATAACTGGCAGGCGACCGTCGGCCTGTTTACCGGCGCGATGGCGAAGGAAGTGGTGGTGGGGACGCTGAATACTCTCTACACCGCGGAAGATATCCAGAATGCGGAGTTTGATCCGCAGGCGTTTAACCTTGGCGATGAGCTGCTGGCCGCAGTGGATGAAACCTGGCAGAGCCTGAAGGATACGTTCAGCCTGAGCGTGCTGGCGAACCCGATAGAAGCCAGCAAAGGCGATGGCGAAATGGAAACCGGCGCGATGGGGGTGATGAGCAGCAAATTCGGCAGCGCGGCGGCGGCATACAGCTACCTGATTTTCGTTCTGCTCTATATTCCCTGTATTTCGGTGATGGGGGCGATTGCTCGCGAATCGAGCCGTGGCTGGATGTCCTTCTCCATTTTGTGGGGGCTGAATGTCGCCTATTCGATCGCCACGTTGTACTACCAGAGCGTCAGCTTCAGCCAGCATCCGCGCTATAGCCTGGCGTGCATTCTGGCGGTGATCGTGTTCAATATTGTGGTTTTTGGCCTGTTGCGCAGAGCGCGTAGCCGGGTGGAGATTTCGCTGCTGGCGACGCGAAAAACCCCATCCTCCTGCTGCCATAGCCCGGCTGGCGATTGCCACTAAGGAGCGATAATGGCGTCGTTAATTGACGTTCGTAATATGCTGGCCCTGCAAGGGCGGATGGAGGCAGAGCAACTGAGCGTTCGCCTGCACACGCCACAGCCGTTAATTGATGCCATGCTGCGCCGCCTGGAAGCGATGGGTAAAGCGGTAAAAATGACGGAAGATGCCACGGGCTGCCTCTCCGGCAGTTGTAAAAACTGCCCGGAAGGCAAGGCCTGTCTGCGAGAGTGGTGGTCGCTACGCTGATCAGGCGACGGTACCGCTCCGTGCGGTAACCCGGAGGCGCAGTTCGCCGCCTCCGGGTAGCCATGTACATGTAAAAGAGCCAATCACCGTAACAGGCTACGTATTGCGGCCCAGCTTTTTATCCCATTCAGCTAAACACAATGTTCCCACTGATTCTTCAGCGCCACCAGTGGGGCACAAAACGCCTGTGGATGGGAAATAAACGGCGCATGAGCGGCTTTATCGAAGATGATCGACGCACTTCCCGGCCACATGGCGTCGAGAAGCGGGATGATTTTACGCGGGACCAGACCATCCAGACGACCATACATGCGCAAAAACGGCATGGTGAGCGTCGTCAACGGCTGGCGTAAATCGGCGGTTTTGAGGATCTCCAGCCCGCCGTTTAATACCTCCGGCGATGGCATCGGCAACGACAGCACGGCACTTTTCAATGCCCTGGCGTCCTGACGGGCGCTCTCGGTGCCCAGGGTTTGCAGCGCCAGAAAACGTTCCACGGTACGCTGAAAATCTTCGCTGAGCTGCTGCTGGAAACCGCTCAACACGTCGGGTTTAATTCCTGGCCAGCTCGCGTAAGCGCTAAAACAGGGAGAAGAAGCGACGGTCACCAGCGCCTGTACGCGTTCCGGATAAGTTAATGCAATCTGGCTTGCAACCAGCCCGCCCAGGCTCCAGCCGAGCCAAATCGCTTTCTCTGGCGCGTTGGCCAGCACCCGCTGCGCCATCTCCTCCAGCGACAGGGTGCCAAAACCGCCGCTGCGGCCATAGCCCGGAAGGTCGACGAGGTGCAGTGTAAAATGCGAGGCCAGTTGCGGCGCGATGCAATCCCACACCTGGGCATTCAGCCCCCATCCGTGCAGCAGCACAAGATGACAGTTTCCTTCACCAGCGGTTTGCCACCAGATCTCTTTCATCAGTTACTGTTCTCTTTCCACAATATGAGGGGAAATATGCTAACAGCACACAGCTTATGCTGGCTATGTCAAATGCCGCTGGCCATCGCCCGCTGGGGAATCTGCTCACGCTGCACGTCAGCGCTGCGGGTTTCTGTGCCGCTCTGCCCGCAGTGTGGTCTGCCGGCTCAGGCAAGCGCGTTGCCCTGTGGACGATGCCTGCAAAAACCGCCGCCATGGCAGCGGCTGGTGACCGTCAATGACTATTGTCCGCCACTGAGCCGCCTGATTCACCAGTTGAAATTTCATCATCGGCCTGAACTGGCGCCGGCGCTGGCGCGTTTGCTCCTGTTGCGAATCTATCACAGTCGGGTTCTCCCTCGTCCGGACCGGATTATTAGCGTCCCGCTCTGGCAACGGCGCCAGTGGCGGCGGGGGTTTAATCAAAGCGATCTGCTGTGCCGTCCGCTGGCGCGCTGGACAGGCTGCGCCTGGCGTAGCGATGCGCTAACACGCCAGCGTCGTACTGCCAATCAACATCAGCTCAGCGCCAGATTGCGTAAACAGAACCTGAAAAACGCCTTTCAGCTTGAATTGTCGGTGCAGGGTCACCATATCGCCATTGTGGATGATGTCGTCACAACCGGAAGTACCGTCGCTGAGATATCCCGCCTGCTTTTGCGAAACGGCGCCGCGACGGTTCAGGTATGGTGTATATGCCGTACCTTGTAGACCCCTGCAGATGGGCGTATTATAACCCAGTAAAATAGTCAACTATTAGGCCAACGCTATGATCCGTATTTCCGATGCTGCACAAGCGCACTTTGCCAAACTGCTGGCAAATCAGGAAGAAGGGACGCAAATTCGCGTATTTGTGATCAATCCCGGTACCCCAAACGCCGAGTGCGGTGTTTCCTATTGCCCGCCGGATGCGGTGGAAGACAGCGATACTGCGCTGAAGTTTGAGCAACTGACCGCTTATGTCGATGAACTTAGCGCGCCGTACCTTGAAGACGCTGAAATTGATTTTGTTACCGACCAGCTTGGCTCGCAGCTGACGCTGAAAGCGCCAAACGCCAAAATGCGCAAAGTGTCTGACGATGCGCCGCTGATGGAGCGTGTCGAGTACCTGTTACAGTCGCAGATTAACCCGCAGCTAGCCGGTCACGGCGGGCGCGTATCGCTGATGGAAATCACCGAGGACGGGCTGGCGATTCTGCAATTCGGCGGCGGCTGCAACGGCTGCTCGATGGTGGATGTCACCCTGAAAGAGGGGATCGAGAAGCAATTGCTGAACGAATTCCCGGAACTGAAAGGCGTGCGCGATCTGACCGAGCACCAGCGCGGCGAGCACTCCTACTACTAGGCTGTTTCCCACAGGATTACGGAACACAGCCTGGACCCTCCCGGCCCAATAGCCTCTTCGCTGTTGGGCTGTTTTTTGCGTTACCGCACAACATCCCCTCCAGACATCTCTGCAAAAACCGGGCAAAGAGCATGACTTAAGTCTCATATTTGACATTTTTACCGGCAAAGTGATTCTCAAACTTTATATGTTACCCGTATCATTCAAAACAGATGCCATAGGTTAAAAAATAGTCGGCTATCCTTTCTCTGGGTAAGGATAACGCCAGGTTTTATGGCACCAGACATTTTTTGTTCCTGTTGGAACGGATGAAGTCATTGTTGAAACTATAACGTTACCCATAACAAATTAAGGCCAGGTAAATCATGCCATTAGTCATCGTTGCTATCGGTGTTGCCCTGTTATTATTGTTGATGATCCGTTTCAAGCTTAACGGATTTATCGCTCTGGTTCTGGTGGCGCTTGCCGTCGGGCTCATGCAGGGCATGCCTCTGGATAAAGTGATTGTCTCCATCAAAAACGGCGTTGGAGGAACCCTCGGCAGCCTTGCGCTGATCATGGGCTTCGGCGCTATGCTCGGGAAAATGCTGGCGGACTGCGGTGGGGCGCAGCGTATCGCCACGACTCTGATTGCTAAATTTGGTAAACAACATATTCAGTGGGCGGTTGTACTGACCGGTTTTACCGTCGGTTTTGCCCTGTTTTATGAAGTCGGCTTTGTGCTGATGCTGCCGCTGGTCTTTACCATCGCCGCATCAGCCGGTATTCCGTTGCTCTATATCGGCGTACCGATGGCGGCCGCGCTCTCCGTAACCCACGGCTTCCTGCCTCCACACCCAGGGCCAACGGCGATTGCCACCATTTTCCATGCGGATATGGGTAAAACGCTGCTGTTTGGTACAATTCTGGCGATCCCGACGGTGATTCTGGCCGGTCCGGTTTATGCGCGCTTCCTGAAAGGGATCGATAAACCGATTCCGGAAGGCCTGCATAACCCGAAAACGTTCACCGAAGAAGAGATGCCAGGCTTTGGCGTCAGCGTCTGGACCTCGCTGGTCCCGGTTATTCTGATGGCGACGCGCGCCGTGGCTGAGATGGTGCTGCCGAAAGGTCATGCCTTCCTGCCGATTGCCGAGTTCTTTGGCGATCCGGTAATGGCGACGCTGATCGCGGTGCTGATAGCGCTGTTTACCTTCGGCCTCAATCGTGGGCGTTCAATGGAGCAGATTAACGACACGCTGACGTCTTCGATCAAAATTATCGCCATGATGCTGCTGATTATTGGCGGCGGCGGCGCTTTCAAGCAGGTGCTGGTCGATAGCGGTATGGACAAATACATCGCCTCTATCATGCATGAATCCAATATGTCTCCGCTGTTTATGGCCTGGTCGATCGCCGCGGTACTGCGTATCGCGCTGGGTTCGGCGACCGTTGCGGCTATCACTGCGGGCGGCATTGCCGCGCCGCTGATCGCCACCACCGGCGTGAGCCCGGAACTGATGGTTATTGCCGTTGGTTCCGGTAGCGTTATTTTCTCTCACGTTAACGATCCGGGTTTCTGGCTGTTTAAGGAGTATTTCAACCTGACAATTGGCGAGACCATCAAGTCGTGGTCGGTACTGGAAACCATTATTTCCGTGTGCGGCCTGATTGGTTGCCTGTTGTTGGGGATGGTGGTGTAAGCAGAGGATAAAACAGGCCGGGCGCAGCGAGGCTGTCCCGGCTTTTTAGCCCAGAGCGAAGACTTATCGCAGTAATACCCCGTTCCGGGCGGTGCCCGACATTGAAATTCACCCAACGATCCCCCATTCTAGATCTCATGCTACAGCGCCGGATGTGCGTTTCATTTACCTATTTCAACAGGACTGCGCAATATGACCAATCCATTACTGACGCCTTTTTTATTGCCGCCATTTTCTGCGATCAAACCTGAGCACGTGGTCCCTGCGGTCACCAAAGCGCTGGATGATTGCCGGGCTGCGGTAGAGCGCGCGGTGGCGCAAGGTGCGCCGTACACCTGGGAAAATCTTTGCCAGCCGCTGGCGGAAGTAGACGATGTGCTGGGGCGTATTTTTTCTCCGGTCAGCCACCTGAATTCGGTGAAAAACAGTCCGGAATTGCGTGAAGCCTACGAGCAAACCCTGCCGCTGCTCTCCGAGTACAGCACCTGGGTTGGGCAACATGAAGGGCTGTACAAAGCCTACCGTGATCTCCGTGACGGCGATCACTACGCCACGCTGAATACCGCGCAGAAAAAAGCGGTTGATAACGCGCTGCGTGATTTTGAACTTTCCGGTATTGGCCTGGCGAAAGAGCAGCAGAAACGCTACGGTGAAATCGCCGCGCGCCTGTCTGAGCTGGGTAACCAGTACAGCAACAATGTGCTCGACGCGACCATGGGCTGGACGAAGCTGGTGACCGATGAAGCGGAACTCGCCGGGCTGCCGGAAAGTGCGCTGGCCGCTGCGAAAGCACAGGCTGAAGCGAAAGAACAGGAAGGCTATCTGCTGACGCTGGATATCCCGAGCTATCTGCCGGTGATGACCTACTGTGATAACCAGGCGCTGCGTGAAGAGCTTTATCGCGCCTATTCAACCCGCGCCTCTGACCAGGGACCGAATGCCGGGAAATGGGATAACAGTCCGGTGATGGCGGAAATTCTTGCCCTGCGCCACGAACTGGCGCAACTGCTGGGTTTCGACAGTTATGCCTATAAGTCGCTGGCCACCAAAATGGCGGAAAATCCGCAGCAGGTGCTCGACTTCCTGACCGATCTGGCCAAACGCGCCCGTCCGCAGGGCGAGAAAGAGCTGGCGCAACTGCGTGCATTCGCGAAAGCGGAATTTGGCGTTGATGACCTGCAGCCGTGGGATATTGCTTACTACAGTGAAAAGCAGAAGCAGCATCTTTACAGCATCAGCGATGAACAACTGCGCCCGTATTTCCCGGAAAACAAAGCCGTTAATGGCCTGTTCGAAGTGGTTAAGCGCATTTATGGTATTACCGCGAAAGAGCGTACCGATGTCGACGTCTGGCATCCGGAAGTCCGCTTCTTCGAACTGTACGATGAACACAATGCGCTGCGCGGTAGCTTCTACCTTGACCTCTATGCGCGCGAACACAAACGCGGCGGGGCATGGATGGATGACTGCGTCGGCCAGATGCGCAAGCTGGACGGTTCGCTGCAAAAGCCGGTGGCGTATCTGACCTGTAACTTTAATCGCCCGGTCAACGGTAAACCGGCGCTGTTTACTCACGATGAAGTGATCACCCTGTTCCACGAGTTCGGCCACGGTCTGCACCATATGCTGACCCGTATCGACACCGCCGGGGTTTCCGGCATCAGCGGGGTGCCGTGGGATGCGGTCGAGTTGCCGAGCCAGTTTATGGAAAACTGGTGCTGGGAGCCGGAGGCGCTGGCGTTTATCTCCGGTCATTATGAAACCGGCGAACCGCTGCCGCAGGAACTGCTGAATAAAATGCTGGCGGCGAAAAACTACCAGGCGGCGATGTTTATCCTCCGTCAGCTTGAGTTTGGGCTGTTCGATTTCCGTCTGCATGCGGAATTTATCCCGGAACAGGGCGCGAAGATTCTGGAGACGCTGGCGGAAATTAAGCAGCAGGTCGCGTTGATTCCCGGGCCGTCGTGGGGCCGTTTCCCCCATGCCTTCAGCCATATCTTTGCGGGTGGTTATGCGGCGGGTTACTACAGCTATTTGTGGGCCGACGTGCTGGCGGCGGATGCCTTCTCGCGCTTCGAAGAAGAGGGTATTTTCAATCGCGAAACCGGACAGTCGTTCCTCGACAACATCCTCAGCCGCGGTGGTTCCGAAGAGCCGATGGTGCTGTTTAAACGCTTCCGTGGCCGTGAGCCGCAACTGGATGCGATGCTGGCGCATTATGGGATCAAAGGCTGATTGAGTGAAGATCTGCTTAATTGATGAAACGGGCGCCGGAGACGGCGCCTTATCTGTTCTTGCCGCTCGCTGGGGGCTGGAGCAGGATGATGACAATCCGATGGCGCTGGTGATGACGCCAGCGCATCTGGAACTGCGTAAGCGTGACGAGCCGAAGCTGGGCGGCATTTTCGTTGATTTTGTCGGCGGGGCGATGGCTCATCGACGCAGGTTCGGCGGCGGTCGCGGCGAGGCGGTGGCGAAAGCGGTCGGAATTAAGGGCGGCTATCTGCCGGATGTGGTCGACGCCACGGCGGGGCTGGGGCGCGATGCTTTTGTGCTGGCTTCCGTCGGCTGTCGCGTGCGGATGCTGGAGCGTAATCCGGTCGTCGCAGCGCTGCTCGACGACGGCCTGGCGCGCGGCTATGCGGATGCGGAAATTGGTCCGTGGTTGCAGGCGCGTTTGCAACTGATCCACGCCTCCAGCCTGACGGCGCTGACCGATATCACGCCGCGTCCGCAGGTGGTCTATCTTGATCCGATGTTTCCCCATAAGCAGAAAAGCGCGCTGGTGAAGAAAGAGATGCGGGTGTTTCAGTCGCTGGTGGGAGCGGATTTGGATGCTGATGGTCTGTTGCAACCGGCGCGTCTGTTGGCGACCAAACGCGTGGTGGTCAAACGCCCGGATTACGCGCCGCCGCTGGCGGATGTCGCGACGCCAAACGCAGTGGTGACCAAAGGTCACCGGTTCGATATTTATGCCGGGACAATGGAATAGGGATTATTTATCCGATGATTTTTGGCTGCAAAATGCCCGCATAAGCGGGCGTTGGTCATCAGTGAAGTTAAGTAACCCTCTGTTTATTCCTCTTCTTCGTCACGCAGTGGAACAATGAGCATATCGACGTGAACGGTATTGATGAGCTGACGAGCAGAAGACATCAGCTTGCTCCAGAAATCCTGATGATGACCGCAAACCACCAGATCCATATCATATTTTTTAATCGCATCAACGAGAACCTGACCAAGATCGCCGCTACCACTCAGGGTTTCAGTGATCGGATAGCCGGCGTTTGTAGAGAGTTCGTTTAATGCGTGGTGAGTCTCTTCGGAAATGCGTTTCTGCATGTCGCCCAGATTGACATCAATAAGCCCGGTGTAGAGATCGGAGTAATTTACATCCACGTGGATCAGGGAAATTTTTGCATTATAAGGACGAGCCATAGAAACGGCTTTTTCGACCAGAACTTTGCTTTCCGGGGACAGGTCTACTGCAATAAGGATATGTTTATAAGCCATAGTGTTACTCCTTCCATAAGTTGTCGATGACCATTGGACCTGACAGCCTGTGCTGCCGTTTCGCCCGCGTCCTGCGTGCTACACGCGCGGGGGAGTCCTTAAAGACTTAATTGTAGAAGATATTTCTACCTTATAGTGCCCCTTGCGATCCGTCAATCCACCTTGTTCAACAAACAGTTAAACAAATATATCTGACTTATGCATTGATAATGGTTAACGATGTGGTAAAAAAATTAACTGATCTCCTACACTATTTAATGAGCCGGTCGGATAAATAAAAGTGATCGGAATCGCACTCTTTAACACTACAGTCGGTTTGATATTGGGGAGCGGTAGTCCCGGAGGAAGCCTCTGAGGACAGGTCGCCGGGGAGGAAGTATGATCAGCACTATTGCGCTGTTTTGGGCCCTGTGTATTGTTTGTGTGGTGAATATGGCACGCTACTTCTCGTCACTGCGTGCATTATTGATTGTGCTACGTGGTTGTGACCCTTTGCTCTATCAATATGTTGATGGCGGTGGTTTTTTCACATCGCATGGGCAACCCAGCAAACAGATGCGTCTGGTATGGTATATCTACGCCCAGCGCTACCGCGATCACCATGATGATGAGTTTATCCGTCGCTGCGAGCGGGTTCGGCGGCAATTTATTCTTACCAGCGCGTTATGTGGCCTGGTCCTGGTGAGTATGATTGCCCTGCTTATCTGGCACTAGTCTGGTTAAAGCAAAAAATTGATCCCGGCTTCATGATGCGTATAACACCAGCGATGAATTTGTGGCGATTCGCGTGTTGAGGGGCATAAAAAACAGACGATAGCCGCATCACGCGCGTGGCAGGCAAAACAATTAACTGCGTTGAACACACTTGCGCTGACCCCGAAAAGACGCGTCCCCAGTCACACCGATATTCGTGCTCCTGAGGACGCGTGGCCTTTCTGCAACCTGAAATATATCAGGTCTGTATATGGCGTATGCGTTTAGATAATCTGCAGCGCAAGCCAGTACAGCGCGCTTGACAGCAGAATCGCTGCGGGCAAGGTCAGTACCCATGCCATCAGAATACTGGTGACGGTTTTCTTCTGCAGCCCGCCGCCATCAACAAGCATTGTTCCTGCCACCGAGGAGGAGAGGACGTGGGTGGTAGAAACAGGCATCCCGGTGTAGCTCGCCAGACCGATTGAGACGGCGGCGGTCATCTGGGCTGACATACCCTGTGCATAAGTCATCCCTTTTTTACCAATTTTTTCGCCGATGGTGGTGGCCACGCGACGCCAGCCGATCATGGTGCCGATACCGAGTGCCAGAGCCACTGCCATAATAATCCAGATAGGCGCGTACTCAATGGTACTCAACATATCGGTTTTCAGTTTCTTCAGCAGACGTTTATCATCGGCGCTCACTTCCGGCAGCTTCGCCACTTTATCCGTGGTATCGGCGATGCAGAGCATAATACGACGCAGATGGCTGCGCTGTTCCACGGTGAGCGCATCGTAGCTTTCGATGCCGGTCAGCATTGTCTTCACGCGGTCAAGTGCGTTAATGGTGTTCGCCGGGTGGCAGTGGAACTCGCCGTTTGCGGCAGTTGCTTCCGGTGGCGGGATGAGCTGCTCCGCGCCGGTTGCAATTTGCAACAGATCAGCGCGCTGCTGGAAGAAGTTTTCCACGTTGTTGACTGCATCGCGAGTACGGGTGATTTCGTAACCGGACGCGTTCATATTGACCACGAAGCCCGCTGGCGCAACGCCGATGAGCACCAGCATTACCAGACCAATGCCTTTCTGACCATCGTTGGCGCCGTGCGAGAATGCCACGCCAATGGCGGACAGAATCAGCGCAATACGTGTCCAGAACGGGGGTTTTTTCTTACCGTCTTTCTTTTCTCGTTCGGCAGGCGTCAGGTGAATACGGGCACGCTTTTTCGTCCCGCTCCAGTAACGACGCAGAAGGAAAATCAGCCCGCCCGCGATCACCAGGCCAACGATTGGCGAGATAATAAGCGAACCAAAAATACCGATGACTTTCGGGATGTTCAGTGCATCGACGACTGAGGTGCCGGTCATTAGCGCATTGGTTAAACCAATGCCGATGATCGCGCCGATCAGCGTGTGCGAGCTGGAGGCCGGGAGGCCGAAGTACCAGGTTCCGAGGTTCCAGATGATTGCTGCGAGCAACATGGAGAAAACCATGGCGAGGCCATGAGCTGAACCCATATTAAGCAGTAAGTCGGTCGGCAGCATATGCACAATGGCATAGGCTACGCTAAGACCGCCCAGCAGAACGCCGAAGAAGTTAAACAGGGCTGCCATTGCTACCGCAAGCTGAGACCGTATTGCACGCGTGTAAATCACCGTTGCAACTGCGTTTGCGGTATCATGAAACCCATTAATCGCTTCGTAAAAAAGCACGAAAGCCAGAGCAAGCAATAATAGTATCCCGGTATGTAAATCCAGACCGGCGAATAAATGTAGCATAGGACGTTACGCCATTTTGAGGACATGAACGCGGCGCATTATCAGTGACTTTGGCTGTGCGGGCAAAGTGAAATGTAGACTTTTTTGATTTTCTTTCTGTTTTAATTGTAGCCCGTTGGGAGTATTCCTATATCTTTCAACAAGGTACATAAAAGTGTTTTTTTCATTCTGGTGCGACCAGAGTGAAAAATTTACAATTCCCGACAATCGGGATATGAGGAATGTTGTGTGGAAAGGTTTGATGCCATTGTAATCGGCGCCGGAGCGGCGGGAATGTTTTGTGCAGCGCAGGCAGGGCAGGCGGGCTGCCGCGTACTGTTGATCGATAATGGTAAAAAACCTGGGCGCAAAATTCTGATGTCCGGCGGTGGCCGCTGTAATTTTACTAACATCAATATCGAACCCGCGGCATATCTCAGCCAAAACCCACATTTTTGTAAATCCGCGCTGGCACGTTACACGCAGTGGGACTTTATCGACCTGGTTGGTAAATACGGTATTGCCTGGCATGAGAAGACCTTAGGCCAGCTTTTTTGTGATGATTCCGCCGGGCAAATCGTTAACCTCCTGCTGGCGGAGTGTGAAAAGGGCGGGGTGCAAATTCGCCTGCGCACCGAGATTCTTTGTGTTGAGCGGGATGACGAAGGTTACACCCTGCAACTTAACGGTGATACGGTGGCGGCGAAAAGTCTGGTGGTCGCCTCCGGCGGCCTGTCCATGCCCGGTCTGGGCGCTTCTCCGTTCGGGTATCAGCTTGCTGAACAGTTCGGCCTGAAAGTGCTGCCGACCCGCGCCGGGCTGGTGCCGTTCACGTTGCATAAGCCGCTGCTGGAACAGTTGCAGGTGCTTTCCGGGGTATCGGTTCCGTCAACCATCACCGCGGCAAACGGTATGCGCTTTCGCGAAAATCTGTTGTTCACTCATCGTGGGCTCTCCGGTCCGGCGGTGCTGCAAATTTCCAGCTACTGGCAGCCTGGGGAGTTTGTCAGCATCAATCTGCTTCCGGACTGCCCGCTTGCTGATTTCCTCAATGAGCAGCGCGCGGCGCATCCGAATCAGAGCCTGAAAAACACCCTGGCGATGCAGTTGCCGAAGCGTCTGGTCGAGTGTTTGCAGCAACTGGGCCAGCTTCCGGACGTCACGCTGAAACAGCTTAATCCCCGTGAGCAGCAGACGCTGGTGGATACGCTGACCGCATGGCGCGTGCAGCCGAACGGCACCGAAGGCTATCGCACAGCGGAAGTGACCCTTGGCGGCGTGGATACCAATGAACTCTCTTCGCGCACCATGGAGGCGCGTAAGGTACCAGGGCTTTTCTTTATCGGCGAGGTGATGGATGTCACCGGCTGGCTGGGGGGCTATAACTTCCAGTGGGCGTGGTCGTCAGCGTGGGCGTGCGCCCAGGCGCTGGTTAAAAGATGAACCCGGTTATTTTCATTCTGGGGGAAATAATTAGTTCAGAACAGGTAATGTCATCTTCCCACGGATGGACGCCCGTACCTCCCTGGAGGCTTGCTTGATACCTGCAAGCGGTAACGTATATATCCCCGGGTTATCACTATAATGAGTAAATGCGAGATGGTTATTAGCTGCTCAGGGCTGACCGTCAAACCGATGTATCGCCTGACGCAGGAAATCCACAACTCGCCGGGCTTCAGGGCTCAGTGCCGTTAGCCGCAGGTTTACCACGCCGACATCCATCCATGTCATACAATCGTCGACTGTGCGCCGCATAACACGAAGCCCTTCAAGCGACCAGGGACGCCAGACCAGGTCCGAAAGAATGGTAACGCCTTTACCTTGCGACACAAAAGTACGAATGGCCTCAAAGGAGTTGGTACGGTAATGAATATCCGGTTGCCCGCCGCGCTGCCGCCAGACATCAAGGATCACGGTGGGATAATCATCAGTCTCAAGCAGTAGAAACGGCACCTTCGCAATATCAGACAGCCGCAGCACCGGTTGGCTAAGTAAAGGATGGCCGACAGGCGCCCACAGGCGACGCAGCGAGCGCAGAAAAGTGTCGATACTCAGGTCATCATCGTGGCGAATATTTGATGTCAACACCAGGCAAAAATCGACCTCCTGCTGGCGCAAAGCCGTCATCAGCGCCTGGGATGAGCCTTCCTGAAAGTGGAGCGCCAGCAACGGAAAACGGCGTTCCAGCTCGCTATAAATACCGGGCAGCAGATAAGCGGATAGCGTTTCGGCGATGCCCACCCGCACGCAGCCGGTGGTCATTTCCGGCTGGTTGTGCAAGTCGTTAATCGCGGCTTCGCTATCGGCGATGATTTTGCGCGCATGAACCAGAAAACGTTCCCCATCGACGGTCAGCGCAATGCCCTTTGGATGACGAACAAAGAGTTGCGTATGCATAATCGTTTCCAGATTACGCATCGCGACCGTCATTGATGACTGAGAGATATGACAGCGTCCGGCCGCTTTTGAGATTTGCAGCGTTTCGGCCAGGGCGATATAGAATTCCAGCTGTCTTAGGGTGAACTTCATCGTTTCAAACCATACACCTGAATGAAAACTTTATATTAGCACTGGCCTGTTTGTCAGCAGTAACCTCAATGGCGTAGGTTTAAGGGACATCAAGGAGGTGGTATGCCTTATCTTTTGCTCGCCCTGGCTGCGTGTTTCTGGGGAGGAAATTATGTCATTGGTCGTCTGCTGGTATCGCAAGTTGACCCTATTGTACTCTCGGCGCTGCGCTGGTGGGTTACCGCTATCCTGCTGATGATTCTCTATTTCCGTCAGGTTCAACAACAGTGGTCAGCGATAAAACAGGCGAAAGGCATTGTCTTCTTTTTGGCGCTGTGCGGCCAGGTGTTATTTCCGCTGACGCTCTATATTGGCCTGCAATATACTTCATCATTGAATGCGGCGATTTATTTATCGACAACCCCGGCAATGGTGCTACTGATTAACCGCTTTATCTTTCACGAACGTATTTCGACGGGAAATATCGCTGGCGTAATATTAAGCACCTGCGGCGTTATCTGGCTTATTTTGCAAGGGAATGTGACGAACGGGGCGATTTTGCACCATCTGAACCAGGGCGATCTCTGGACTATGGGCTCGGCGATGAGTTGGGCGGCCTACTGTGCTTTTTTACGACTGAAACCGAAAGCTGTAGTCGGCAACGGTTTTGTCGCCGTTTGCGCCAGCGTGGGGGCAATAATGCTGCTGCCGGTACTGACGGTAAATATGCTACAGGCTGCCAAACTGGATTTGGCCCCTTATTTAACGCCAAATTTTCTACTCGGGCTGGCTTATCTGGTGATTTTCCCTTCCTGGCTCTCTTATTTACTGTGGAATAAAGGTATTGCGGCGATCGGCGCCACCCGCGGGGAAGTATTTTCACACCTTATTCCCCTTAGCGGCGGCCTGTTCAGTATTCTTTTTCTGCACTCACCGCTCTATATGTATCATCTGATCAGCGGGCTGGCGATTGTCTGCGGTATTGCTCTGTGCTCGCGTTCGCGCCGCGAAATTGTATCGCAGGCCCCATGAGTGGGGGGAATGGTCTTTAGTCGGCAAACACGGCAAATGGCCGTGATGCAAGCCGGGCTGGCCTGACGTCATCGCTCCCCCGGAAAATATCGGGGGAGCGGCGCTACTATTTTTTAGTGGTCGGGGCGGTGGTCGCTTTCATAATATAAGGTTGCAGCAGTTTTGCCACGGCTTCAAATACGGGGACCACCACCGAATTGCCAAACTGGCGGTAGGCCTGAGTATCTGAAACAGGAATACGAAATGGCTTGCCATCTGGTTGCTCAAATCCCATCAGTCTGGCGCATTCACGAGGCGTCAGCCTTCTTGGCCTTTTTTTCTGGTTCTCTGGATGAGAAAAATCGATTTCACCGAGCGCTCTATCCCATCCTCTGTCAATAAGAATTTCTGAACCATCTTTATGATAGCGAGCGGATAAGGTCCTGGCGATACTGCTTTCATTATTGGGATCAACCAGACTGAAACCAAACCCATTACCTTTGGCGGCATGCTTTTTGGCATAGTTATAGAGATATCCCCATAACTTAGGGCTCAGAATATATTTATCGTCAACGGCAGGTTCCAGAAGTTGACCAAATGTTGGTCTTTTTTCAGGATAGAATTTATGGATATTCTGTAATGTGAACCCCTGATGGATATTAAGATCCCGGCGGAATCCCACCAGAATAATACGTTCACGATGCTGGGGTAGAAAATGTTTCCCATCAATGATTTTAGGATCGTCTTTTCCCATGATACTGGCGTCTGAAACTTCATAGCCTAATTCATCAAGGGTATCCATAATCACGTTGAACGTTTTACCCTTATCATGGCTCTTAAGGTTTTTAACGTTTTCCAGCACAAAAATGGCTGGCTGCTTAGCCTTAATTATTCGGGCGACATCGAAAAAGAGCGTTCCTTGTGCTTCACATTCGAATCCATGTGCGCGACCGAGCGAGTTTTTCTTACTCACCCCGGCGAGGCTGAATGGCTGGCAGGGAAAACCAGCCAGCAGAACATCATGATCCGGGATCTGTTGATCAATATGAGCATAAGCGCTCTCTTCGGAGATGCCGTTTTCGCCGCTCAGCGTAACTTCCCGAATATCCAGATTGAAAGTGTGTGCGTCTTCATCATTGTACCAGTTCGCTTTATAGGTACGTACAGCTTCTTTATTCCATTCGCTGGTAAAAACGCATTGCCCGCCGATAGCTTCGAATCCTTTACGGATACCACCAATACCGGCAAACAGGTCAATAAAGCGAAAAGCATAGTCAGGATGATGTGCGGGTTTTTCCGGCAGCATTTTCCGTAACAGAGTCTCTTCAGCGATGGTGAGCGATTTTGGTTCACATTTGCCATTTACCCAGCGGTTAAGCGTTTCGCGACTCCAGTCATTTTTGCCGACTTTTCTCAGTCGCTCTGCGACATACTTTTGTCCATAAATCTCAAGTACTCGATCAATCAATTTTCTGTCGTGTGCTTGTCGTCGTTTTTCTTCAGCTTTTGTTTTTTCGAGCAGTTCCTGAGCAAATAAATCGAATTCAGACATAATTCCTCCCTGGGTTTTATGGGTGAAAATATATCACTCATTTGACCCAGATTAAATGACTCATATCTGGATATTTAATCAGTATATGGAGGTAAGAATCGCACTCGTTGTGATTGTCTGGCCGACTTTATGAGTCGGAAGATGCGTCCTCCGTCGGCAGACACTGCAAATGACCGTGGCGCACGCCGCGTTGCGCGATAACGTCATCGGCGAAATGCTGAATATCGCCCATGTCGCCTTTCAGAACGGCAATTTCCAGGCAGTCGTCGTGATTGATGTGGACGTGCAGGGTAGCGACGGACAAATCGTGATGATGATGCTGGGTGGAGACTAAGCGGCTGGCTAAATCCCGCTTCTCATGTTCATAAACATAGGAGAGCACCGCAAACCCCTGAGCGCCGTGATCCTGGATGGTTTCCTGAGCCAGCGCACCGCGCAGGATATCGCGAATAGCTTCGGAGCGGTTATGGTAACCACGGCGCTGGCTCAGGCTATCCAGCGTTGCCAGTAAATCGTCATCGAGGGTGATCGTAATACGTTGCATCTGTTTATACCTTAGCGCGGCTATGAGGGGGTATCGCTGCAGGAAATGCAGGAAGTACCGCATTTTGTAACATGCGCCCGGCATGGGAAGAAAACGTTAATTTGTCACCTACTGTTTGTGTCTCGACGATACGCCCCGCGTCCATCACCATTACCCGCTGGCAAAAGCGTTCTACCAGGCGTAAATCATGAGTGATAAACAGGCAGGCGGTGCCAAACTGCTGTTGCAGTTTTTTGAGCAGGCGGATCACGCCAGCCTGTAGCACTAAATCCAGGCTGGACACGGCTTCATCCAGGATCAGCAGTTTAGGTTCTACCGCCAGCGCCCGCGCCAGGCAGACGCGCTGGAGTTGCCCGCCGCTCAGCTGCGGTGGGCGTTCGTCGAGCACGCCGCTGTCGAGATCCACGGCTTTAAGCATTTCGCGGGCCCGCGCGATTTGTTCTGCTTTGGTCAGCGACAGCAGATGGCGCATAGGCTCGCGTAAAATATCCTCGACAGTTTTACGCGGGTTTAGCGCGCTGATGGCATCCTGAAACACCATCTGAATATCCCGGCGAAACGCCTTTTGCTTTGTGCGATTCAGTCGGGAAAGGGGTTCGCCGCGCCAGCAGATGCTGCCCTGGCTGGGGGATTCCAGGCCGACGAGCAGCCGTGCCAGCGTACTTTTTCCGCAGCCGCTGCGTCCCAGCAGGGCAACGGTTTCGCCACTTTTCAGCGCTAAAGAGACATCCTGTAGCACGTTTACACCTGTATATTGATGGCTAATCGCCGATACGCTCAGTAATGTCATCAGGCCAGCTCCAGACCGTAGAGGGCGAGATGCGCGGCCACCAGATTACGGGTGACGCTGTGCTGCGGG
The DNA here is from genome assembly GCF_043832615.1 of Klebsiella sp. KE9456. Classification (NCBI taxonomy): domain Bacteria; kingdom Pseudomonadati; phylum Pseudomonadota; class Gammaproteobacteria; order Enterobacterales; family Enterobacteriaceae; genus Klebsiella; species Klebsiella sp. KE9456. The sequence continues at coordinate 64,964 of NZ_JBDYQK010000013.1, forward strand.
GCGCTGAAGATCGCGCTGACGCTTCCCTGTTCCACGATACGGCCGTTATCCATCACCGCGACATCGTCAGCCAGTCGTGCGACCACGCCCATATCGTGCGTCACCAACAGCATCCCCGGCGCGCGGTTTTGCATAATGCTTGCCAGCAGGTCAAGAATGCGCGCCTGGGCGACCGCGTCCAGATCGGTCGTCGGCTCATCGGCGATGATAAACGGCGCGTCGCACAATAGCGCCATGGCAATCATCATCCGTTGCAGCATACCGCCGCTCATCTCGAACGGGTACAGCTTCAGCACCCGCTGCGCGTTCTCCAGACCCACGGCTTCCAGCGCCGCGAGAAGCGTGGCGTCGTCGGCGGGTTTATCCAGCGCCAGACAGGTCTCCCGGGCATGAGACATCATGGTGTGCAGCGGATTAAAGGCGCTACGCGGGTTTTGCATGATAGTGGCAACGTTGATACCCCGCAGTTCACAGGGCGCAACCGGCCTGCCATCGGCGAGGATTCTCCCTGCGGTTTGCCGTACCCCAGCGGGCAGAATACCCAGGGCCGCCGCGCAGGTCAGTGATTTACCGCTGCCGCTGCCGCCCACCAGCGCCAGCACCCGTCCACGCTTAAGCGATAACGAGACACCGTGTACCAGCGGCTGCCGGGCCTGTAACACAATATTTTGTAATTCAATCTGTTGCGGCATCAGTGGGCATGCTCCGTGATCAGATGAGGATCGAGGCGATCGCGCAGGGCGTCACCCACCATGTTGAAGGCCATCACGGTGATAAACAGCGCCAGACCCGGCCAGAACATCTGCAACGGTTGGGTCCAGATATACTGGCGGGCGTCGTTAATCATGACGCCCCATTCAGCGGTTGGTGCGGTCACGCCGAGGCCGAGGAACGACATACCGGCGACGTGTAGCATCATATGACCAATATCCAGCGTCGCCAGCACCAGCAGCGACGGGATCGCCGCGCTGGCCAGATGATCGATAAACACCCGGATATGCCCTGCACCGGCAAGCCGGGAGGCGAGGACGAATTCACGCTGGCGCAGGGAGATCACCAGACTTCTCACCATTCGCGCATACCACGCCCAATGCGACAGAGCGATAGCGATAATGACATTGGTGAGGCCAGTTCCCAGTACGCCAACCATAAAGAAAGAGAGAATGGAGGTCGGGAAGGTCATAAACATATCCGCGACGCGCATGGCCGCCTGATCGATGCGGCCGCCGATAAGCCCCGCGCTGCCGCCGATGACCAATCCGAGGGCAAGCACCAGCAGCAGGCAGGCCATCACGGAACCGAGCGAGACGCGGGTCGCAGCCAGTAAACGCGAGAAAATATCTCGTCCCAGATGGTCAGTGCCCAGCCAGTGCCGGCCGTCAGGCGCCAGCAAACGCGAAGGTAAATCAATCGCCTGCGGATCATAGGGGAGCCACCACTGGCAGGTGAACGCAATCACTGCCAACAGAACGATGATGATTAACGACAGGCGAACAGGCCAACGTGAAGAGAGAAAAAAGTTCACGAGTGCGCTCCTTCATAACGGCGAATACGCGGATCCAGCGCGGCGTTCAGCAGGTCAACCATCAGGTTACAGACCACAAACACGATGACCATTATTAGCGTAAAGCACTGAATGACCGGATAGTCGCGGTTAAATATCGCCGAGACGGCATAGCGACCCACGCCGGGCCAGGCAAAGATATTCTCAATGATCATCGTGCCGCCAATCAGTTCACCGATATGCATCCCGACGGCGGTGATCAGTGGCAGAGAGGCGTTACGCAGAATATGACGACGCTCCGTTTGCTTCTCGCTCAGACCGCGCAGTCGCGCCCAGGTCACATGACGCTGCCCGGCCACCTCCAGCATGCTGGCGCGCAGCAGGCGAGCGTTAATGGCCAGTGACATAAACGCAATCGACATCGCAGGCAGAATAATATGTTGCCAGCCGCCATAGCCCATAGCAGGCAGCCATTGCAGGTAAACCGAGAAGAACATCACCAGCAGAAAGGCGAGCCAGAAGTTAGGCATCGACACGCCGAGGAAGGCAATAAAACGCACGGCGAAATCCGGCAGGCGATCGCGGTGTCTCGCCGCCCAGATGCCGAGCGGCACGGAGGTGAGCAGGATTAATACCAGCGCCGAGCCTGCCAGCTGTAGCGTGGCGGGCAGGAAGTTAAGCATGTCGTCCAGTACCGGACGTTGAGTCGCGAACGAGATGCCAAAATCCAGATGCAGCGCCTTCCATAGCCAGGTGCCGTACTGTACGACAAGCGGTTGATTCAGCCCCAGCATCACGCGGGTGGAGGCCACCATCTCTGGCGTCGGCGGCAGGTTAGATAAACGTAAATAGTCGAGTGCCGGATCGCCGGTTCCCAGACGCAGCATCAGGAAAATAATCACCGAAGCGGCGAAAACCATCGGCACCAGCAGCGCAATGCGCCGCAACGCATAGCGCAACATCAGGGGTTCACCGGTTTAATCTGTTCGAACGGAATTTCAGAAGCAATCGGCGCATAAGGGATCGCGCCGAGCTTCGGCCTGGAGACCACCATCATTGAGACATAGCTGATGGGGAGATAGACCGCGTCGTTGTGCAGCCGCGTCAGAATGTCGCGGTACAGCGCCTGACGCTGCGTTTCGTCGGTGGTTTCCAGCACTTCGCCAATCTCTTTATCAATAATGGGCTTATCGGCTAAACCCTGCTGGGCCTGGAAGTCGGCGTGCGACGGTACGCGCATTGAACTCATAAAAGCGTGCGGATCGTATGGTGCCCCCCAGGTACGGTTGAAAATCATACCAAAGCGACCATCGCGCTGGCGGGCGTAAATGCTGCTCTCTTCCTCGCCGACCAGCGTCACGTCCACGCCAATCTGGCGCATATCGGCCTGGATAATTTCCGCCATTGATTTACTCAGCGCGTCGGTGCCAATAAACGACAGCTCAATGCGTAACGGCTGGCCATTTTTTTCACGGATCGCTTTACCGTCAGGCTGTATCCAGCCTGCTTTTTCCAGCAAGGCCTTTGCCTGCTGCGGATCGTACTCGCGTGGCTTCAGGCCAATATTGGCGTAAGGAACGGTGGGCGCAAACAGCGTACCGGCAACCTGCTGAGTGCCGTAGAGGACATTATCAATCAGCGACTTTTTGTTTACCGCATGGTTCAGCGCTTCGCGCACCAATAGTTCACTGGTTGGCGGCTTCGCGGAGTTCAGCGCCAGCATCACCGTCTCTATTGGTTGGGAAAGCTGGGTACGGTATGCCGGATTGTGACTGAAGCGCGCGAAGGTATCGAGCGGCAGCAGCCCCTCATTGCCGTACAGCAGATCGATGTCGCCGGTCTCAAAGGCCACCGCGCGGGTGGTGGGATCCGGGATCACGTTGACGGTAATTTTTTGAATCTGCGGCTTTTCACCCCAGTAGCGATCGTTACGTACCAGCACATCGTACTGGTTGAGTTTTGATTCTTTTAACACCCATGGACCGGTGCCAATCGGCGCTTTAATGCCGTGCATGGTCTCATTATCTTTAAACTGCGACGGGGCGATAAAGCGGAATGGACGCGGCAGCGCCAGCTCCTGCAAAAACGGGTAGTAGGCGCTTTTCAGGGTGATTTGCAGTTGGTTTTTGTCGAGCGCTTTAACATCTACGATCTGATTGACCAGCTCCAGCCAGGCGTGGCGTTGGCGGTTATCCAGCACCACGCGGAAGTTCTCCGCCGCGGCACGGGCGTCGAACGCTTCGCCGTTGGAGAATTTAACATCATCGCGCAGGGTAAAGATCCAGGTTTTGCCGTCCGTCGAATGGCGCCAGCTTTTGGCTAGCCAGGGTTTTACCGAACCATCCGCCTGATACTTCACCAGCGGTTCATAAACCATACTCTGGGCGAACATTTGGTTGGGCGTATAAAGATGCGGATTGAGCGGCCCCACATTAACCGGCCATGCGGTGGTGATTTCATCGGACGCAGCGTGGGCCAGCAAAGGCACACAGGCGAACAGCGCCAGCAGAGTAGTACGGATGATAGACAAGGCTTTTTCTCAGCGACAGGAAAGTATGACGATTTTAATGATTTATCATATTTCCGGCGTAAGCTGGATCAATATATAGCCTGAAAGTATAAGAAAATAGTATATACCCGTCATACTTCAGGTCGCCTGCGTGCTGGTCATCCTTCTGCATATTCCCTGGCCCTGCGCCTGTGCTGCCAGCGCAAGCGCTGTTTAAAACCATTCTGCAGCGTAAATGATTTTGCGTATTCTTTCGCAGCCCGTAGATTCATCAAGACGCTCTGAACAACGCCAGCAGGGTGGCCACCTGTTCATCAATAGGCGTTAAATCACGTTTGACAATCAGATGCAGCGGTGTTGCCCGCCGTGCGCCGTGGCCCAGCGGCAGTACCTTCAGAATTCCTTGTTTAAGTTGCGGGCGAATACGCTCTTCCGGTAGCCAGCCGAAACCAACCTGATACAGCACCGCATCAATGGCGGCATCGATGGTGGAAAATGTCCAGGCGTCACGGGGGGCCTGCCGATCGTTGCTACGATCGGTAATGCGTACCAGCGGCCAGAGGGCCAGCGTGTTATCGTCCAGCGGCCCATCGAATGCGGCTAGCGGATGATCGCGATGAGCGACGGCGACAAAATCAATGTTCATCAACCATTCACCGCGACCGGTAATATCCTGGCGGCGGGTCAGGACCATCACATCGGCCTCGGTGCGGGCCGGATGCTCCTGCTCAACATTTTCCAGGACTTCAGTCAGCCTGACCTGGGTTTGCGGATAGCGTTGTTGAAACTGACGCAGAATAGCGAACAGCCGTTCGCGAGGAAAAATACTGTCAACGACCAGATCCAGCCGGGTTCGCGCACCGTCGCGTAGTGTGGCGGCATGCGTTTCAACATAAGCGAAGGCCTGTAATAATGGCTTAACCTGGGTGAGCAACTGCTCACCCGCCGGGGTCAGCACCGCACGGCGGCCCGATGGCGTGAGAAGCGGAACGCCCAGACGCGCCTGCAATAGCGCGAGATTATAGCTGACCGATGACTGGCTGCGGTGGGTCTCTTCCGCCGCTTTCGCAAAGCTACCCAGCTCGACAACTTTTTCCAGTAGCGCCCATTGTTCAAGGGTGGTCTTATGCATAACTCATCTAAAAAGTGGTTTAATTTAATTCAAACATAGCGTTATTTATTCATTTTTTAAAGCAGTATGCTGGTTCTCACCCAATAGAGGAGAACAGATTATGCGTACTTTCGATAAACATGACCTGAGTGGATTTATCGGTAAACATCTGGTTTATACCTACGATAATGGCTGGAACTACGAGATTTACGTTAAAAACGGCACAACGCTGGATTACCGTATTCATAGCGGTATCGTGGCTAACCGTTGGGTGAAAGATCAGCAGGCCTGGATTGTTCGCGTCGGTGAAAGCATCTATAAAATTTCCTGGACCGAGCCGACGGGTACCGATGTGAGCCTGATCGTTAACCTTGGCGACAAACTGTTCCATGGCACCATTTTTTTCCCACGCTGGGTGATCAATAACCCGGAAAAAACCGTCTGCTTCCAGAACGATCATATTCCCCTGATGGTCTCTTACCGTGAAGCGGGTCCGGCTTACCCGACAGAAGTTATTGATGAGTTTGCGACTATTACCTTTGTTCGTGATTGCGGTGAAGATAATAACGAGGTGATTAATTGCCCGGCTAACGAATTACCGGATAACTTTCCTGGCAATCTGTAATAATTTCGAAATATTTTTCAGCTAACACCGGAACGTTTATATTTAGTAAGCAACGTTTAAAAGTGGATTTATTAGAGTCTGGTTTAATATCTGTTTACTTTCCGCCAATACGTTTCTGTCGGTTTTTCATCCGACAGAAACGTTCCTGCTTCTGAAACACCGCCAGAAAAATCTCTATTTCATTGATTTTTAATATTAATGAAATTTCTCCCTCGTCAATGTTCATGTCTTAATCTTATTTTAAGAAAACCAGGCTAAATTTAAGGATATCTGAATGTCCGGCAAAAAAATGTATCAGTAAACTGATTTTGATTTCATTTTCATTTTGTTTAAGTCAGCTGGCGCAGGATATTTGCTGGAATTCCCTATTTCCTTTGAATTATTTACAGAACAGGAAAATGATGAGCGACTTTTTGCCGTTTTCGCGCCCGTCGATGGGCGACGCAGAGCTGGCTGCGCTGCGTGAAGTTTTGCAATCGGGCTGGATCACCACTGGACCGAAAAATTATGCGCTGGAAGAGGCGTTTTGCACGTTAACCGGCAACCGTCACGCTATCGCCGTCAGTTCGGCGACCGGCGGCATGCACGTCACGCTCATGGCGCTGGGTATCGGGGCGGGCGATGAAGTGATTACTCCTTCACAAACCTGGGTCTCGACGCTGAATATGATCTGCCTGCTGGGGGCGACGCCGGTGATGATCGATGTCGATCCCGATACCCTGATGATCACGCCAGAGGCGGTTGCGGCGGCGATCACGCCGCGAACCAAAGCGATTATTCCCGTGCATTATGCGGGCGCACCGGCGGATATTGATGCGATTCGCACGATTGGCGAACGTCACGCTATTCCGGTGATTGAAGATGCTGCTCATGCGGCGGGAGCGTATTACAAGGGCCGCCATGTCGGCTGGCGAGGCACCGCAATCTTCTCATTCCACGCCATCAAAAATATGACCTGCGCCGAGGGCGGCCTGGTGGTGACCGATGATGACGAACTGGCTGCGCGCATCCGTAGCCTGAAGTTCCACGGACTCGGCGTAGACACCTGGGATCGACAGACTCAGGGCCGCGCCCCGCAGGCGGAGGTCATCACGCCGGGCTTTAAATACAATCTTGCTGATATCAATGCGGCGCTGGCGCTGGTACAACTGGAGAAGCTTGCCCATGCTAACCAGCGTCGCGGCGAAATTGCCCAACGCTATCTGGACGAACTGGCGGATACGCCGTTCAGGCCGCTCACGGCGCCATCATGGGCCCATCAACACGCCTGGCATCTGTTTATTATCCGCGTCGATGAAACCGCCTGCGGCATCAGCCGCGATGTCCTGATGGAAAAATTGAAAACCATGGGGATTGGCACCGGTCTGCACTTCCGCGCGGCGCACACGCAAAAGTATTACCGCGAGCGTTTCCCCGATGTTTCATTGCCGCATACGGAATGGAACAGCGCGCGTATTTGTTCTCTTCCGTTGTTCCCGGACATGACCGATGACGATGTCACTCGGGTGATTTCCGCGCTATGCCAGCTGTCAGGATGTTGATATGTTTAGCTATCCTCCCGTGAAAAAAGTGTCGATCGTTATTCCGGTTTATAACGAACAGGAGAGTCTGCCGGCACTTATCCACCGTACCGACACCGCCTGTGCGACGCTCGGACGTCAATATGAAATTCTGCTGGTCGATGACGGCAGTAGCGATGATTCGGCACGGATACTGACCGAAGCCGCTGAGGCTGAAGGTAGCCACGTGGTGGCGGTGTTGCTGAATCGCAACTACGGCCAGCATTCGGCGATTATGGCCGGTTTTAGTCATGTCACCGGCGACCTGATTATTACCCTTGATGCCGACCTGCAAAATCCGCCGGAAGAGATCCCGCGGCTGGTGGAGAAGGCCGATGAGGGTTATGACGTGGTGGGTACCGTACGTCAGAACCGTCAGGATACCTGGTTTCGTCGAAGCGCCTCGAAGATGATCAATCGCCTGATTCAGCGCACCACCGGAAAAGCGATGGGCGATTACGGCTGCATGCTGCGCGCCTATCGTCGCCATATTATCGACGCGATGCTCAACTGCCATGAACGCAGTACCTTTATCCCGATTCTGGCGAACACCTTTGCCCGTCGTGCGGTGGAAATCCCGGTGATCCACGCCGAGCGCGAATTCGGCGATTCCAAATACAGCTTTATGCGCCTGATTAACCTGATGTATGACCTGGTGACCTGCCTGACCACCACGCCGTTGCGTCTGCTGAGTCTCTTCGGCAGCGTCATTGCGCTGTTGGGCTTCGCCTTTGCTCTTCTGCTGGTGGTGCTGCGCCTGATGTTGGGGCCGCAGTGGGCGGCAGAAGGGGTGTTTATGCTGTTCGCGGTGCTGTTCATGTTTATCGGCGCCCAGTTTGTGGGTATGGGGCTGCTCGGCGAGTATATCGGTCGTATTTATAACGATGTTCGCGCGCGCCCCCGCTATTTTATTCAACGTGTTGTTCGCCAGCCGGAAACGGCATCTCAAGAGGAAGATCGTTCATGAAAGCCGTAGTCTTCGCTTATCACGATATGGGTTGTGCAGGTATTCAGTCTCTGTTGGATGCCGGGTATGACATCGTCGCTATCTTTACCCATCCGGATAATCCTGGCGAAAACCCTTTCTTTGGCTCCGTGGCGCGTCTCGCCGCTGAGCAGGGCATTCCGGTATGGGCGCCGGATGATGTGAATCACCCGCTGTGGATCGAACGTATCCGCGAAATGAAGCCGGATGTGTTGTTCTCGTTCTACTACCGCAACCTGCTATGCAATGACATTCTCGATCTCGCGCCGCAGGGCGCGTTCAACCTCCACGGTTCGCTGTTGCCGAAATACCGTGGTCGTGCGCCGCTGAACTGGGTGCTGGTGAATGGCGAAAGCGAAACCGGCGTGACGCTGCACCGTATGATTGGCCGCGCAGATGCCGGGAATATCGTGGCGCAGAAAAAGGTGGCTATTGGCGCGGATGATGTGGCGCTGACGCTGCATCGCAAACTCTGTGCCGCGGCGGCGGATCTCCTGGGCAAGGCGCTACCGGCAATCCGCGAAGGCAAAACCGAAGAGCGTGTGCAGGATGAGCGTCAGGCGACGTACGTCGGGCGCCGTACGCCGGAAGATGGCCGTCTTGACTGGCAGCAATCCGCCCAGACGTTGCATAACCTGGTGCGCGCGGTTTCCGATCCGTGGCCGGGGGCGTTCGGCTATGCCGGGGCGAACAAATTTATCGTCTGGAAGTCCCGTGTGCGCCACGATCTGGCTGCAGCTAAACCGGGCACGGTGATCTCCGTTGCGCCGCTGATCGTCGCGTGTCTGGACGGGGCGCTGGAAATCGTCACCGGGCAGACCGGGCGTGGCGTCTATATGCAAGGTACGCAACTGGCGCAGGCGCTGGGACTTGTGGCTGGCGCGGTGCTGAGCAGTAAACCTGTCGTGGCGATTAAGCGCCGTACCCGCGTGCTGATCCTCGGGGTGAACGGGTTTATCGGTAATCACCTGACCGAGCGCCTGCTCGCCGACGACAACTATGAGATTTACGGTCTGGATATTGGCTCTGACGCTATCGGCCGCTTTCTTGCTAATCCGCGTTTCCACTTTGTTGAAGGGGATATCAGCATCCACTCGGAGTGGATTGAGTATCACATTAAGAAGTGTGATGTGGTGCTGCCGCTGGTGGCGATTGCCACGCCGATCGAGTACACCCGTAACCCGCTGCGCGTGTTTGAGCTGGATTTCGAAGAGAACCTGAAAATTATCCGCGACTGCGTGAAATACGATAAACGCATTATCTTCCCGTCGACCTCTGAAGTGTACGGTATGTGTACCGATAACAACTTCGATGAGGATACTTCCAGTCTGGTGGTCGGGCCGATCAATAAACAGCGCTGGATCTACTCGGTCTCCAAGCAACTGCTGGACCGCGTGATCTGGGCATATGGCGATAAAACGGGCCTGAAGTTTACTCTGTTCCGCCCGTTCAACTGGATGGGGCCGCGTCTCGATAACCTCAACGCCGCGCGTATTGGCAGTTCTCGCGCCATCACCCAACTGATCCTGAATCTGGTGGAGGGTTCACCGATTAAATTGATTGAGGGCGGGAAGCAGAAGCGCTGCTTTACTGATATCAGCGACGGTATCGAAGCGCTGTTCCGGATTATCGAGAATAAAGACGGGCGTTGCGACGGGCAGATTATCAATATCGGCAATCCGGATAACGAAGCCAGCATCAAAGAACTGGCGGAAATGTTGCTGGCCTGTTTTGAACGCCATCCGTTGCGCGACCGTTTCCCGCCGTTCGCCGGTTTTCGCGAAGTGGAAAGTAGCGATTACTACGGTAAAGGTTATCAGGACGTCGAGCATCGTAAGCCGAGTATTAACAACGCTAAGCGCTGCCTGAACTGGGTACCGACGGTGGCAATGGAAGAGACCGTTGAGCGTACCCTCGACTTTTTCCTGCGTACGGTTGAACTGACGGACGACGGTAAATGATGAAACAGGTCGGCTTACGCATTGATGTTGATACCTTTCGCGGTACGCGGGACGGGGTCCCGCGTCTGCTGACACTGTTGGGTCGGCACGGGATTCAGGCGAGCTTCTTTTTTAGCGTTGGGCCAGACAATATGGGGCGTCATTTATGGCGCCTGGTAAAACCGAAGTTTCTATGGAAGATGCTGCGCTCGAAGGCTGCTTCGCTGTATGGCTGGGATATTTTACTGGCCGGAACCGCCTGGCCGGGGCGGAGGATCGGCGCGGGGAATGAAGAGATTATCCGCGCCGCCGCACAGGCGCATGAAGTTGGCCTGCATGCCTGGGATCACTACAGCTGGCAGACGTGGAGCGGTATCTGGCCGCCGGAACGGCTGACGCTGGAGGTGGATCGCGGGCTGCTGGAGCTGGAGCGGATTATTGGTCGCCCGGTAACCTGTTCCGCCGTCGCTGGTTGGCGAGCCGATCAGCGGGTGATCGAGGCTAAAGAAACGTTCGATTTTCTCTATAACAGCGACTGTCGGGGAAGGGCCCCATTTTTGCCGCAACTCGGCAGCGGCATGCCGGGAACCGTGCAGATCCCGGTGACCTTACCCACCTGGGATGAAGCGGTGGGTCGTGTGGTGGATAACGCAGGTTTCAACCGTTACCTGTTGGATTGCGTTCATCGCGATACCGGGACGCCTGTTTATACCATTCACGCAGAAGTTGAAGGGATTGCCTGTGCCGAACAGTTCGATGAACTGTTGACCATGGCCGCACAGGAAGAGATCCGGTTTTGCCCGTTAAGCCAGTTGTTGCCTGCCGATTTGCGCACGCTGCCACAGGGTAAGGTGGTGCGTGGTGAACTGGCTGGCCGGGAAGGCTGGCTTGGATGTGAACAATGACTGAATTCGGTTATTCAATGAAAAGCATTCGCTACAGCATCTCTTTGGCTGCTCTTTTTGTGATCTACTATTTACTGCCACTCAATTTCCGTTTGCTGTGGCAGCCGGATGAAACCCGCTATGCGGAGATTAGTCGCGAAATGCTGGCGAGCGGCGACTGGCTGGTGCCACATTTCCTTGGGTTGCGTTATTTTGAAAAGCCGATTGCCGGATACTGGGTTAACAGTATCAGCCAGTGGCTGTTCGGTCATAACAACTTTGCGGTGCGGTTCGGGGCGGTCTTCTCCATCTCCGCCACCGCCCTGCTGGTGGCCTGGCTGGCGTGGCGGCTCTTTCGCGATAAACGCCTCGCGATCCTGTCACCGGTCATATTCCTGACCGCGCTGCTGGTCTACGGTATCGGCACCTATGCGGTGCTGGATCCGATGATCACCATGTGGATGGCGCTGGCGATGTGCAGTTTCTGGGGAGCGGCGCAGGCGCAAAGCCACCGCGGCAAAATCCTCGGCTACGTCTTGCTGGGTGTTGCCTGCGGTATGGGAGTCATGACCAAAGGCTTCCTCGCGCTGGCAGTGCCGGTCATCGGGGTGTTGCCATGGGTGATGGCGGGCAAACGCTGGCGCGAAGTGCTGACGTATGGCTGGCTGGCGGTAGGGGTTTGCGTGCTGATCGTCCTGCCGTGGGGGCTGGCTATCGCCAGGCGTGAGCCGGACTTCTGGCGCTACTTCTTCTGGGTTGAGCATATCCAGCGTTTTGCCGAAAAAGACGCCCAGCATAAAGCGCCGTTCTGGTACTACATTCCGTTTCTGCTTGCCGGTAGCCTGCCGTGGCTGGCGCTGTTGCCGGGGGCGTTGAAGCGCGGCTGGACCGAACGCGAGGCATCGCGCGGGGCGCTCTATTTGTTGGGATGGGTGGTGATGCCGTTTCTGTTCTTCAGCATTGCTAAGGGTAAACTCCCGACCTACATCCTGCCATGTTTCGCGCCGTTATCGATTCTGATGGCGCGTTATGCGCTGGATGCCGCGAAATCCGGGGCAAGGGTGTTGAAAATCAACGGCATGATCAACCTTGCCTTCGGCCTGATGGGGCTGGTCGCCGTACTGGTGGTCTCGCCATGGGGCTTTATGCACAGGTCGCTATGGCGCCATATTGAGCTGTATAAGTGCCTGCTGGCGGCGCTGATATTCGTCTTCTGGGCGCTGATGGGCTGGCTGGCGATAAAAGACACTGCCCGGCGCTGGACGCTCGCCGCCTGCTGCCCGCTGGCGCTGGCGTTGTTGATGGGTTTCGCTATTCCCGATCGGATTATCGACAGTAAGCAGCCGCAGTTTATGGCGGATATCGTCAGAGACTCGCTGACGCCAAGCCGTTATGTGCTGAGCAACAACGTGGGGATAGCCGCGGGTTTAGCGTGGGAGCTAAAGCGTAGCGATATCATCCTGTATGACAAGCAGGGTGAGCTGCAGTACGGGCTGGCCTGGCCGGATGCGCAGGGCCGCTATGTGAGCCAGCGTGACTTTACCCGCTGGCTGGCCGCGCATCGCCAGCAGGGGCCCGTTTCGCTGGTTCTGCTGATGGATAAAGGGGAGAGTATGGGCGATTTACCGCTACCGAAACCGGACAACTTTTATGTGCTGGGGCGGATGGTGTTTATCCAGTACCTGCCGCAATGAGCGTCTGGATCTGTCTGGTTTTCGCCAGCCTGCTGAGCTGCGCCGGACAACTGTGCCAGAAACAGGCAACCCGCCCGTCTAAATCCGGGCGGCGCGGGCATCATATTTTCGGCTGGCTGGGGTTAGCGCTGCTCTCTCTGGGCGGCAGCATGCTGTTATGGCTGAGTGTGTTGCAGTCGATCCCGGTCAGCATTGCCTACCCCATGCTGAGCCTCAATTTTGTCTGGGTGACGTTTGCCGCATGGGGGATCTGGCACGAGCCGGTCGCGCGGCGCCACTGGTTTGGCGTGGGGCTGATCGTCATCGGGATCGTTATTCTGGGGAGCGGCGTCTGATGGGGTTAATCTGGGCGTTATTCAGCGTCGGTCTGGCGAGCGGCGCGCAGCTACTGCTGCGTAGTGCGATGATCGAGCTACCTCCGCTGACGGATTTACTCACCTTCTTCAGTCACCTGCTGCATCTGCGGGCGGGCGCTTTTAGCCTGTTGCTCGGCCTTATGGGATATCTGTTGTCAATGGTGTGCTGGTACTTTTCCCTGCAACAATTGCCGCTGGCCAAAGCCTACGCGTTGCTAAGCCTGAGCTACATTCTGGTATGGGCCGCTGCGATCTGGCTCCCCGGCTGGCATGAGCCTTTCCACTGGCAATCACTGCTGGGCGTGTTGTTGATTGTCGCCGGGGTGCTGACTATTTTCTGGCCAGTGAAACGGCGGGGGTAATCTGTTTGATATTGTCGGTGGTTAAAAGAAATGGCGTTGGCGTGTAGACCGCAAGGCTGAGTGAGCCTATCTGAATCTGACTGAGCGACAGTGCGGAGGGCTGCGCGCTGTCGATGCCGCTTATCTGCCAGGCACTGCCGCCGCGCTGTTTGAGAATAGCTTCTTTGCGCGTCCAGATTCGCCAGAAGGCCGCCAGTTGTCCTTCTGGCTGTTCGGTCTCTATCTCTGCCTGTTCACCTGCGCTAAAAATTGTATCGGCCAGCGCACGCCAGTTATTGCGTGGTCGCACCACTTCAATATCGCAACCCACTTCTCCTTCGTCACTTAACAGCAGAGCGATATTATCGCCGCTGTGGCTGAGGTTGAACCAAAGCGGCGTTGTAGCGGCGAAGGCGGGTTTGCCGTGCTCTCCATAGATCATTTCCGGCAGCGGTGACAGGAAGTGGGAAAGCAGCATGCGACCAGCCAGCCAGCGCGCGCGGCGAGCGCCCTGCGGCGCCTGTGCGTACAGTGGCGACGGCAGCGCGCCTGTGCTCAGTGTCGAAACTTTTCCCAGAACAATCCGGTACATATCAGGGCCAACGTTTAATAATGATAGAAGTATTGATGCCGCCAAACGCAAAGTTGTTGCTTTGCAAAAATTCACAATCAATCTTGCGGGCTTCACCCATGATGTAATCCAGCGCGCCGCATTGGGTATCCGGCTGACTCAAGTTTAGCGTAGGTGCAAACCAACCTTCACGCATCATTTGCAGACTCATCCAGGCTTCCAGTGCCCCGCAGGCGCCAAGGGTATGCCCAAAGTAGCTTTTTAGCGAGGAGATCGGCACATTATCGCTATAAATTGCGGCCGTTGCCTGACTTTCTGCGATATCGCCCCGATCGGTCGCCGTGCCGTGGGCGGAAATGTACCCTATATCCTGTGCGCTTAAGCCTGCTATTTTCAGCGATTGTTCCATGCAAATCTGCATGGTTTCACGCTGTGGCTGGGTGATATGCGCGGCGTCGCAGTTAGTGGCAAAGCCGATGATTTCGCCGTAAATGGTCGCCCCTCGGGCTTTGGCATGTTCCAGCTCTTCGAGAATCAGCGTTCCTGCGCCTTCGCCAATTACCAGACCGTCGCGCTTTTCATCGAACGGCGAAGGCGTCGTTTTCGGTTCGTCATTGAGCTGGCTGGTGGCGAACAGCGTGTCAAAAACCGCCGCTTCAGACGGGCATAACTCTTCTGCGCCGCCGGCGACCATCACCGTCTGGTAGCCGTGACGAATCGCTTCCCAGGCATAACCAATCGCCTGACTGCCGGAGGTGCAGGCGCTGGACGTCGGGATCACGCGACCTCGCAGGCCAAAGAACAGCCCGGTGTTGACGGCGGTGGTGTGCGGCATCATCTGCACGTAAGTGGTGCCGGTGATGTTGTTGGTGTGTTTTTCCGTCAGCATGGTGGCGAATTCGCTCACCGGGCCGGTACTGCCGGTAGAAGAACCATAGGCAATCCCGGTTTCGCCGTTGGTCAGCACCGCATCGTCGATAAGCCCTGCCTGCTCCAGCGCCAGTTCGGTGGCGCGGGTGGACATGAGCGACACGCGGCCCATCGCCCGAATACGCTTGCGGGTATAGTGTGCCGGTAGGGTGAAATCATCGACTGGCGCGCCGAGCAGCGTATGCAGTCCGTCATAAACCTGCCATTCCGGCATCTGGCGCACGGCGTTTTCGTAAGCTTTCAGTCTGGTGGAAACGTCCTGCCAGTTCTCGCCAAACGCGGTGACGCCGCCCATGCCTGTAATCACAACGCGACGCGTCATAACATCCCTCCATTGATGGATATGACCTGGCGGGTAACGTAACCCGCAATATCCGACATTAAATAACTGGCCAGCCCTGCCACTTCATCTGCCTGGCCCATACGTTTCATTGGGATGATGGACATCGCCTCTTTCAGCGCGGCCTCTTCCATTGCGATCATGCCGGTGTCAATCAGCCCCGGCGCGATGCAGTTGACGGTGATTTTACGTTTTGCCAGCTCAATCGCCAGCGCTTTTGTCGCACCGATAATGCCCGCTTTTGCGGCGCTGTAGTTAACCTGACCACGGTTGCCCATCACGCCGGAAACGGATGACAGGGTAATGATCCGTCCACCCTGACGTGCGCTAATCATTGGCATGATGCACGGCTGAATCACATTGTAAAAGCTGTCGAGATTGGTGTGGATCACGGCATCCCAGTCGTCGTCGCTCAGCGCCGGAAAGGCGGCGTCGCGGGTGATCCCGGCGTTGCTGACCACGCCATACCACGGGCCATGCGCGTCGATATCCTGCTCCAGCACCTCGCGGCACTGCTCGCGACTGGCGACGTCAAAACTGAGCAGACGGCCTGCGCCGCCGACGGCGAGAATGGCGTCCAGCGTTTCTTGCGCGCCCTGCGCGTCACGGTGATAGTGAACCCCGACAACAAAGCCGTCAGCCGCCAGTTGACGGGCGATGGCGCGACCGATGCCTTTGCTGGCCCCGGTAACCAGAACGGAACGACTCATGTTGCAGCTCCCTGTTGAAATAGCGTGGTGAGTTCTTCCTGCGTGGGCTGGAACGTATTTACGCGGCCTGTCGCCAGCGTGTTATCCCCCACGTCGATTGTGCATTCAAAGCTGCCGAAACGCTCATCCTGCATGAGTAATGTGGCCCTGATGGTCAGCGTTTCCCCGGCGGGGAGGGCGCCTGCGGCGCAGACGAGTTCACGCGCGCCGAGCACCATGCCCAAAGAGATAGCGCTCTGACCCTGTTGATGACGATGCCAGCCTGACCAGACGCCGACGGTTTGCGCCATCAGTTCCAGCGCGAACCAGCCGGGCAGATTGCCCTGCGGATCAAGAAACGGGGCCAGCACGCCGCCTGGCGCCACGGTGACGCGGCAGGCGGCGGACTCGTCCGTGACGCACTCGACGTCTTCGAGCAGCAACATGGGGGCGTCATGCGGCAGATACTCGCCGGGTGATAAATAGCGACTCATGAAACCCTCCCGAGCAGAATGCTGGCGTTGTTGCCGCCAAAGGCGAACGAGTTAGATAAGATCACCGGGCGTTCAAGCGCGCGCGGTTGTTCGATGATGCCGCAGCGCGGCAACGCCGGGTCACGCGGCGAATCGCTGAAATCCTGCGGCGGCAGCGGCAAGTCGCGTTGCAGAATCAACATGCTGAGGGCGGCTTCGGTGATTCCTGCTGCGCCCAGCGTGTGCCCGGTCAGATGTTTGGTGGAGCTACAGGGCACATTCTCGCCAAACAGTTCACTCACGACTTTCGATTCGATCTGGTCGTTGAGCGGCGTGGCGGTGCCGTGCAGGTTGATATAACCCACCTGCGTCGGCGTGATGCCTGCGTCATTGAGCGCCTGGGTAATCGCGCGAATCGCGCCTTCACCTTGCGGATGCGGCGCGGAAATATGGTACGCGTCGCTGGACTCGCCGACGCCCAGCAGCGCGACAGGCTGCGGTTCGCGGGTCAGCAGCATCAGCGCGGCCCCTTCGCCGATGGTAATGCCGCTGCGATCCCGGCCGAACGGCAGGCATCGCGTTGGAGAGAGCGACTCCAGGCTGTGGAAGCCGTTAATCGGCATCCGGCTTAAGGTGTCCGCGCCGCCGACAATCGCCACGTCCGCCAGACCGGCTTCGATCAGTCGGCGTCCGCTGATGATCGCTCTGGCGCTGGAGGAACAGGCGGTGGAAAGGGTAAACGCCGGGCCATCAAGCGCCAGCCAGCGGCTGAGAAAGCGCGACGGATCGCCCAGCTCCTGCTGCGGGTACTGCCAGGAGAGGCTTTCCTGGCCGTTTAGCGTCAGGTTGACATGGGCATCACCTTCGTCGAGGCCGGAGGTGCTGGTGCCGAGCACCACGGCGACGCGATCGCGGCCATACTGCGCGATGGCTTCATCCACCCGGGGCTGGATCTGCGCGAGCGCGGCCAGCAGCAGCTGATTGTTGCGCGAACGGTGAGCGGCAAAGTCATCGGGGATGGCGGGCAGTTCGCCGTCAACACCGGCGAGCACCGCCTGCGGATGCCCCTGTAGCCAGCCGGGGCGAGGGCGCATACCAGGCACCACGCCGCGCGTCAGGTTCGTGGCGATCTCATCCGTATCGTTGCCCAGCGCGTTGATCATACCGATCGCAGAAATATAGATCATATCAGTCACCCAGATATTGAATGGTGATGTGGTATTTGAACACATGCTGCTCAATGCTGATCGGCTCGCGTTTGCCTTTGCGGTTCAGATAGATAATTTCCGTCACCAGCTTACCGCTGGCATTGCGCAGCTCGCGTTTGTCGCCGTTGTCGGTGAGCGTCCAGCCCGTCGGCAACTGCGGCTGCCAGGCGCTAATCGGCCAGTGGCTGAGCATTACGTCGGCCAGAACCTGGCTGGCGGGCGGCAGCTGCGGCACCACGATGGACTGCTCGGTGTGCAGCCCTTTCTCATCATAGGTGACCAGGAACAGGCGGATGCCAACCGACGACAGTCCGGCAAGGGTGATTTTTTGCTCGTCGGCATTGAGCATCACCAGCAGCGACTGGGTTTTGCCGTTAAAGCTGCCGGTGAGCAGTTGTTGCGAACTGACCGCCGGAGAGATGCCCGGCGCAGGCAGCGTGACGCGCGCGCCGGGTTCCAGCCACGCCTGCGGGCGGCCTTCCGGCGCTTTCTGCGAGTGGCTGCATCCGGTCAGAATGAGCGCTGCGGTCATCAGCAGAAACAGCCGGATGGCGCTACGCTTATCCGGCCTGCGGTTTGTGCGCTGGCGTAGGCCGGATAAGGCAAAGCCGCCATCCGGCAAAAGGTGTCTCAACCAGTGCGCTGTTTGTTTGATCATCTTCTTTTTTTCTCTTTTTTACCGGGCATTGCCAGAGGCGATAACAGAAATGCGGTGAAAATCCCGCTGACCAGTACGATACCGAAACTGTTGATGGCCTGGGTGGCGCTAAAGACCAGCATGCCGAGGGTCAGCAGCGTGGTCATCATCGCCAGCGTAATCGCCAGTAGCGAGGTCAGCGGCGTTCCGCGTGGGTTGCTGAAAAACAGCGTATAGTTGATGCCGATCCCCAGCACCAGCACCAGCGCCAATAGCGAGAACAGATTGACCGCATGGCCGCTCAATGTCAGCGCCGCCAGACCGCAGCCCAGCGACAGCACTGACGGCACCAGGCTTACCAGCCCTTTGCGCCAGCCAAGCCTGATCATCGCGCCGCAGGCAATGATCGCCAGCGCCACAAACAGCAGTCCCGTCAGCACATTGCGATAGAGGGCGAACAGCGCGTCGAAGGTGCTTTTTCGGTCAACCCACGCCACGCCGGAATATTGCGTGGCGAGGGCGTTCAGCGCGGCGCTCCGCTTCACGCCGTCTACCGGCACCAGCACGCCGCTTTCGCCATTTTCCCGCGTCAGCCACAGCAGCCGCCAGCCTTCGCTGGCCGGGCTGGCAAGCCAGGCGTCCACCGTTACCGGCATGGCGTTCAGATCCGGGTTAACCGTGGAAAGCCCGGCATTCTGTAGCGCGCGGCTCACCGCCGGAGCGGCGTTTTTCAGTAGCTTCAGATCCTGCTGCTGACGGGCGAGCGAGTTGATCGGAAGCGTGCGATAGCCGTTGAGCAGCCCGTCACGTTTTGCCTGTTCCAGCGCAGGGGTAAAGGCTTCCAGCCGCTCCAGCGTTTGCTGTGCGGATTGACCGTAAACCACAAACCATTTCTGATCGACGCTCTGCCCGGTCAGGGCGGTGATCGCTTTTTCCTGCGCCAGAATCTGCTGCGGCAGCGCCTGTAGCTGTGAAATATCGTCATCCACATGCAGCGTTGCGATGCCCGCCAGCGAGAAGATCGCCAGCGCCACCGGCAGGCCGATGGACAGTTTTTTATTGCGCCGCCACGCCGCCAGCCAGCGCAACATCAGCACCATTGCCGGAACGGGGCGCACAGGCAGCCCGCGACACAGCCACGGATGCCAGAAAATGACCGTCAGGCAGGAGGCGCTTAATCCCACGGCGGCAAATACCGCCATCTGGCGAATGCCGGGGAAAGGGGCGAGCATCATGATCAGATACGCCGCGACGGTGGTCAGCAGCGCCAGCAGCAGGGCGTTGCGCACTTTGGCGAGGCTCTGCCACGGCGACGCGTCGTTGCCGTGCACCATGCGCTCGGTCAGGTAATAAAGCGTATAGTCGGCCGAAATACCGATGATGCTCATGCTCATCACCAGCGTCATCAGATGCAGCTCGCCGAAAATCAGCAGGGTGACGACGGTTCCGGCCAGCGCGCCGACGCCAATTGATATCAGGCACAGCAGCAGCGGGCGCAGCGAGCGAAAGACCGCCACGATCAGCAGAATCACGCCCAGAACCGTCGCCACGCCAAGGGTGGAGATATCCTGTTTCGCCTGCTGGCTGGCGTAATCACTGTAAAAAACCGTACCGCGCGACAGCAGCTGCGCCTGCGGATAACGCGTTTTTAGTTCACCTTCCAGCGCGCTGAGCGTGGTGACGAGCTGGTGCGTTTGCTGCATATCAAACGACGAACCGGCCAGCTCGCCGTGCAGCAGATACCAGTAGTGCCCCTGCTCATCCTGAGTGACCAGCCAGCCGTCCATCAGCCGCAGACGCTGGCCGTTTTTCGCCATCGCCAGCTGCGAACCGCGCATCAGCATCAGCGGATCGTTTTGCAGCTCTTTACCGCTCACCCCGGAGAAGGCGGAATACAGCTGAGACAGAATCCACTGCGCCTGCGCGTCGCCTCCGTTTTGCAGGCGAGCGCGGGTGGCCTCATCGATCAGGCCGTTGCGATGCTGCCAGAAAAAGGCGCCCCATGCCTGCTGGCTGTTGGCGTCCATCGGGCCTTTGACGTCCGCCAGCGCGTGGGATTTTTGCAACAGCGCGAGCCAGTCGCGCGCCACCTGCGGATCGGCCTGTTTACCTGGACTTACCAGCCAGACCAGCTGTTGGTCGAGGCGCTGCATGAAACCGTCGTTCAGGCCAGGCGGAATATTCCCTAAAGCCTGTTTTGGCAGCATTGCCAGCACGCTGCTGTTCAGCCGTGACTGGGGCAGCAGCGTCAGCAATGCGCCCAACATAATCAGGCAGGCGACACCCCATAGCAGCGCGAGGCTTTTACGGCTATTGCGCGGTAAAACGTTGGCGTTCGTCATCGGTCAGTTGAGCGGGCGTCAGTTGGTGTTGAGTGAGTGCGATATCCGTGCGATCGCCTTGTTTATCATTCAGTTGGATTGACTCCAGATACGTTTGTCCGGCCAGGTCAATCGTGGCGAAAATCTTGTCCAGCGGCGTGGTGATCGGCGTCAGTCGCAGCGTCCAGCGTCCCTCGCCTTTATCGGCGAAATCGACGCGGAAGTTCTGCTCCAGCACGCTGCGGTCAGCCTGGAACAGCGCGCGCAGCAGGTGATTAAACTGGAACATCTGCGGGTTGTTTTCGGCGGTGATGACCTGCGGCGGCTGACCGTTGATCACCTGCACCATCCGTTTGTCGTCCAGCAGCAGCTGCATCGGGAACGGGGCGGTTTGATCCCACAGCAGCCCCTGGTCGCGAGCGATCAGCATCCTGCCCTGGGATCGCAGCGGCTGCGGCAGATCCTTAATCGTCCGGGTTTGATCGAAGTGAGCGCGGACAACCGGCTGTTCGGTAAAGCGCTGTTGCAGATCGTCGAGCGTCAGAGCGCTCACGAACGGGCTGATGATCAGCGCCAGCAGCGGCAGGAATCTCATGGCGTTACTCCCATACGTTCAAACAAAATATCCGGGCTGACGAAGCACATCTCGCGGCTTTTCTCTTCTACCGCCACCTGGATGGTGTAACCCGTCGTGGCGCGTTTTCCCGTCTGCGCATCAAAAATTTCGTAGCCGATGCGCAGGCGGTTTTCGTACTCTTCAAGGCGGGCGCGCACCCGAATGCGTTGTTCGAATGTCAGCGCGTTGCGGTACTTCACGCGGGTATCGACCACAGGCCACAGGTAGCCGGACGCTTTCATCTGGCGGTAGCCGTAGTCGAACTGGTTGAGCAGCGCCTCACGGGCAATCTCGAAGTAGCGGAAATAGTTGCCGTGCCACGCAACGCCCATCATATCGACGTCGTGGAACGGAATGGTCAGCTCTACTTCAGCAGTAAAACGGGGATCGTTAAGCACCCTTTACTCCTTGTTTTTGGCATCCGGCAGTTGCCAGAAATCGAAAAAATTAAACCAGTCGAGAGGCGACTGTAGCGCGTAGTGCTCAAGGCGTTCGGCGTAGCGGTCGATGGCCTGCTGTAATGCCTGCTGGCGTTCGGCGCGCGGCAACAGCAGCGGGTCGGCGAACGGTTCACAGTGGATATGCCGTTTCCCGTTCTGGCGCAGAGCGAAAATAAGCTGAACCGGGCAGCGCAGGATGGAGGCCAGAATAAATGGCCCCTGCGGAAACGGCGCGGGCTGACCCATAAAACGGCTCCAGCAGACGCGCCACTCGCCGCCACGCTGTGGGTTAACCGCAATACGGTCGCCAACAATGGCGATCCACTCGCCGCGTTCCAGCTTCTCTTTCAGCAGGATGGCGGTGTCCGGGCCGATGTCGGTGACGGGCATCAGGTTCAGCCCGGCCTGCGGCGCCGTCTCGTCCATGATCTGTTTAAAACGTTGGGCATTGTCGCTGAACACCAGAGCGTTGATGGTTTTGCTGCCCTGCAATTGCGCCAGCGCGCGGCAGGCTTCGACATCGCCCAGATGCGAGGCCAGCAGCAGTTTGCCCGTTGGCGCCGTGATGTTGAGCGTCTCTTCTGCGCCCGGCGCAAAGACCACATCGCGGCCAAACTGTAGCTCCCCGCGCCAGCTGGCGATTTTATCCAGCATCGCTTCGCCAAAACGCAGAAAGTGGTGGAAGCTGGTCAGCCGGGACGGAACGGGGCGCTGGCGTGACGTCAGTTGCGTTCGCACGCGGGCCAGCCAGTGTTGCGACGCGTTGCGGGCGTGCGCTGCCGTCAGCCAGTAGACGCCGACCACCGGATAAAGCAGCAGCGAGAACGCCTTACGCCCAAGCAGACGCCAGACCAGCAGCATCAGACGCATTCCCCACAGCCCTTTAACTTCCTGCTGGCGCGCCCAGTGCGGCGACGAGCGGCGAAACAGCAAAGACGGGATGCGCGGCAGCATGCCGAAGAACAAGCGGGTGTGCATCAGTGAAATTCGGCAGTTGTCTTTTAGCGCGTCAAAATGGGACAGTCCGTCCAGCGGATAGGTAACGCGGGTCGGGACAAAATAGCTGGTGTTGCCCTGCCAGTAGAGGCGCACCATGACTTCGGTGTCGAAGTCCATCCGTTTGCCGAGCGTGACGCGCTGCGCCAGTTGCAGCACAGGGGCGACCGGATACACGCGAAACCCGCACATGCTGTCTTTCAACCGGAACGAAAGCGTTTCAATCCATACCCAGACGTGGGTTATCCAGCGACCGTACAGGCGCGAACGAGGAATGGAATCGTCATAGATCGGCTGCCCGGAGATCAGCGCGGCTGGGTTTTCCTGCGCCAGTTCGAGCAGCTTCGGAATATCTTCAATGGCATGTTGGCCGTCGGCGTCCACCTGCACCGCGTGGGTAAATCCCGCGTCTGAGGCCGCCTGTAGCCCACGAATCACCGCAGCGCCTTTGCCCGCGTTTTCCGGCAGGCGGATCAGCGTCAGGTTTGGTTCCTGAGCCGCCAGCTGTGCTAATTGCCGACGTGTTGTTTCGTCACTGCCGTCATCCACCACAATGCAGGGCAGATTAAACGGCTGTAGCCGCGCCAGCACCCGCGCCATCATCGCGCCGTGGTTGTAGCAGGGGATGAGCACGCAGGGAGTGAAGGTCAACGGCATAACCGGATCTTCCCGCTGCTGGCGGTATGCCGCGCGTCGCCATCGTGACGCTGATAGCTAAACGTCAGGAGCTGGCGGGTCTCCTGCCAGCTCAGGGTCAGCGTCACCGTGGTTTCAGGCAGCAGCGGCGCCTGGAATTTGACGTTCTGAATGCTGTGAAAACGCCAGCCGGGCGTGAGCAGCGTGGTGGCGTAATGCATCACCCAGTCCAGCTGCGCGACGCCGGGCAACAGCGGTTGCACGGTAAAGTGGCCGCTGAACCAGAACAGGGAAGGGTCGAGATGCAGGACGATCTCAAGCTGTTGGGGTTGTGCCTGATGGCGCTCAATTTCATGGGGTATCATGAAATAACTCCTGTAATTGCGCATAGACACGCTTGTTCATACTGTTGACCGGGATCTCGTCGATCACGCGCCAGTAGCGAGGTACGGCAACCGGCTCCAGCCACGGCAGCAGCGAACGACGCCAGGTCAGCTCCTGGGCTTTGCCGCCGCAGCGCTGCCATTGTTGGCGGGTTTCGTCATCCAGCACCAGCAGAACGCCAATGCCCTGACGACCGCCGCGTGAAACAGGCAGCGCGACCGCCTCGCGGATGCCCTTCAGCTCCAGCAGCCGCTGTTCAACTTCGCTGAGCGAGATCCGTTTCTCTTCAATTTTGACGACGCGCCCCCGGCGTCCCATCAGGCGGAACTGGCCGTTCTCATCAAACTGGAGGATATCGTCGAGCAACAGGCCGTCCTGCTGCACGATCAGCGGCGAAAAGGCGCGAAATGCTTCGCCCTCCGGCTGGAAATGTACGCCGGGGAAGGGGAGCCAGGCGATCTCCTCCTGCTGGCGGTAGCGCCAGGCGAGAATGCCGGTTTCGGTGCTGCCATAGATTTCATCCGGCCAGATATTGAGCCAGGCGGCGGTTTGCGTGACATCGCCCCAGGGCAGCATACCGCCTGCGGAAAGGATCATGTTGACCGGCGGCGGCGTGAGCCGGTGGTCGAGGCGTTTCAGGAACGCCGGACTGCTGATAAACGCATAGCGGTGGTCGTGGCTTAGCGCGGCAAGCTGCTCTGCGTAGTAGAGCATTGCGGCATGAAGCGGCAGGCCGAGCGCCATCGGCAGGAAAATACGGAAAGTCAGACCGTACAGATGCTGAGGAACGACTGACGCCACGACGCGACAGCCTGCCAGGCGGTCGGCAAAACGCATCGCCAGCAGTTCGGCCTCGCAATCCAGCCGCGCGATGGGTTTGATGATGCGCTTGGGCTGACCGGTGGAGCCAGAGGTAAACAATTCAACGAAGGCATCGGCGGCAATATCGTCGAATGTGAAGGCTTCTGTGCTGAACTGTCGTGATGTATTGACCACCAGCAGCGGGCCGTGCCAGCCAGACGTCTTATCGCTGAGCACGCCGTTGAACAGCGCGCGCTGCTCATCCAGCAGAGAGACGCGGTTATGCCCGGGAATAACGGGCGTTTTTCCGCTATGCAGCGTTGCCAGCAGCGCAACAATAAACAGATAGCTGTTCTCAAAACACAGCGCCCAGCGCTCGCCCTCCTGCTGTTGCAGGTGTTTCACCAGCTGCGCGACGTCATGGCGCAGGTGGCCCAGCGTCCAGGTGTCCTCACCCAGCCAGGCAACAGGCGTTTCATCCGGGCGTGGCGCGGTGAGCCAGCGGGAGAGCGGAAGGGTCTGCTTCATTGTGTTTCTCGTTTAATCACCTGGCGGCGCACCAGCCACTCGCCCGCCATCAACGCGCCCATCAGCAGATAGGCAATCATGCCGTTCCAGGCGGTCCATAGCGCCATGTCGCCGTGTAGCGCGGTAAAGAGCGCAATACCGCCGTTGCCGATGAAAAAGGCGCACCAGATTTGTGTTACGCGACGGGTGTAGCGCACTGCGGCTTCCGGCAGCGCAGGTTCACGCAGTCGCGCCAGACGTTCGACAATCGGCATGGATGTCCACAGCGAGCCGCCAAAAACGGCAAGCATGACGCCGTTAACAACGACCGGGTAAAACAGCAGCAGTTGATGTGTTTTAAGCAGATAGCTGGCGACGCAAAGCGCTATGCCCGCCACCGCCGCCACCTGAGTGACGACGCGCAGCGGCCCCGCCTGTCGCCGGGTCTGACGAAAGCGTAAAAAGAGCAGCAACGCCATCAGCGGCAGCAGCCAGTGGAGGCTGTTATGCGTCAGCCCAAACCAGATCAAAAATGGCCAGGCCAGCAGCATCAGGCCGGTCAGCAACTGAATACCCATACGCGCGTGAGCGCCTGACATGGCGTATTACGCTTCTTTCAGCAGGCGTTCTACGGCGTCGACGACATCCTGCACGGTACGCACCGCTTTGAACTCTTCCGGCTTGATTTTCTTACCGGTTTTCTTTTGCAGATGCACGATCATGTCGACGGCGTCGATGCTGTCCAGCTCCAGATCTTCATACAGGCGCGCCTCAGGTTTGATGTCCTGAGGGTCGATTTCAAACAGTTTGACCAGAAGCGCGGAGACTTCTTCATAAATGGCATGTTGTTCTGTCATAACGGACTCGCCTCAGGCACGTTGAGCGTGAATGAAAGATGCCAGCGTGGCGACGGAAAAGAAGTGCTGACGCATCTCTTCGCTCTCTGCGGAGAGCACCACGCCATACTGGTTTTTCACCGCCAGCCCCAGCTCAAGGGCATCGATCGAATCCAGTCCTAAACCATCACCAAAGAGCGCTGCCTCGGTATCGATATCGTCAGCGGACAGCTCGTCCAGATTCAGCGTATTTATTATGAGATTTTTAATTTCAAGGTAGAGCGCTTGCATCATTAATTCCTGAAAGAGGTGTAGCACCTGGTTGTAATTGAAGCAAAAGATGCCGGTTCAACTGCCTTGCCGCCAGCGCCGGTTCTTGTAAATTTGCATCGTTAAACGGGTCGATCGCGATCCGCTCGCGCACCTCTACGGTAAACAGAGGTTTCGCGGGAGGCACGTCATACCATTTGCTCTGCTTATCCAGCAGATGCTCGCTACAGTGGATAGTCACTACGCGTAAATCGCTGCCGCAGCGCACGGCGATATTGGCCGCGCCGCGTTGCAACGTCATTTTTTCACCGGGTCGCGTTCGCGTCCCTTCGGGGAAAATCAATATTGTGTCGCCCTGATCCAGACGCTGCTGGCAGGCCGGTAACAGCGCGTCGGCCTGGCTGTTGATCAGGTAATCCGCCGCGCGAATAACGCCGCTGACGAACGGGTTTTTCAGCAGTGCGCTCTTCACCAGGCAGTCGGTTTCGGGCATGACGGAAGCCAGCAGCACGTAATCGATAAGCGTGGGATGGTTCGCCACCACCAGACACCCTTTCTCCTGTCGCAGCACGTCGCTCCCTTCAATGCGGTAGTCCAGAACGCCAAGCGTTTTCGCTACCGTTAAAAAGGCGCGAAAACTGGCCGCAATGCTGCGACGGGCCAGGCGGCGGCGTCTGACGGGGTTCCATACCAATAGTAACAATAAGTTGAACCACACGACAGAAAGCAACAGCCCGCCGATGCCGAA
This sequence comes from Klebsiella sp. KE9456, assembly GCF_043832615.1. Taxonomy (NCBI): domain Bacteria; kingdom Pseudomonadati; phylum Pseudomonadota; class Gammaproteobacteria; order Enterobacterales; family Enterobacteriaceae; genus Klebsiella; species Klebsiella sp. KE9456. The sequence continues at coordinate 91,875 of NZ_JBDYQK010000013.1, forward strand.
CAGGGCAAAACAAAAACCGGTCATCACCAGTCGCCATGCCCAATCCAGGCGCGCCAGAAGCGTGTTCACGCGCGGCTCCACTGCCACTCTACCCGCTCGCCCGGCAGCGTAAAGGCGTCGGCGTTTTGTAAGTAACGCTGTAAAAACAGCAGGCTTTGCGGAAGCGGCGTTTCATCCTGAGGCGCGCCGGGCCGCGTGGCGCAGGACAGCGCATTCCCCGCTTCAATGACAAAGGCGACGGCGTAAGGCCAGGTCGGCATCTGCGGCGGTAATCGCGGATGGTAAAACTCGGGCAGGAAGCCATCGAAATCGACCATCAGTACCCGCTGATAACCCGCCTGAAGCAGGCACATCACTTCGCACAACCCTTGCTGGAAGGTGTCTCTCCCGGCGGAAAGCGAGGATGAGACAATCGGCTGTTTTGCGGCAATGGTCAGATTACCGACCGCGGAATTGTGTACTGACAGGGCGAAATCGGTGGGAGAGAGCGCCTGTTCCATCGCCAGCGCGTGCAGGATGCGGTAGTTACGCTCCAGTTCGCCGTGGCGGCTGGTATAGAGCACCGCGTCGATATCGTGGCGACGCAGCATGGTCAGCCCGCACTCCACCGCCAGTTTGCTGCCGGAACTGAGCCGCCGGGCGGTCATCATCGGGAGTTCGTGCAGTTTTGCCTGCGGCGCGGCGGGATCGATGGCGTACGGCTCCCGCGACCACTGCTGCCAGTGGGTCGCTTCGCTAAGTCCTGGGGCTCTGGCCTGCCAGTCTGTTATGTTTAGTGCAAATTTCATCAACGCGCGTCCGCGGTAATCCGGTGATACCAGTGACGTTTTTTTAACGTCACTTTGTTATTTTTTCTTTTGGCATATCAATAAAGTATGCCCAACGCCCAGGTTGTCATGGCGTTCATCCACCTGGAACCCTGCCATGTCCAGATAGTGATAAAACTTCTCTACGCTGTAGAAACGGCTGTTGCCATTTGCCATACAGGTAAAATAAAGCGAAGCCGCATTCAGGCTAAATGACGCCGCTTCAAATTTCTGTGTATCCCAGAACAGCTCTATAATGCAGAGTTTTGAGCCAGGTTTCATTACACGGGCAATTTTGCTGAGAATAGTGATAATTTGTTCAGGAGAAAAACAGTCCAGAAACTGACTCATCCACCAGATATCGGCCTCTCCAGGTAAAGGCGTATCTCCCAGCATATCCACTGCATGGAAATCTATGCGATGAGATAATCCTGCATTTTCGATATTTTTACGGGCAAGTGCAATTTGTTGTGGCAAATCTAATAATGTGACCGCGATATTTTCATCAAACTGGCAGCAACGTAGTGCCCATTTGCCGGTATTTCCGCCCACATCGTACAGGGTTGCCGGGCGACTGGCGAATACATAAGGCAGCGCGGCGTCAAATGCGCCGTCGGAATAGTAATGATCGAAGGCGAACCAGCTGTCACGCGCCGCCTGCGGTAATTGTGATAGCGCGGGATAAATTGTTGGCCAGTCGCCGAATATTTTCAGTCCTGACGGTTTGCCTTCCTTGAGCGCATTTTCCAGATAAAACAGCCCCTGATAGCAAACATCCTGGGTGAAATTCATATTCACACGCGTCATTGTATCGTGTAAAAGGAAATGACCGATTTTGGCGAGGTAATAATATCCTTCTTTGTAGGTGATGATTCGCCCACTTAATCCCATATCCAGCAGTATACTGGCGGCATATTCGTTGATGGTGCTGTTTTCGGTAATCTCTTCGAGAGTAGCGCCGCATTTGCCTTGTTTATCCAACCAGGTGAGCACGCCCGCATTTCGCAGACACAACGCGGTTTGAAAAAGCATTGGCGCAAATGCAATACGTTGTGCTTCAGTTATCGCATCCAGTGCGCTGAGAGAGTCCTGTTCGTACATGTGGGGCAGCCCGTTGAATGGTAAAGAAGAATATTATCGGGCCTGATGCGGCCCGACTTTAAGCGTAATTACAGATTGGCGCCCGCTGACAGGTTGATCTGAATATCTTTATCCAGATTGCGTACCCAACGATTGTAGTTTTTGTGAATTTTCCCGCCAGAAGCCAGCAGATTGAGACTGTTGTCGTATTTGATATCATAGCTGGTGGCGGTATAGGTGATCCGCACTTCAGCTACGTGATCGCGGGTTTGTTGACGTGCTTTGATGACCCCGGGACCCGCTTCAGACATAATCCACTGGCGTTGAACACCGGCTTTCAGGATCGCATTTTTCACCTGGTTCTGAGTGTGTCCCGCGCTAACAGTGGTATGAATTTGATCGATTGGCGCAGTGCGCGCGCAACCAGCCAGGGCACCAACAACCGCGATAGCGGCGAACCATTTAATATACTGTTTCATTAAAACTCCCTATCAAAGTATTGTTTATACGTATGAATAATAAGCTTCGAAAAGATTATCACCCGCGGCCATGAATTATTTTATTTCAGCCAAATTAGTGGGTAGTACCACATAACCGATCGCGGGATGATGGGGTTATCATGTTGTAATATTTATGACTTTCTTCAATGGAAAGTAATGGCACGTCAATATCGTTGCAAAGTATAGGTTGTTCATCCCAGTGTATCAATGAAAATAATCTGCGATAAAGCATCATCTAATTTGAAGGACATTTATTGTTTTTATCTGTTTTGTCAGGCTAATGCTTTAGTGCCCGTCTTCTTGAGTTGAACGACTAAGAGACAATATCATCATCGCTATCTGTTTAAGGTAAACGGGTACATATTTTTGCATGTGTACCAGTTTAACCGCCAAATAAAAAGATAAAAACTACCGTGGTTGGTAGGTTGTCCTGTTAACCCGGCAATCGACTTTTTGGGCGTCCCGGTCCGAGTAATATTGCCAGCTTACTCCCCCCTTTGGTCGTTTCCATCCAGATTTTACATACGCTGGTCAATGGCACCGAAAGCAGCATACCGACTGGACCAAGCAACCAGCCCCAGATCAGCAAGGACAGAAAAACCACCAGCGTAGACATGCCCAGCCGATGGCCCATCATGCGTGGTTCCAGAATATTACCGATAATCATATGCACCACCAGGAAAAGCGCGCCGACCAACATACATTCATAAAAACCATTAAACAGTAGCGCCTGAATCATCGGGGGAACGGCGGAAATCACTGAACCAATATTGGGTACATAGTTGAGCAGAAAAGCCAGTACGCCCCACATCAGCGCAAACTGTATCCCCATTATTACCAGCCCCAGCCAGACAATGACCCCGGTCCACAGGCTAAGTAATGTTTTTAGCGCCAGATAGTGCGAGACGCCTTTTAAGGCACGGTGGAGACCGGCGATGTGGATCTGGGGGTTACTGAGTGCAAAACGCAGTTTATAAGGGACATGACGGACTTCAAAGAGCATGAAGATAACGGTCATGACCAGCAAAACGACGCTGGCCATAGCGCCTGACAGCCCGCTCATTAGCGTGGTCGTTAACGTCATCAGTTTGTCGGAATCAATGCGTTGTAATATTCGCTCCGGAGATATGTGAATATGCAAAAATGGCAGAATCTCTTGCAGCCGCAGGAGCTTGACCGTCAGTTCCTGATTGTACTTCGGCAACATTGCGACGAATTCGTTAATGGAGGCCGCCAGCACGCCAATTAGCGCAGTAAGAACAATGAGCATCACTGCGACCACAATAGTGATGGCCACCGGACGTCGGATGCCACGGCGAATAAACCAGGTTACCAGCGGGTTGAGGACAATGGCGAAGAAAAGCGCCAGTAATAGTTGTACGATGATATCCGCTGCGGCATGAATACCGGCGAGAATAACGACCAGCGATGCCAGTTTGAGCAGAATATGCATGCCTGTTTTATCGGGCTGAGGGGTTGCCATTCACTGTTCCTTTTTGATGATATTCATTAAGTGTAGTGGCTGACTTGTCGCCGGACACAGCCTAATCTTGCTGCTGATTTTCAGCATGCAACATGGTAGAAACGAAACATTGTTGTAAAAATCTGGTGGAACCCGATGCCTGAAACCGTCGCCGAACCGGCGCTCAATGGATTGCGTCTCAATCTGCGGATTGTCTCTGTTGTGATCTTTAACTTTGCCAGCTACCTGACTATTGGCCTGCCGTTGGCGGTGTTGCCGGGTTATGTTCATGATGTGATGGGCTTTAGCGCATTCTGGGCCGGGCTAGTGATCAGCCTCCAGTATTTCGCGACGCTACTTAGCCGTCCCCATGCCGGGCGCTACGCCGACCTGCTGGGGCCGAAAAGCATCGTCGTCTTTGGTCTGTGCGGCTGTTTTTTGAGTGGTCTGTGCTATCTGTTAGCGGTTTTTAGCCATGGCTGGCCCATCGTTAGCCTGCTGTTGCTCTGTCTTGGACGCGTCATTCTTGGTATCGGGCAGAGCTTTGCGGGGACGGGCTCAACGCTATGGGGGGTTGGGGTTGTTGGCTCGTTGCATATTGGGCGCGTTATCTCCTGGAACGGGATTGTGACCTACGGGGCGATGGCGATGGGCGCGCCGCTCGGCGTGCTCTGTTACACCCTTATTGGGCTGCACGGTCTGGCGTGTACGATTATGGCTGTGGCGTTGGTGGCGGTGCTGTGTGCATTGCCGAGAGCGGCAGTGAAGGCGAGCAAGGGCAAAGCGATGTCGTTTCGCGCGGTACTGGGGCGCGTCTGGCTCTACGGAATGGCGCTGGCCCTGGCGTCGGCCGGTTTTGGCGTTATCGCCACGTTTATTACCCTGTTTTATGATGCAAAAGGCTGGAGTGGCGCGGCCTTTGCCTTGACGCTGTTTAGCTGCGCCTTTGTCGGCACGCGTCTGCTGTTCCCGAACGGGATTAATCGTCTCGGCGGGCTGAATGTGGCGATGATCTGTTTTGTCGTCGAGATTATCGGGCTGCTGTTAGTCGGATTTGCCGGTACGCCGCTGATGGCGAAAATCGGCACACTGTTTGCCGGCGCCGGGTTCTCATTGGTGTTCCCGGCGCTTGGCGTGGTGGCGGTGAAAGCCGTACCGCAGCAGAATCAGGGGTCAGCGCTGGCAACTTATACGGTATTTATGGATCTTTCGCTGGGAATGACCGGTCCGCTTGCCGGGCTGCTGATGGCGTGGACGGGAATTTCATCGATCTATCTCGCGACAGCAGGGCTGGTGGCGGTGGCGCTGCTGCTGGGGTGGTGGTTAAAAAGACGGCCCCCGGTCAGGGAACCGGAGGCTGCGGGGTCAGGCCAGTGATTACTGAATGACGATAGTGTTAATGATATTTTCCGCTGCGGTCTGCGCCTGCTGCTGGTTGTCTGCGGGCAGCGTGACCTGAAGGGTCAGCAGCTTGTTATCCACTTTACCAAGAATGACGGAAGACCAGGCGGTCTGCCCTTTGGCAGATATAATGCTGTCCAGCTGTTGCAGGGTGTGGCCTTTAATCTCAATGGATTTATTGGTTACGACCTGCAACTGCGGGTCGCGGCTGCGCTGCTGCTCTTCCAGACGCTGGGCCATCACGCCCAGGTCTTCAGGGGTGTTGTCGCCGACAATCACAATCACCGCTTTCTGGCCTGTGGCATCCGAATAGACGTGCATATTGTTAGCCTGGGTGCCCAGCTTGCCGCTCTGATCGGTCATACCGGCTGGCAGGGAGAAACTCAGTTTGCCATCCAGTAAGCTAATGGGTTGCCCGCTGGCGTTGCTTTCCGCGGCAGCGCCGGTAGTGGCTGTTTTTGTATCGCTGTTATCACAGGCCGCAAGCCCCATAACCAGCAGGCCAATACCGACATATTTAACCAAATTGCGCATTGACATCTTCCTTTCGATAAACGGCCATTAACGGCTCATTCGCTTATCTTATCACATCGTTCCGCCAGTACTCTTAACCTGGCTGCAATGCGGATAAATCAGATTTATCTGCCAGCTTTTTCAATAACATATTCAACAACATGCCATACATTGGCAAGAAGAATACAATGCTAATCAGTACCTTGAAGCAATAATCGACGATAGCGATTTCTCCCCAGTGCGCCGCCATAAACGGGTCCGGGCTGCGCCAGAAGGCGATAAAGAAAAAGGCCAGGGTGTCGCTGATGTTGCCGAAGAGAGTGGACGCCGTTGGCGCCAGCCACCAGCGACGATTCTGGCGCAGGCGATTAAAGACGTGGACATCGAGGATTTGCCCCAGCGCGTAGGCCATAAAGCTGGCGGCAGCGATACGGGCGACAAACAGGTTGAAGTGGGTTAATGCCGCAAAACCCTGCCACCCGCCCATATAAAACAGTGCCGAGACGACGTAGGAGATCATCAGCGCCGGAATCATTACCGCGAGGATAATCCGTCGCGCCAGCGGCGCGCCGAAAATCCGCACCGTCAGATCGGTGGCGAGAAAAATAAACGGAAAGCTGAACGCACCCCAGGTGGTATGAAAACCAAAAATAGAGATCGGTAGCTGTACCAGATAGTTACTGGAGGTTATTACCAGCAAATGGAAGAGCGAAAGCCAGACCAGCGCTTTTTTACGCTGAAGAGATGTAAACGGATTCATATTGTGACCTTTTTATGCCCGTTATACTTCAGGCTGCAGATGCGTTAGCTTTGTTACTCGGCTCATCCATGAGCCTCGCCCTTACGGGCCGTCGCTTCACTGCGTCGTCGCTTGTCTGCAACTCGAATTATTCAGGGACAGAGAGTTGGGGTGAGGGAACCCAATAAAACGGCTGCATAATACTGCGTTGTGTGCGTAATGCAATGGTTGTTTTTCGCGCAATCGTTAACCTGGCTTGCGAACTGGCGAACCAGGGGTAAACTAGGGCCGTTTTGTTAATGTGAGATAAAAATGAGCGAACTTTTCTCCAGCCCCGACCATACTCTTGATGCGCAGGGGCTTCGTTGCCCGGAGCCGGTGATGATGGTGCGTAAAACCGTGCGCACGATGCCGGTGGGCGAAACGTTGCTGATCGTGGCTGACGATCCGGCGACTACCCGCGATATTCCGGGTTTCTGCCGCTTTATGGAACATGAGCTGCTGGCGCAGGAAACCGAAGCGCTGCCGTACCGCTATCTGATTCGTAAAAGCCACTGAGCCCGTTCAGACTTCTCCGGGGCGGTGCTGCGCGCCTGGCCGCAGCGATGTGCCGCTTGTCGCCCGGTCAGCGTTAGCGCCGCCGGGGGCTTGCCGCTGACTGCTTACGCAGTAGCCGCAGGGCGTTGGCGGTGACCAGCACCGTTGCCCCGGTATCCGCCAGCACCGCCAGCCACAGGCCGGTCAGGCCGAGCAGGGTGGTGACCAGGAAAATCCCCTTCAGACCTAACGCGATGGCGATATTCTGCCGGATATTGGCGTGGGTGGCGCGCGCCAGGGAGATCATCTGCGCCAGCCCGGTCAGACGGTTATGGGTCAGTGCCGCATCGGCGGTCTCCAGAGCAACGTCGCTACCGCTGCCCATAGCAATACCAATGGTCGCGGCTTTCATGGCTGGCGCATCGTTGATACCGTCGCCGACCATCGCCAGCGGGGCTTGTGCGTTAAGCGCCGTCACCGCCTGTACTTTATCCTCAGGCAGCAGACCGGCGCGAAATTCCAGTCCCAGTTCGCTGGCGATAGCTGCCGCCGCGCGCGGGTTATCGCCGGTAAGAATTACGCCCTGAACGCCCAGTTGATGCAGTTCATCTACCGCCTGGCGGGCGTCGTCGCGCAGCGTATCGCGTAGCGCCAGAATTCCCAGCAGCATCTCATCGCGCAGTACCAGCACCACGGTTTGCCCGGCCTTCTCCAGTTGCTGGATACGCTCCTCGTACTGTGGGGCGGTATTTTTGCTGGCGGCGCAAATCAGCACCCGCCGTCCCTCGACTTGCGCCTCAATACCGGAACCGGCCAGCGCGCGCTGGCCGCTGGCCGACGGGAGGGTTAGCTGACGCCGTTCCGCTTCGCGTACGACGGCCTGAGCCAGCGGATGGCTGGCGCCCTGTTCCACGGCGGCCGCCAGCGCCAGTAGATCGTTTTCACCCATATCCGCGACGGTAATCGCGGCGGTTACGCGCGGCTGGCCGATAGTCAGCGTACCGGTTTTATCAAACGCGACCTGTCGTACGCGGCCGAGCTGCTCCAGCGCCGCGCCGCCTTTAATCAGCGCACCGTGGCGTGCCGCTACCGCCAGTCCGGAGGTGATCGCCGCCGGGGTGGAGATCACCAGCGCGCATGGACAGCCAATCAGCAGCAGAGTCAAGCCTTTGTAGATCCACGGCAGCCAAACGCCGGCAAACAGTAGCGGTGGAATAACGGCAACCAACAGGGCGACAACCATAATCACTGGCGTATAGATTCGGCTAAAGCGATCGATAAAACGCTCAATTGGCGCGCGGCGCTCTTCCGCTTCTTCAATCAGCTTAAGGATGCGATCGATGGCGCTGTCGCCCGGTTCGGAAATAACCGCCAACTGTACCAGACGATCGACGCTGGTAGCGCCAGCCGCGACGCGTTCACCGGCGTTACGTTCTACCGGCACGGATTCGCCGGTCAGGGCGCTCTCATCAAAGCTGGCGAAGGGCGACAGCAACTGACCATCGGCAGGCAGACGCCCGCCAGCGGCCACTTCAATCACGTCGCCGGGGCGCAGGTCGTGCTGGGCCACGGTTTCGCGCACGCCGTTGCGAATGCGAATAGCGGTATCGGGTTTCAGCGCCATCAATGCGCTGACCCCCTGACGCGCGCGACTGGCGGCCCAGCCCTCAAGGCGTTCGCCAATTAAGAACAGCAGCAGCACCATCGCCGCTTCGGCGGTCGCCCCGATAAACAGCGCGCCAATGGCGGCGACGCTCATCAGGGTTTCAATCGCGAACCAGCTACCGCTTTTGATCAGGCGTATTGCCTGTCGGGCGACCGGCCACAGGCCAACAAGGGTGGTGGCCACGAATGCCAGCTTGCCGAAGGGATGGTTGAACTGCTCCAGCCCCCAGCTTAACGCCATCATGAGGATCAGCGTGATGAGCGCCAGATTATCCCGTCGTCGGGTGGCCTGGCGCCCTTGCTGAGCGGTGTTTTCATCATGCAGTTCATAACCCGCGGCGCGCACGGCGCTTTCGACCTGTGCACGCACATCGCCATCAGCATTGACCAGCAGTTTTTCGGTGGTAAACAGCACCTGCACCTGGCTGACGCCCGGTACCTGGCGAACGGCGTTTTCTACCTTGCGGGCGCAGGCGGCGCAATCCATCCCTTCGATCAGCCAGCGATAGCGTGCGCCACTCAGGATGTTAGTTTCGATGGCGGTTTCGGCGGAGCACGCGTGGTCAGAGCAGCAGCCTTCTGGGGCCTGTGCCACAGGTGTAAATTTTAATGAGGAGAATTGTGGGACTTTTTTATCCTGCGATTCCGATGCCGACATGAGACCCTCCGGGTAATGATAATTTTCTCATTACCCGGAGGATACACTCTGGAGTCGACTCCAGAGTCAAGCGCTTAATTACAAATAAAGCGCCCGGACGATCAGGAAGTGCCCGGCGAAGTAAAATGCCGAAGAGATAGCGTTGTCAGCGCGGAAGCGACGACGATAATGGCTGATCAACCAGACTGCGTTACCGAGCAGCAGGAATGCTGCGCCAACAAAGCCTGACAGCGCGGTATCCGTCGGCCGGGCAAACCACAGTTCACCGGCCAGCCAGACCATCACCAGCGTCATACCAATAAAGGTAAATACCGGAATCCGCATCTCTTCCAGCCGGGTCCAGATAATCGCCAGCAGCAGAGCGCCGAGGATCAGCAGCACCAGCGGCAGCGGCCAGAAGAAAGACAGCGTTAGCTGGCTGGCAAACCAAATGGTGTAGAGCAGATGCGAGAGAAAGAATGCTCCCACGGCGTACATCACTCGCTGACGAGGCAGCAGGGTCAGCGCATCACCGACCAGTGAGGCGCAAAGTCCCGCCAGCACCAGGTAGCTGATGGCGTTAAACATCGGCGCTTGCCAGGCCAGTAACAGAAGCAGGATCAGCGTGACGGGTTTAAACACCCAGCGACGCCAGGCGGGCCCACGATAAGATGCATCGACGTAAAGCCATGCGGAGAAACAGACAGCAATAAATGACCAAAGCATAGTAAGTCCCTGTATCTGTTACCATTAGGTAAATGATTGTGCTGACGGTACTGCATCTCAGTGTAGTGGTTTGCAGTGGAAGATGACAATGTTAATCAAGCCACTGTACTCTTATTCCTGATAATTCCAGGGGGTAGGTGAATGACTAAAATTCCGCTTTTTTTTATTGTTGCTGTTGCCATCATCGCGATCGCCGCATCGTATCGCTATGTGCAGCAGCGTCGGGAAAAGATGGAGAATGATGCCGCGCCGCTGCTACAAAAACAGGTGGTGGTGAGCAATAAGCGGGAGAAGGTGATTAACGATCGTCGTTCACGCCAGCAGACGGTGACGCCTGCAGGGAGTGAAATGCGTTATGAGGCCAGCTTCAGGCCGCAAAGCGGTGGGCTGGAAATGGCGTTTCGTCTGCAGGCGGCGCAATATCATGCGCTCAACGTTGGCGATAAGGGCGTGCTCAGTTACAAAGGTTCGCGGTTTATCCGTTTTACGCCGGATCCCTGAACCCTTTGCCCGGTCTTATTTTTTCTTCATGGTCGCTTTGAGCTTCTTTTGCCAGGCGACCAGTTCAAATACGCCGAAGATGAAAATCCGAATTTGCTCAAAGCGCCCCAGCGGCGGCATCTCTTTTGTCTGCGTCGCCTTCAGCAGCGTCAACTGCAGGCCGTGCATCAGAATCATAAAGATCAGCGCCACGTTAACGAAGATATTCAGCGGTTTCGGGAACGGTTGAAACAAGTTTAGCAATAAAAACGCCCACACGCACAGCATCAGCAAGCGGCCAAAATTAATCAGCATGGGTTTCTCCTTGTGCCTCACGTTGGTAGAGGCGGTAGGCGACCTGTCCGGCCACTTTTTCACGGTGCAGATGCCAGCCCGCCGGCACTGGCGGTAAACCGTTTTCGACTTCACTCTCAATGTAGATGAGCGCTTCATCGCTAAGCCATGCGTTGTTTTCCAGCAGTTTCAGCGTCTCTTCAAGCAGCCCTTTGCGGAACGGGGGATCGACAAACACGATATGGTGCGGCGTGCCCGCCTGCGCGAGAAACGCCAGGGTGTTGGTATTAACGACCTTGCCGTTGCCAGCCTTTAGCGTCGCCAGATTTTTTTGCAGTTGCTGCGCGACGCCGCGTTCCATTTCCAGTAGCGTGGCGCTGGCCGCATAGCGGGAAAGGGCTTCAAGGCCCAACGCACCGCTGCCAGCGAAACAGTCCAGGCAGTTAGCGTCGACGATTGACGGCGCCAGCCAGTTAAATAGCGTTTCGCGGACCCGGTCAGTGGTCGGGCGCAGACCCGGGCTCTCCGGCACCGGTAATTTACGGCCTCGCCATTGCCCGCCGATAATGCGGATCTGACCGCTGCCTGCGTGGTTTGCTTTCTTCATCTCTTTGCTCAAGTCTCAACTTCCGGCCTGCTATTCTAGCGATCGATGGCAGTTGACGAAACCTTAATCCAGGGGCGGTGATGCGAGTTAAGTTAAGTGGTAGACTATCCGACTAATTTCATCATTTTTCAGCTTCCGCTATCAACAGGCCGAAGCTGTGCCATGAATTAACAGCGAGGAGTGTAGTCGCAAATGGCGAAAGACAAAAAACGTGGCTTCTTTTCCTGGCTGGGCTTTGGTCAAAAAGAACAGGCGCAGGCAACAGAAACAGAACAAAAAGTAGAAGCTCAGCAAGAGGGTGCGGAACCAGAACAGAGACCGGAGAGCCAGGCGCCAGCGCCTGTGGCGGAAACGGTTGAGGCGCAAGCGGCGGAAAAAGAAGACGCCGAGGCCTTTGCTGCCGACGTGGTCGACGTGACCGGGCAGGTTGCGGCAAGCGAACAGCCGCAGGCGGTTGTTGAATCGCCGGACGTTGAGGCGCAAACGGCGGCTGCAGAGATCGTCAGTGAGCCTCTGGTTGAAGAAGTGCTTGCCGAGCCGGTGGTCGCGGAAGCGGTGATTGAACAGGCGCCGGAAGAGGCGGTGACTGAAGCAGAATGTGTTGAAAACGCTGGAGATGCTGTCGTTGCAGAATCAGACGTTGAAGACGCGAAAATAGAAGAACCGGAAACAGAAGAGGCGGTAGAAGAGGTCGCACCGGCAATCACCGACGACGATCTGGACACCCAGGCGCTGGCAGCGGCCGATGCGGCGGAAAACGCCGTTGAATCGGCGGCGGATGAAGAAATCGTCACGCCGGCAGAGCAAGAAAAACCGACCAAAGAAGGTTTCTTCGCCCGCCTTAAACGCAGCCTGGTGAAGACCAAACAGAATCTCGGTTCCGGATTTATCAGTCTGTTCCGCGGCAAGAAAATCGACGATGATCTGTTTGAAGAGCTGGAAGAACAGTTGCTGATTGCCGATGTCGGGGTGGAAACCACCCGTAAGATCATTACAAATCTTACCGAAGGCGCTAGCCGCAAACAGCTACGCGACGCCGAAGCGCTGTACGGCCTGTTAAAAGAAGAGATGAGCGATATTCTCGCCAAAGTGGACGAGCCGTTGAATGTTGAAGGCAAAACGCCGTTTGTAATTTTGATGGTTGGCGTCAATGGCGTCGGTAAAACCACCACCATCGGCAAGCTGGCGCGGCAGTTCGAGCAACAGGGTAAGTCGGTGATGCTGGCGGCGGGGGATACTTTCCGTGCGGCGGCGGTTGAACAGCTCCAGGTTTGGGGGCAACGTAACGCTATTCCGGTCATTGCCCAGCACACGGGCGCGGATTCGGCATCGGTTATTTTTGATGCCATCCAGGCGGCGAAGGCGCGCAATATTGACGTCCTGATTGCGGATACCGCAGGGCGTTTGCAGAATAAATCGCACCTGATGGAAGAACTGAAGAAGATTGTCCGCGTCATGAAAAAACTGGATGTCGATGCGCCGCATGAAGTTATGCTGACTATTGACGCCAGTACCGGGCAGAACGCGATAAGCCAGGCCCGGCTGTTTCATGAGGCGGTTGGACTGAGCGGTATCACTTTGACTAAGCTGGATGGCACCGCCAAAGGCGGAGTTATCTTCTCGGTTGCCGATCAGTTCGGTATTCCGATTCGCTACATTGGCGTTGGCGAGCGTATTGAAGATCTGCGTCCGTTTAATGCGGGCGATTTTATTGAGGCACTTTTTGCCCGAGAGGATTAAAAATGATTCGCTTTGAACAAGTCAGCAAAGCCTATCTCGGTGGGAGACAAGCGTTGCAGGGGGTGACTTTCCACCTGCGCGCGGGCGAGATGGCGTTTCTGACCGGCCATTCCGGCGCGGGGAAAAGTACCCTGCTGAAGCTTATCTGCGGTATTGAACGGCCTAACGCCGGGAAAATTTTATTCGGCGGTCATGATATTACCCGTCTGAAGAGCCGCGAGGTGCCGTTTTTGCGCCGCCAGATCGGTATGATTTTCCAGGACCATCATCTGCTGATGGATCGCACCGTTTACGATAATGTGGCGATCCCGCTGATTATCGCCGGCGCCAGCGGCGATGATATTCGTCGCCGTGTATCGGCGGCGCTGGATAAAGTCGGGCTGCTGGACAAAGCGAGAAATCTGCCGATCCAACTTTCAGGCGGTGAGCAGCAGCGTGTGGGCATTGCCCGCGCGGTGGTCAACAAGCCGGCGGTTCTGCTGGCGGATGAACCGACCGGTAACCTTGACGAAGCGCTGTCAGAAGGCATTTTACGCCTGTTTGAAGAGTTTAACCGCGTTGGCGTGACGGTGTTGATGGCGACCCATGATCTGGGGCTGATCTCCAGTCGTCCGTACCGCGTCCTGTCTCTCAGCGACGGGCATATGCATGGAGGCCACATCGGTGAATAAGCGCGAGGCAATGAATCATATTCGCCGGTTCGGCAATAAGTTTGACCGTTTCCGCAATGCATCAGGCTCGGGCGCGAGCGGCGGGCGCAATGCGCCGAAGCGGTCAAAAGCGGCCCCGCCGCCAGCTTCTCGTAAGAGCAACGTGTTTAATGAACAGGTGCGTTACGCCTGGCACGGCGCGCTGCAGGATCTGAAAAGCACGCCGCTGGCGACGTTTCTGACGGTGATGGTGATCGCTATTTCATTAACCCTGCCGAGCGTGTGCTACATGGTGTACAAAAATGTCAGCGCCGCTGCGTCGCAGTATTATCCCACTCCGCAAATCACCGTTTACCTGGAAAAAACGCTGGATGATGATGCCGCTGCGCGGGTCGTCGGCCAGTTACAGGCGGAACCCGGCGTTGCGAAGGTCAACTATCTGTCGCGGGAAGAGGCCCTTGGCGAATTCCGTAACTGGTCAGGTTTTGGCGGCGCGCTGGATATGCTAGAAGAGAACCCGCTACCGGCGGTGGCGATTGTGGTACCGAAGATTGATTTCCAGAGCGTTGAGGCACTGAAGACGCTGCGTGACCGCGTGAGCCATGTTCAGGGGGTCGACGAAGTGCGCATGGATGATAGCTGGTTTGCGCGTCTCTCGTCGTTAACCGGGCTGGTGGGGCGGGTTTCGGCGATGATCGGTGTGCTGATGGTCGCGGCGGTGTTCCTGGTGATCGGCAACAGCGTGCGTCTGAGCATTTTTGCCCGTCGCGACACGATTAATGTGCAAAAACTGATTGGCGCGACCGATGGCTTTATTTTGCGTCCGTTCCTGTATGGCGGGGCGCTGTTGGGGTTCTCCGGGGCGTTTCTCTCGCTGATCCTGTCTGAAATTATGGTTATGCGCCTGTCATCAGCGGTCGCCGAGGTGGCGCAAGTGTTCGGAACGAAGTTTGAACTCAGTGGCTTAGGCCTGGACGAATGTCTGCTGATGCTGCTTATATGCTCAATGATTGGCTGGATCGCTGCCTGGCTGGCAACCGTCCAACATTTACGCCACTTTACTCCCGAGTAGTAAAAATCTGGTATAATCTTTCCCTGCACTGAATATCTCTCTGCAGGGAAAGCGCCCTGATGGCCGTTGCCCTTGACTTCATCTCCATGTCACATTTTGTGCGTAATCTATTCACATCATTGCATGGAACTTGTGGATAAAATCACTGTCTGATATTAATGTGGGTGATATTCTCGTTGCGCATCAATGCTGGCATATTTGTTGCTCTGTTGTGAGGACAGAATGGTGCCAGAAGATATCGATTGAGAGGATTTGAATGACCAAAGATATGCAAACTTTAGCTTTAGCCCCCGTTGGTAACCTGGAATCGTATATCCGGGCTGCTAACACCTGGCCGATGTTATCGGCTGATGAAGAGCGGGAGCTTGCTGAAAAGCTGCATTACCAGGGCGATCTGGAAGCAGCGAAAAAGCTGATTCTGTCTCACCTGCGCTTTGTTGTTCATATTGCTCGTAATTATGCGGGCTATGGCCTGCCGCAGGCGGATTTGATTCAGGAAGGTAATATCGGTCTGATGAAAGCCGTGCGCCGTTTTAACCCGGAAGTGGGCGTGCGCCTGGTTTCCTTCGCCGTACACTGGATCAAAGCGGAAATTCACGAATACGTGCTGCGTAACTGGCGTATCGTGAAGGTCGCGACCACTAAAGCGCAGCGTAAGCTGTTCTTTAACTTGCGTAAAACTAAGCAGCGTCTTGGCTGGTTCAACCAGGATGAAGTGGAAATGGTTGCCCGCGAGCTGGGGGTGTCGAGCAAAGACGTGCGTGAGATGGAGTCACGTATGGCGGCGCAGGACATGACCTTCGAAATGTCTGCGGATGATGAGTCCGATAGTCAGCCGATGGCGCCGGTGCTCTATCTGCAGGACAAAACGTCTAACTTTGCCGACGGTATTGAAGACGATAACTGGGAAGAGCAGGCGGCCAATAAACTGACCGACGCGATGCAGGGCCTTGACGAGCGGAGCCAGGATATCATCCGCGCCCGCTGGCTGGATGAAGATAACAAGTCCACGTTGCAGGAACTGGCGGATCGCTACGGCGTTTCAGCGGAGCGTGTGCGTCAGCTTGAAAAGAACGCCATGAAAAAGTTGCGCGCCGCTATCGAAGCATAATCTGAGCGCCAGCCTCCCCGATAACGCCCCACATTACGTTGGGGCGTTTTGTTTTTCAGCGCCAGCGAGAACCTGCGGGCAGTACCTTTGCAAACACTTCAGCAGCAGGTTAAATGCCGGTTCCATTTGCGCCTCCTCCAGGGAGGCGAAACCTATTAACAACCCTTTCTTACGCCGTTCCGTCAGGTAATAGCGCGACAGCGGACGCACTAAAATAGTGTCTTCGTTCGCATGTCGGGCAATGGTCACATCATCCACCTCATCCGGCAAATTCAGAATCAGATGCAGTCCGGCATTGTCGCTAAAATCCGACAATGCGTGCGGCCCGCAGTGGCGTTGAATCAGCTCGATCAGGCAGGCGCGACGGCGGCTGTATAGCAGACGCATGCGGCGAATATGCGCCGAGTAATGACCGGCGTTGATAAATTCCGCCAGCGCCAGTTGGGTAAGCGAATGGCCACCGCGATAGAGCTCGGCATGGGCGTTTTTGAGGTTGGCTGCCAGAGGGCGGGGGAGCACTACGTAGCCCAGTCGAAGCCCGGGATAAAGCGTCTTACTGAACGTGCCGATGTAGACCACCGGCGCTTCAGGGGCCAGGCCCTGCAATGCCGGTATTGGCTGGCCGGAAAAGCGAAACTCGCTGTCGTAGTCATCTTCTACAATCCAGCTTCCGTGTTGATGAGCCAGCGCCAGCAACCGCTGTCGGCGTTCGAGGCTCATCACCGCGCCGAGCGGATACTGATGAGATGGCGTAACGAAGATCAGCTTCGGCGTTTCGGCGAGGGTTTCGGGCGGGCACAGACCATTAGCATCGACGATAATGGGCTCCGCCTGTACTTCATTCATCGCCAGTACATGGCGAATGCCCCAGTAGGAGGGTTCCTCAACCCAGGCCAGATCGCCCCTGTCGCACAGCATGCGGGTAACCAGATCGATAGCCTGGTGGATCCCCTCGGTAATAAGAATTTGCTCTGCCTGACAATGGACGCCACGGGCTACTCTCAGATAATCGACCAACGCATGTTGTAGCTCGGCAGTCCCGCCGTTGCAGCTGTAGCTAAGCTGCTCTGGCTTTGGCCGTCGGCTGATACGCGCCAGGATTTTAGCGAACAACGGGTGAGGGAACGCGTTGACGTCCGGTACGCCGGGGATAAAGGCACCCCACTGGCGAGGGCTGGCGCTGACGTGGTCCAGCAGATGCAGGCCGCGCCGGGAGATCAGCGCGGTTGACGTTGATGCGGGAGCGTTTTTATCCGCGCGGGTTGCGGGGAGGAACATATCGGGCAGCGTTTTTGCCACGAATGTTCCGCTGCCGCGACGGGAAACCACATATCCTTCTGCCAGAAGCTGTTCGTAAACCGTTAGGATTGTGTTACGTGAAATGTGCAGCTCACCGGCCAGATCGCGTGAAGGGGGCAGGCGGCTGTGGGGCGGCAGAGAACCATCCAGAATTGAGCGGCGAATTGCCTTGTAAAGGCGTTTATGCAATAGCGGGTCTGATTCTTCCTGCAATCTGACCAGTAGCAAGTCTGCGACAAGCGAGCGCAATTGGATCTCTCAGATAATCTGAATTGGTACTCGATTATAGGGCCAAATACGGTGTAAATAAACGACATCATTTCGAATTTGTTGCGATAGCGTGATACACATGACAGGAGATTCTCGGGTGAAAAGTTCAGAACTGAATCAGCGTCGTCAGCAGGCGACTCCGCGCGGCGTAGGGGTAATGTGCGACTACTTTGTTGAAAAAGCAGAGAATGCCACCCTGTGGGATATTGAAGGCAATGAGGTGATTGATTTCGCTGCCGGTATCGCGGTGCTGAATACCGGTCATCGCCATCCTAAAGTGATGGCCGCTGTTGAACAGCAACTGCAGGCCTTTACCCATACGGCTTATCAGGTTGTCCCGTATGAAAGCTATGTCACGCTGGCTGAGCGGATTAACGCCCTGGCGCCAATTGCAGGCCCGGCGAAAACGGCATTCTTTACCACCGGGGCGGAAGCCGTTGAAAACGCGGTCAAGATTGCCCGCGCTTATACCGGACGCCCGGGATTGATTACCTTCGGCGGCGGTTTTCACGGGCGTACCTTTATGACCATGGCGCTGACGGGTAAAGTGGCCCCTTACAAAATTGGTTTTGGTCCGTTTCCGGGATCGGTTTATCACGCCGTGTACCCGAACGCCGTCCACGGCATCACCACTGCCGAAGCGATGAAGAGCCTGGAGCGCATTTTCAAAGCGGACATCGCGGCGGATCAGGTGGCGGCGATTGTGCTGGAGCCGGTTCAGGGTGAAGGCGGTTTTAACGTTGCCCCGCCTGACTTTATGCAGGCGCTGCGCGCGCTGTGCGATACCCACGGCATTCTGCTGATTGCCGATGAGGTGCAAACGGGCTTTGCGCGTACCGGCAAACTGTTTGCGATGCAGCATTATGATGTGAAGCCTGACCTGATGACCATGGCTAAAAGCCTTTCCGGCGGTTTCCCGCTTTCCGGCGTAGTGGGGCGTGCCGAGGTGATGGATGCACCTGCTCCGGGCGGCCTGGGCGGTACTTATGCCGGCAACCCGCTGGCGGTTGCGGCAGCGCTCGCGGTTCTGGAGGTGATCGAAGAGGAGAAGTTGTGTCAGCGTGCCGAACGGTTAGGTCAGCATCTGAAAGAGGTGCTGAATCAGGCGCGTCAGCACTGTTCAGCCATTGCGGATGTTCGTGGTCAGGGGTCGATGGTGGCGGTAGAGTTTAACGACCCGCAAACCGGGGAGCCATCGGCGGAAATTACCCGTCAGATTCAGCAGAAGGCGCAGGAAAACGGTCTGCTGCTGTTGAGCTGCGGCGTTTACGGCAACGTAATTCGCTTCCTCTATCCGTTAACTATCCCGGATGCGCAATTTACGCAGGCGCTGGATATTCTGTCCCGCATACTGAAGGACTAATCCTGTTGTTTGCGGCAGCCTCGGCTGCCGCAGATTTATCATCCCAGAACGTTATATAAGTCCAGTTTATCGTTCTGTGGGTGATGTTTTCTGTTGATGCAGATTTTTATTTGTCACTTATCTGTTACGTCTCTCTCATTTTCTCGTTCCCAATTCTCCTGAATGACGGTATGTTTAGCATAGTGTGCTGCATAAGCGCAGGCGGCAGACCCTAATCTAACTATCATATGCTTTTCTTATGTGTCTAATTAGAATAATGCGCTAGAAAACAACATCACAACAAATGCAAAAACCATGATAATGGGGAGCCTCAGGATGAATATGAAGGGTAAAGCGTTACTGGCAGGATGTATTGCCTTAATCATGAGTAGTGCGGCAATGGCCGAGGACATTAAAGTCGCCGTCGTAGGCGCGATGTCTGGCCCGGTAGCGCAGTATGGTGACCAGGAGTTTACCGGCGCAGAGCAGGCAATTGCGGATATCAACGCCAAAGGGGGTATCAAGGGCAATAAGCTGCAGATGATAAAATATGACGATGCCTGTGACCCGAAACAAGCGGTTGCAGTGGCGAACAAAGTGATTAACGACGGCGTGAAATATGTTATCGGCCACCTGTGCTCCTCCTCCACTCAGCCAGCGTCTGATATCTATGAAGACGAAGGTGTGCTGATGATCACGCCGGCCGCCACCGCGCCAGAATTGACCGATCGCGGTTATAAATTGATCCTGCGTACCACGGGTCTTGACTCCGACCAGGGGCCAACCGCCGCAAAATACATTCTCGACAAAGTGAAACCGCAGCGTATTGCGATCGTGCACGACAAGCAGCAATACGGCGAGGGGCTGGCCCGCGCGGTGCAGGATAACCTGAAGAAAGGCGGCGCTAACGTGGTGTTCTTTGATGGCATCACCGCCGGTGAAAAAGATTTCTCTACTCTGGTTGCGCGTCTGAAGAAAGAGAATATCGATTTCGTTTACTACGGTGGCTATCACCCGGAGATGGGGCAGATCCTGCGCCAGGCGCGCGCCGCCGGGCTGAAAACGCAGTTTATGGGGCCGGAAGGGGTCGCCAACGTTTCGCTGTCTAATATCGCGGGCGCTGCTGCAGAAGGCATGCTGGTGACCAAACCGAAGAACTACGACCAGATACCGGCCAACAAACCGATCGTGGATGCGATCAAAGCGAAGAAACAGGATCCGAGCGGCGCGTTCGTGTGGACCACCTACGCCGCGCTGCAATCTCTGGAAGCGGGTCTGAATCACTCTGATGATCCGGTTGAGATCGCCAAATACCTGAAAGGGACAACGGTGAATACCGTCATGGGGCCGCTCTCCTGGAACGAGAAGGGCGACCTGAAAGGTTTTGAATTCGGCGTGTTTACCTGGCATGCCAACGGTACGGCGACCGACGCCAAATAAATTTAACCTGCATCTTTCGCGCTGCAGGTGCGTTAGTTGCGTGTTTCAACCCCGGTTGCTTACTGATGTAAGCAACCGGGGGATTTCAGCGCTTGCCGCGCGACGGCATTTACCAGCCGCCACCACCACCGCCTCCGGAACCGCCACCAGACGATCCCCTGCCAGAGGAACCAGATCCGCTGTAGCCAGAACCTGATGAACTGCCGCTTCCTGAACTTCGGTCTGGCCTCTCGCTGGCAGCAGAATGACAGCTATGGCAAAAGTGATTCACACTAGCCCAATTTGCGTTCTCAAATACTTCCGACATCGCACCGCTAGTGGCCAGGTATTTGGCAAACGTATTCGCCCACGTTTTCCCTACGTCGAGCGCCAGTGCGACCGGCAATAGTTTTTCAAAGTGTGCAACCATCTGGTTGGGTGGATAAAGCGCCTGAAAGCGTGGTTTTTCAGCCGTTTTGATATACAGCTTCAGCCCTTTGGCTATGGCCAGGTCGTTCAGTCCACTCTGTGTATAGCGCGGGGTTTTCCAGCCAACGAACGCGCACAGTGCAATAGCGGTCAATAATGCGCCAATATAACCGGGTGGAATCTGGGTGACGGGCAACATAGTGAACAAAAAAATGCCACCGCTCAGCGTGGCGAAAGGGCCAAATATGAGCGCCATAAAAATGGGAATAGGTCCCCAACTGCGCCCTGTTTTTATCGGATGGCAAAAAAATTTCAGCAAAAATGACAGCAGCGAAACACCTACAGTCAAAAACAGCAGGCTTGGAATGGTCAGAAACGCTGCTGCCGGATTAAACAAGACGCCGCAAACGATCGGCACAAGCAGCGCTATGTAAATGCAACGCCGAAATGGTTTACCCCATTTTCGGCATAGCTGCGGTTTCTGCTCGTCGCAACGACTTTCCAGCCATTTACGGGCGTTAAGCATCAACTGTTGATGAGGGGTACTGAGGTTGATATTCTGACGTTTAGTGCTGAAAAGTATACTCAGCACCTTTTTGTCGGCGGCATTGAGCTGCCGATTATTTGCGTCGGGTGAGCGGGAAAGCCACTGTTCACCAACCGAGGCTGAAAGCCACACGCTTTCGGCCTTGCTCTTCTTTTTCTTCGTTAATGTCATCGCCCGTTTGGCAACCAGCCCCAGCAGATCGCTGCTGAATGCCACATCGTCATATTTACGCTGCTTGATGAAACGCAAATAGCCTGGCGACATCGCGTCAGGCAGCGAGAATTGTGGCACTACCGGCGGCATTTTTAGCCCTGTGATAGTGACGTTTTTGCGCCACCAGAGCCAGTAGTAGATGATAAGTAGTAACAGGGGGAGCCAGATAGCGCTGGTTGCAAACGTAGGCACCAGTAAATGAACCAGCGGCCAGACAGCTATCGGGGCGGCGGCATTGGTCAGGATGTCGCGCGGCCAGGTATAGACAACGGTTAACCCTTCTCCGGCGGCCAGGGGACGCGATGTCTGGACGCTGCCATCAGGCAAGATTGTCGCATTGTTTGTTTTTACGCCCGATTTACCGGTGTAAACGTCGATAGTACGCAACCTTGCATCTTTACCCTCGGCATCCAGGTTACCGATGGCATCAGGTAGTTCCACGTGAAAACGGACTTTGCTGATTGGCCAGTTCCAGTCGTTTCCTGTGACGTTCCAGTAAAGCTCATCCCACTCTGGAAAACGGCTGAAATGGTTGCTGACCAGGTAGCGGATTTCATAGTTATAAATACCAGGCTTCAGGATCTGTTCGGCGTTGCCTATACGAATGGTCAGCGTTTTTGTCGTATGATCGAGGCTGTATGGTTCTACCACTCCATCACGTAGGACTGATTTTATTGCATAATCCACACTGAAAATTTTGCCATCTTGCCGGTTCCAGGTAAGAGGCAGTGTGCGAAAAATCCCCCGCCGAATCTCGTTACTTAGCGAGAGCACTTTGATGTTTTCCTGCATCTCCATGCTGCCATCCGGATTAAAACGTGCCCGGGAATTGAAAGAGATAATATGTTCATATGCGGGTATCAACCGTGCGTTGCTGGGAAGCTGAGAGGCATCAGTGATGGTAATATTGTCGCTCGCAACTGAGCTAAAACCAATCAGCCACAGGATCAACACACCAAAACCGTGAAGGATCCGGGTGGGCAACCTCGACATGGGATCACTCCATCCTCGGCAATTTGGATTCTTCGAGTGAATCCAGTTCAAAGAAGAGTTCCGCTCTGAAATTAAACAAGCGAGCCAGCAGCAGGCTGGGGAATGATTCCACCAGAATATTATAATCGCGCACTGTACCGTTAAAATAGCGACGGGACATCTGAAGTTGCTCTTCTATTTCGGCCAGGGACTGCTGCAAAGAGAGAAAGTTTTCGTTGGCTTTGAGTTCAGGATACGCTTCTGCCAGGGCGAATATACGGCTCAGCGTCCTGGAGTATTGCTGCTCGCTGTCAGCAACTTGTCGGGGATCCCTCATCATGACGCTGCGCTGGCGAGCGATTTCTTCCAGTAGCTCTTTTTCGTGCTGCGCATAACGTTTTACCAGGCTGAGTAAATTAGGGGCCAGTTCGTGACGGCGCTTGAGCTGAACGGCAATACCGCTCCAGGCCTCGTCTTTAAACCGCCGCAGCGAGATAAAACGGTTATAGGTGATGATGGCCCAAAGAAGCATCACGGCGACAATTGCCGGTCCAATGTACATTTCCATATGGTAATTCCATGATTGTTGTCGATCATTGTCGATCAGATAGTTAAATATGAATGGTATCTGCGCAATTTTACGCGTTGGTGAATCTTACTTCACATGCAATGGTTGGGTAAATTGTGCATCCGTCAGCTGATATCTTGAACTGTCAGGAGAAAACAAACACGCTCTGCTTTACCCGATGAAATCGATTGGACAACGCTTTGACTAGCGCTTTTCCCAACCGCCGGTTTGTGCGCTAAAGCCCAGCGCCTGCATAAACGCCGCCATCACGCTTCTGTTTTCTACGCCGCTATCGGCTATTCGCCAGCAGGTGATTTCCGTGTTATCCCGCAAGGCTTCTTCCACTAAATATTGCCCGACGCCGCGGCGGCGAGTCACTTCACGCACGCACAGCGCGCTCAGTTCGCCTTCGACGCCAGTCAGCGTCACCCGAACGGCGCCCAGCAGGCGATCGTTAAAGCGAGCGGCATAGATACGATGATTATCATCCAGAATTAACGCCGACAGATTTTGTGACGGCCAGATTTTCCCTAAGTCGATGCGATCCTGATCGCTGAAGTGCTGCAAACGAATAATGGTCAGTTTCATGCGCGGAGAGTCCAGTTAAAACAGATGCGTCAGTGTAGCCAAATTCACTATCGGGCGGTGCGCTGTTTTTTTACCAATTCATCAGGGGATTCGTTTTCCTGGATGGGTCAGGGTAGCGCAATGCATTATGGATCGAAAAATAAGCAGAATTTTAACCTGGAATATAGCGTTTTATTCCGCCTTATGTATCGTTATTTTATGCTGTTTGTTGGACTTTTTTTGTTTATCTTCCCGCAAATACAGAATATTATATTTCCTTAATATCCTGAAAAATAGAGATTTTACTCTGTATTCAGGCAAAAAACCGCGCTAAATCATTAAAGATAATGATAAAAGTAGCGTTGTTTAATAAAAGCACAGAATGCTTTTTAACCATAAAAATACAAGATATTTACACCACATCACGAACGGGGTTCTGTAGTATGAAAAGGAGCGCGAAAACGGTTATCGCGGGGGTTGTCGCACTGGCGATGTCCCATGCGGTAATGGCCGGGGATATTAAAGTCGCGGTTGTTGGCGCGATGTCTGGCCCGGTAGCCCAGTGGGGCGATATGGAATTCAACGGCGCACGTCAGGCGATTAAAGATATTAATGCTCAGGGCGGCATTAAAGGCGATAAGCTGGTTGGCGTGGAATATGATGACGCCTGCGATCCGAAACAGGCCGTTGCGGTCGCGAACAAAATCGTCAATGACGGCATTCAATACGTTATTGGTCATCTCTGCTCCTCTTCCACTCAGCCTGCATCTGATATTTATGAAGATGAAGGCATTTTGATGATCTCACCGGGCGCAACCAACCCGGAGCTGACTCAGCGCGGTTATCAGTACATTATGCGTACCGCCGGTCTGGATTCTTCTCAGGGGCCGACCGCCGCAAAATACATCCTGGAAACCGTCAAACCGCAGCGTATTGCTATCATTCATGATAAGCAGCAGTACGGCGAAGGGCTGGCGCGTTCTGTCCAGGAGAACCTGAAAAAAGGCGGCGCGAACATTGTCTTTTTCGACGGTATTACCGCCGGTGAAAAAGATTTCTCTGCGCTGCTGGCGCGTCTGAAGAAAGAAAATATCGACTTCGTTTATTACGGCGGCTACTACCCGGAAATGGGGCAGATGCTGCGTCAGGCGCGCACCGTGGGTCTGAAAACCGTGTTTATGGGTCCGGAAGGCGTGGGTAACTCATCGCTCTCCAATATCGCCGGCAATGCGGCGGAAGGCATGCTGGTGACGATGCCGAAACGCTATGATCAGGATCCTGCCAACAGCGCTATCGTTGCTGCGCTTAAAGCCGACAAGAAAGATCCGAGCGGTCCGTATGTCTGGATCACCTACGCCGCCGTGCAGTCTCTGGCGCAGGCAATGGACAGAACCGGAAGCAAGGAGCCGCTGGATTTAATCAATGATCTGAAAGCGCACGGTGCGAAAACCGTGATTGGGCCGCTGAACTGGGATGAAAAAGGCGATTTGAAGGGATTTGAATTTGGTGTCTTCAAGTGGCACGCGGATGGGTCATCCACTCTCGCGAAATAAGCCATAAAACACGTTATCCCACCGCCCGCGCAACGCGGGCGGGTAGAGAAAGGTTACCTTATGTCCGAGCAGTTTCTTTATTTTCTGCAGCAGATGTTTAACGGCGTCACGCTGGGAAGCACCTATGCGCTGATCGCCATCGGCTATACCATGGTGTACGGCATTATCGGCATGATTAACTTCGCCCACGGCGAGGTATACATGATTGGCAGCTATGTCTCCTTCATGATCATTGCCGCCCTGATGATGATGGGAATTGATGCCAGTTGGCTGCTGGTGGCCGCCGGATTCGTTGGCGCAATTGTGATTGCCAGCGCCTACGGCTGGAGTATCGAACGGGTGGCTTATCGGCCCGTGCGTAACTCCAAGCGTCTGATCGCGCTGATTTCCGCTATCGGGATGTCCATCTTCCTGCAAAACTACGTCAGTCTGACGGAAGGTTCGCGCGATGTCGCGCTGCCAAACCTGTTTAACGGCCAGTGGACGGTGGGCAGCAGCGAAAACTTCTCTGCCACTATCACCACTATGCAACTGGTTATCTGGATCGTCACGTTCATCGCTATGCTGGCGCTGACCCTGTTTATCCGCTATTCCCGTATGGGCCGCGCCTGTCGCGCTTGTGCCGAAGATCTGAAAATGGCCAGCCTGCTCGGTATTAATACTGACCGCGTTATCGCTCTGACGTTTGTGATCGGCGCGGCAATGGCGGCGGTTGCGGGTGTATTGCTGGGTCAGTTCTACGGCGTGATCAACCCGTATATCGGTTTTATGGCCGGGATGAAAGCCTTTACCGCCGCCGTTCTCGGGGGTATCGGCAGTATTCCTGGCGCGATGATTGGCGGCCTGATTCTCGGTATCGCTGAAGCGCTCTCTTCTGCTTATCTCAGCACGGAATACAAAGACGTGGTCTCCTTCGCGCTATTGATCCTGGTTCTGCTGGTGATGCCGACCGGTATCCTGGGTCGCCCGGAGGTGGAAAAAGTATGAAACCGATGCATTTTGTGATGGCGCTGCTGTCAGCAGCGATGTTCTTTGTGCTGGCTGGCGTCTTTATGGGCGTGCAATTGGAACTGTCCGGCACCAAACTGGTGGTGGATACCGCCGCCGATATCCGCTGGCAGTGGATCTTTATCGGTACCGCCGGGGTCTTCCTCTTCCAGTTGCTGCGTCCGCTGTTGCGGAAAACGATGAAGAACGTCTCCGGGCCGAAGTTTATTCTGCCGGCCATTGATGGCTCGACGCCTAAACAGAAGCTGTTGCTGGCTGCTCTGCTGGTTATTGCCGTGGCGTGGCCGTTTATCGTGTCGCGCGGGACGGTGGATATCGCCACGTTGACGATGATCTACATTATCCTCGGCCTGGGCCTTAACGTGGTGGTGGGACTGTCCGGTCTGCTGGTACTGGGCTATGGCGGCTTCTATGCCATCGGCGCTTACACCTTCGCGTTGCTGAACCACTATTACGGTCTGGGATTCTGGACCTGTCTGCCGCTGGCGGGGCTGGTCTCGGCCGCAGCGGGTTTTCTGCTCGGCTTCCCGGTGCTGCGCCTGCGCGGCGACTATCTGGCGATTGTGACGCTTGGTTTCGGTGAGATTGTGCGCATCCTGCTGCTCAACAACACCGATTTGACCGGCGGCCCGAACGGCATCAGTCAGATCCCGAAACCGACTCTTTTTGGTCTTGAATTCAGCCGCAGCGCCCGCGAAGGCGGCTGGGATACGTTCAGCCACTTCTTTGGCGTGAAGTACGATCCGTCCGATCGCGTGATTTTCCTCTACCTGGTGGCCCTGCTGCTGGTGGTGTTAAGCCTGTTTGTCATTAACCGCCTGCTGCGTATGCCGCTCGGTCGCGCGTGGGAAGCGCTGCGCGAAGATGAGATCGCCTGTCGTTCGCTGGGCCTTAGCCCGACGCGTATCAAGTTGACCGCGTTTACCATCAGCGCGGCGTTTGCCGGTTTTGCCGGTACTCTGTTCGCCGCCCGTCAGGGCTTCGTCAGCCCGGAATCCTTCACCTTCGCTGAATCCGCTTTTGTGCTGGCGATTGTCGTCCTGGGCGGGATGGGCTCGCAGTTTGCGGTGATCCTCGCGGCGATTTTGCTGGTAGTGTCGCGTGAGCTGATGCGTGATTTTAATGAATACAGCATGCTGATGCTGGGGGCGTTGATGGTACTGATGATGATCTGGCGTCCGCAGGGCCTTCTGCCAATGACGCGTCTGCAGTTGAAGCTGAAAAACGGTCAGGCGAAAGGAGAGCAGGAATGAGTCAGCCATTATTATCTGTAAGCGGCCTGATGATGCGTTTCGGCGGCCTGCTGGCGGTCAATAACGTGTCGCTGGAGCTGCGTGAACGGGAAATTGTTTCGCTTATCGGCCCGAACGGCGCAGGGAAAACCACCGTTTTTAACTGTCTGACCGGCTTCTATAAACCGACCGGCGGCAGCATTATGCTGCGCGACCAGCATCTCGAAGGGCTGCCGGGCCAGCAGATTGCCCGTATGGGCGTGGTGCGGACTTTCCAGCACGTGCGTCTGTTCCGCGAAATGACGGTGATTGAAAACCTGCTGGTGGCGCAACATCAGCAGCTGAAAACCGGGATCTTCTCCGGTCTGCTAAAAATGCCGTCTTTCCGCCGCGCGCAGAGCGAAGCTCTGGACCGCGCCGCCGCCTGGCTTGAGCGTATCGGCCTGCTGGAGCACGCCAACCGCCAGGCCAGTAACCTGGCCTACGGCGACCAGCGGCGTCTGGAGATCGCCCGCTGTATGGTGACGCAGCCGGAAATCCTGATGCTGGATGAGCCTGCTGCGGGGCTAAACCCGAAAGAGACCAAAGAGCTGGACGAACTGATCGCCGAGCTGCGCAGCCATCACAACACCACTATCCTGCTGATTGAGCACGATATGAAGCTGGTGATGGGCATTTCCGACCGTATTTACGTGGTAAACCAGGGCACGCCGCTGGCCAACGGTACGCCGGAAGCGATCCGCAATAACCCGGACGTGATCCGTGCCTATTTAGGTGAAGCATAATGGTGGTGACGCATAAGATGGAAAAAACGATGTTATCTTTTGATAGCGTTAGCGCGCACTATGGAAAAATCCAGGCGCTGCACAACGTCAGCCTGCATATCAATCAGGGGGAGATCGTTACCCTGATTGGCGCCAACGGCGCGGGGAAAACCACGTTGTTGGGCACCCTGTGCGGCGATCCGCGCGCCTCCAGCGGGCGCGTTGTGTTCGATGGTAAAGATATTACTGACTGGCAGACGGCGAAAATCATGCGTGAAGCGGTGGCGATTGTTCCGGAAGGGCGTCGCGTCTTCTCGCGGATGACGGTGGAAGAGAACCTGGCGATGGGGGGATTTTTTGCCGATCGCGACCAGTTCCAGACCCGCATCAAGTGGGTGTATGAGCTGTTTCCGCGTCTGCTTGAGCGTCGGGTTCAGCGTGCGGGCACCATGTCCGGTGGTGAACAGCAGATGCTGGCAATCGGTCGGGCGCTGATGAGCCAGCCGCGCCTCCTGCTGCTGGATGAGCCTTCGCTGGGACTGGCGCCGATTATCATTCAGCAAATTTTCGATACTATCGAACAGCTACGCGAACAGGGGATGACCATCTTCCTCGTCGAACAGAACGCCAACCAGGCGCTGAAGCTTGCCGATCGCGGCTATGTGCTGGAAAACGGTCACGTGGTGCTATCCGATACCGGCGATGCGTTGCTGGCTAACGAAGCAGTACGCAGCGCCTATCTGGGCGGGTAGTTAATTAAAAACGCCGGGCGGCTATCGCCTTACCTGGCATGTAAAACCAATAATATCATCATGTTATGGGTTTTCGTAGGCCCGCGCAAGCGAAGCGCCGCCGGGCAATTCCGGAAAAACGCACTTTGTCATCAATCTGACGCCCGCCTTCTGGCGGGCGTTTTGCCCGATGCCTACAGTTCCAGAGAGCGTTTCCATAACATAAAATCAAACTGTTCGAGCGCATCCGCTTTGGTTCGCCAGCGTCCGCTGGCGGTGGCGATGATTTTTTCGAACAAGCCGTCGGCGATTTCTGCCAGCGGCGTGCCCTCAATAATAGGCCCGCAGTCATAATCGATAATATCCGGCATCTTTTTCGCGAGAGCCGAGTTGGTGGAGATTTTGAGTACCGGAACGATTGGGTTCCCTGTTGGCGTGCCTAATCCGGTTGAGAAGATAACGACATTGCATCCCGCAGCAACCAGCCCCGTCACCGCATCCACGTCGTTGCCCGGCGTACATACCAGCGAAAGCCCGCGCTCCGCCATCGGTTCTGCATAGTCGCATACCGCGCTAACCGGTGCTCTGCCGCCTTTTTTCGCTGCACCGGCAGATTTGATGGCGTCGGTGATCAAGCCATCGGCAATATTCCCTGGGCTGGGATTATCAGCGATGGTGGTGCCGAAGAAGTTAGCCACGTGTTCATAGTTTTTCATCAGCGACAGAAACTTCTCTTTTAGATCGCGACTGTTGCAGCGTTGAACGAGATCCCCTTCCGCGCCGCACAGTTCCGGGAACTCCGCCAGCCCGGAAGCGCCGCCCAGAGCGACGAGACGGTCCGAGACCTCACCCATTGCCGGATTCGCGCTGATCCCCGAGAAGCCGTCCGAGGCGCCGCATTTCACGCCGATTTTGAGTTCAGAGAGCGGGACCTCCTGCCGTTCAGCGACGGGCGCTTCGCGAATGGCGTTATAGGTCTCGGTCAATGCATCCTGCATCATTTTTTCTTCGCTGCTCCAGTCCTGCTGCCTGAAGTAGATCACCGGCTTGTTGAACTGCGGGTTGCGTTTCGCGAGCGCCGCTTTGAAATCGACAATACGCGCTTTTTCACAGCCCAGCGCAAAGACCGTTACGCCGAGCACATTAGGATGATCGGCATAGGCGGCCAGGACGTCGCACATGGTCATGCTGTCTGAGGAGGCGCCGCCGCAGCCTGAGTTGACGGTAATACAGCGGATGCCGTCAAGATGAGGGAAGGGGAGATGTCGCTTATCGTCGAAGACATCGGCCGAGGCCACCCGGCGCGCGAAATTTTTCAGGCCGTTATTGGCATAGCCCAGGGCGTCGTTCAGCGCATCGGTGACGCGCTGAACGTTGCGGTTTTCACAGAAAACCAGCGGAATGACCAGCCAGTAATTGGCCGTGGCGACCCGGCCATCTTCACGGACGATTCCCCGAAACGTCCGCGTCTGCCATGCGGAGATATCCGGCTGCTGCCAGTCATAGGGCGCGACGTCATCAAGCGAAACCGGGGCCGCGTAGTGTTTGATATTTTCGGTGGTGACGGCTTCGCCGCGGGCGATAGGCCGCGTTGCTTTGCCTACCGGGACACCGTACAGAGAAACAATATCGCCGGGTTCAATATCCAGGGTGGCGAACTTGTGTTTGGCTTTGACATCGCTACGCAGGAGATACTCTTCATTATTCCAGTTAACCCGCTGGTCTTTGCGTAAGTCTTGCAGCGCAACGATCAAGTTGTCAGTAGGGTCAATTTTTAAGATGGTCTGCATTTTAGTTATCCTTTGTTATCAGCACATCAGAACCTTAGTGATGGGGAACCGCGACGTTACTGGCCGCCTTTCTGCCCGCCAGCGCGGCAATCAGCAATGCGCAGCAGACGGTGATAAGGGACAGGGCGATCAGGCCCGCCGAATCATTGCCAAAGAACGCATCGACTTCAACGCGAATGAGCGGTGCCAGAAAGCTACAAAAAGCGCCCATCGTGGTACAAAAACCGATGCTGGCCGCCAGTGCCGACCCTGACACAATTTGCGCCGGAAAGGTCCAGAAAATCGGTTGTACAGAGAGGAAGCCGATTGCCGAGAGGGAGAGGGCGGCAATGGCCAGTACCGGGCCGGACCAGGCGGAAACGAACAGCCCCAGCGCCGCAGCCAGCATACAAATGACTGAAATCACAACCCGGCGGGTTGGCATTTTGTCCGCCAGACGTGGAATATAATAGACCCCTACTGCGGAACAGGCCCAGGGGATGGCGGCAACTAATGACTCCTTAAAGCCGAGCGTGGATCCCATCAGCGAGGCGACTTGCGAAGGCAGGAAGAACATCAGCCCATAAACGCTGATCTGGATGGTGCCGTAGATCAGCGCCAGGTGCCAGACTTTAAGGCTTTTCAGCGCGGTGATAACGCTGCTGGTTTCGGTCTGTTTCTGCTCCAGTTGAAGCTGCTCAATAAGGGCTTTTTTCTCCTCCTGGTTCAGGAAACGAGCCTGGGCCGGGGTATCGTCAAGCCAGAACCAGGCGAAGATGCCCATGATGACCGCCGGGATCCCTTCGATAAAGAACATCCAGAACCAGCCGGGCTTGCCGAGGAATCCGTGCATTTCCAGAAGCGCGCCGGAGATTGGCGAACCTAAGGTCAATGCCAGGGGAACGCCGAGCACGAAGATGCCGACCACAGATGCCCGAACCTTATTGGGAAAGTAGATCGAGGCCAGTAGCAGAATGCCGGGGTAAAAACCCGCTTCGCCCAGGCCCAGTAAAAAGCGCAGGACAATAAACTGAGTTTCCGTCTGGACCAGGCCGGTGAGCGCAGAGAGTACGCCCCACAGAATGGTGGTGATACTTAACCATTTTTGCGCCCCAATCTTATTCAGGATCAGGTTGGCGGGGATGCCAAACAGCGCATAGGCGGCGAAAAATATTCCCGCGCCGAGGGCAAAGGCGGAACTGGAGAGGCCAATATCGACCTGCATCGCCTCTTTGGCGAATCCCACATTGACCCTGTCGATAAAGGCGATGAAGTATAAAATAAACATCAGTGGCACCAGGCGCTTCCACGATTTCGTAATGGCGGAATTTAATACCGGGTTGTCGTAAGCGGCGATCGTTTTCATCATACCTCCGTGCTGGGGTCAGGCATTAATGGCGATACCAGCACGGGAAAGTATCTGCTGGATACTTGCGGTCTGGCAGGTTGATAGGGGGCTAAAAGGTGGCGTGCAGCGGTCGGACTCAATAATTCCGCGCAGTTGTAACGCTTTTTTGAATGTCGGAATGAACGGATCGTTAACCGCATAAATAGCCATTAAATCATCCACTTTTTGCTGATATAGCGAGATCTGGCGCAGATCGTTATCATTAAATGCCTGCATCCAGTCGCGGAAGATCTCAGGGCAAATATTGGATAAACCGCCAATACAGCCATTCCCTCCGGACAAGACATTGTGGGCAAAGTTATTGTCATAACCGGCATAGACTTCGAAATATGGTCGTTCAGATTTTACCTGGCGAATCACCTGCGAGGTATGACTGGTGTCCGCAACGGTGTCTTTCAGGCCGATAATGTTCGGGAATTCTCTGGCAAGCCGGAGACAGATTTCCGGCGAGACGGAATAGCCGGTGCGCTCCGGAAAGTTATAGATGAAGATTTTTGCGGCAGTTCGGCGCGCTATCTGACTGTAAAATGTATAAATTCCTTCATCAGTCAGGCGGAAGTACCAGGGGCTGATGATCATGACCCCATCAAGTCCGCACTCATCAGCGTAGTTTGCCAGTTCCACGCACTCATCAATATCCATGCGACTGGCGCCCGCATAAGCCTGTATTCCTCCGCGGGGAAATTCCGCCGCGATTTGAATAATCTGACGGGATGTTTTCATATCCAGGGAGAAAAACTCACCGGTGCTGCCCATGACGACAAATCCCGACACGCTATTTTTGATGAAATCGTACAGGCGGAAATTGCCTTCAGGATCCAGTCTTCCACGTTCATCAAAAACGGTTATTGCCGGGGTGATGTAACGACTTTGCATATTTTACCTCTTGCGTTGTTCGTATATACAAATGATGTTTGTATTTTCGATCATGAATAAGTAAACACATGGGGGAATGGGAAGTCAAATGGCGCAAAACGCGGCGGGATAAGTAATTAACTTAATGAATTAATAGATAAATAGACGGGCTGACAAGCAGCCACTACGGGGAATTAAATATTGATATTGTGTGGGTAATCACAATTCCGGCGGGATTGTCGACGAATCCATCTTAAATAATTTGAGTTGCATGACAAAGCGGTCAACCGTTTTGCACAGCGCTTGCGCGGGCCTCGTAGAGGTGAGGCCGTAGGCCGGGTAATCCACAGTCAACGCACAGGCAACGTGAAGGATGACGGGGATTGATCAGTAATTTTTGATATCGGGCAGCTTGTTCAGCACGCTTTCGATACGATTTTTCGCCTCTTGCAACGCATGAGTGACCTGCTGCGTTTTTTCATCGGTGGCGCGGAAAAACGGCAGTGAAACGCTGATCGCGGCCAGAATAATACCTTTCTGCTGCAGAGGAACGGCGAAGCAAATGGTATCGTCGTTGATTTCCCGATCGTCCATGGCATAGCCGTTGGCGGCGACCTGGGTTAACTGCTGACGAAGCTGAGTTATATTGCTGACGCTGCGTGCGGTGACGCGAGGAAAACCTTGCGGATAAAGTTCCAGAATCTCGTCGTCGCGGTGCTTATGTAACAGCGCTTTTCCTAATGCGGAGCAGATTGCCGGAAGGCGGGTACCGACCTTCGATACCAGTTGTACGGTCTGGTCGCCCTGGACTTTATCAACATAGAGCACCCAGGCATCATCAAGAATGCCGAGCTGGCAAACCTCATTGCATTCATTGACCACCGCCTGCATTTCGCTGTTGATCATTTTAAGCCAGAACTCTTTTTCCACCGTTGAACTGGCCAGAACCGCGCATGAGATGCCCAGGGTGTAAATACCGTTGCGATCGTCGTAACTGATATATTTCCGGTATTGTAATGATTTGAGGATGGGAAATATGGTCCCTTTAGAAATGCCCGTTTTCTGCGACAGTTCAGAGAGCGTCATCCCCTCCGCGTTGGCTAATGTTTCCAGAATGAGTAAGACACGCTCGGTAGGTTTATGAAGCGCCTTCATATTTTTCCTTGTGACGGTTCGCCGGAGAGAACGTTTTAACAACCCCTATTTAACTACAGATCCTCATTTATCTGTAGTCCGCACAGCGTCTCTTTTTCACTTTGCCATTTATCGGCCCTTTTTCACTGTTTCATCACCATTTTGCCAATTAGCCGTAATGCTATTGTAATAAAACAGTTATTTTTCTGTCATTCGAGCGTGTCATGTTACTCCCGCGAACATAAAACGCGTGAAATCGCGCATTTGAAACACAAGAGAGATAACCGATGATATCGTTACGACATACAGCTTTAGGGCTGGCGCTTAGCCTGGCATTTGCCGGTCAAGCGCTGGCGGTAACCACTATTCCTTTCTGGCACTCAATGGAAGGGGAACTGGGGAAAGAAGTTGATTCACTGGCGCAACGTTTCAACGCAGCCAACCCGGACTACAAAATTGTTCCGGTGTACAAAGGCAACTATGAACAGAGCCTGAGCGCAGGCATCGCCGCCTTCCGTACCGGTAACGCGCCGGCTATTTTGCAGGTTTATGAAGTCGGCACTGCGACGATGATGGCGTCCAAAGCGATTAAGCCGGTTTATCAGGTATTCAGCGATGCGGGCATCAAGTTTGATGAGTCGCAGTTCGTGCCGACCGTTTCCGGCTATTACACCGATTCCAAAACCGGCCATCTGCTCTCTCAGCCGTTTAACAGCTCCACGCCGGTGCTGTATTACAACAAAGACGCCTTCAAAAAAGCCGGATTAGATCCGAACCAGCCGCCGAAAACCTGGCAGGATCTTGCGGCGTACAGCGCGAAGCTGAAAGCCGCCGGAATGAAGTGCGGTTACGCCAGCGGCTGGCAGGGCTGGATTCAAATTGAAAACTTCAGCGCCTGGAACGGGCTGCCGGTCGCCACCAAAAACAACGGCTTCGACGGTACGGATGCGGTGCTGGAATTCAACAAGCCAGTGCAGGTGAAGCATATCGCCCTGCTTGAAGCGATGAACAAGAAGGGCGATTTTAGCTACTACGGGCGTAAAGATGAGTCTACCGAGAAGTTCTATAACGGCGACTGCGCGATGACCACTGCCTCTTCCGGTTCGCTGGCCGATATCCGTCAGTACGCTAAGTTCAACTATGGCGTGGGTATGATGCCCTACGACGCCGACGTGAAGGGCGCGCCGCAAAACGCCATTATCGGCGGGGCCAGCCTGTGGGTGATGAAGGGTAAAGATAACGCCACTTATACCGGCGTCGCCAAATTCCTCGATTTCCTGACCAAACCGGAAATTGCCGCCGAATGGCACCAGAAAACCGGTTATCTGCCGATTACCACCGCCGCTTATAACCTGACCCGCGAGCAGGGCTTCTACGATAAGAATCCTGGCGCTGATATCGCGACGCGGCAGATGTTGAACAAGCCGCCGTTACCGTTCACCAAAGGCCTGCGCCTGGGCAATATGCCGCAGATCCGCACCGTCGTGGATGAGGAACTGGAAAGCGTATGGACCGGTAAAAAAACGCCTCAACAGGCGCTGGATTCCGCCGTTGAGCGCGGTAATCAACTGCTGCGCCGTTTTGAGCAGTCGACGAAGTCTTAACAAAATGCCCGGTGGCGCTACGCTTACCGGGCCTACAAGACCGTAGGCCGGGTAAGGCGAAGCCGCCACCCGGCGCTGTTCAGGAACCAAACGCTTATGTCATCATCCCGTCCGGTATTCCGCTCTCGTTGGCTACCATATTTGCTGGTCGCGCCACAGCTGGCGATTACCGTCATCTTCTTTATCTGGCCCGCGGGCGAAGCGCTGTGGTATTCCCTGCAGAATGTCGATCCATTTGGGCTCTCCAGCCAGTTTGTCGGCCTGGCTAACTTTTTCGCGTTGTTCCATGACCCGTACTACCTGGATTCTTTCTGGACCACGATTAAATTCAGCACGCTGGTCACTTTCAGCGGGCTGCTGATCTCGCTGTTTTTCGCCGCGCTGGTGGATTATGTGGTGCGCGGCAGCCGTTTTTATCAGACGCTGATGCTGCTGCCTTATGCCGTGGCGCCTGCGGTCGCCGCCGTGCTGTGGATTTTTCTGTTTAACCCAGGCCGCGGGCTGATTACGCATTTTCTCGCCGAACTAGGCTATGACTGGAACCATGCGCAGAACAGCGGCCAGGCAATGTTCCTCGTGGTCTTCGCCTCGGTATGGAAGCAGATTAGTTACAACTTCCTGTTCTTTTTCGCCGCGCTGCAATCCATCCCGCGCTCGCTGGTGGAAGCTGCCGCGATCGACGGCGCCGGGCCGGTTCGCCGCTTCTTCAGGCTGTCGCTGCCGCTGATTGCGCCGGTGAGCTTTTTCCTGCTGGTGGTTAATCTGGTATACGCCTTCTTTGATACCTTCCCGGTGATTGATGCCGCTACCGGCGGCGGACCGGTGCAGGCAACGACGACGCTGATTTATAAAATCTATCGCGAAGGTTTTGCCGGACTCGATCTTTCCGCTTCCGCCGCCCAGTCGGTGGTGCTGATGTTCCTCGTCATTATTCTGACGGTGGTGCAGTTCCGCTATGTTGAAAGTAAGGTGCGCTACCAATGATTGAGAACCGTCGCGGGCTGACGATTTTCAGCCACACTATGTTGATTTTAGGCATTGCCGTCATTCTGTTCCCGCTGTACGTCGCCTTTGTTGCCGCGACCCTGGATGGTAAAGCGGTCTTTGAAACGCCGATGACGTTGATTCCCGGCGCGCATCTGCTCGACAACATAAAAAACATCTGGCTGAACGGCGTGGCGGCCAACAGTGCGCCGTTCTGGCTGATGTTACTCAACAGCTTCATCATGGCATTGGGTATTACGTCAGGCAAAATCGCGGTATCGATGCTCTCCGCGTTCGCCATCGTCTGGTTCCGCTTTCCACTGCGCAACCTGTTCTTCTGGATGATCTTTATTACCCTGATGCTGCCGGTTGAGGTGCGCATTTTCCCGACCGTGGAAGTGATCGCCAACCTGAAAATGCTCGACAGCTATGCCGGACTCACGCTGCCGCTGATGGCTTCGGCGACCGCCACCTTCCTGTTCCGCCAGTTCTTTATGACGTTGCCGGATGAGCTGATTGAAGCCGCGCGTATCGATGGCGCGTCACCGATGCGCTTCTTCCGCGATATCGTACTGCCGCTGTCGAAAACCAATCTTGCGGCGCTGTTCGTCATCACCTTTATCTACGGCTGGAACCAGTATCTGTGGCCGCTGCTGATTATTCAGGATGTGAACCTCGGTACTGCGGTGGCGGGCATTAAAGGGATGATCGCATTTGGTGAAGGCACCACCCAGTGGAACCTGGTGATGGCGGCGATGCTGCTCACGCTGATTCCCCCGGTGGTCATCGTTTTAGCCATGCAGCGGGCGTTTGTGCGCGGCCTGGTGGACAGTGAGAAGTAGGAAATTTTATGGCTGGTTTAAAATTACAGGCAGTAACCAAAAGCTGGGATGCTAAAACCCAGGTGATCCAACCGTTGACGCTGGACGTCGCGGACGGCGAATTTATTGTGATGGTTGGGCCATCCGGCTGCGGTAAATCGACACTGCTGCGCATGGTGGCCGGGCTTGAGCGGGTCACCAGCGGCGATATCTGGATTGACCGCCAGCGCGTCACCGAAATGGAACCGAAAGATCGCGGCATTGCGATGGTGTTCCAGAACTACGCCCTCTATCCGCATATGAGCGTGGAAGAGAATATGGCCTGGGGGCTGAAAATCCGCGGCATGGGCAAAGGGCTGATTGCCGAGCGCGTCAGGGAAGCGGCGCGGATCCTCGAACTGGACGGTTTGTTAACGCGTCGCCCGCGTGAACTCTCCGGCGGTCAGCGTCAGCGTGTGGCGATGGGACGGGCGATTGTACGCGATCCGGCAGTGTTCCTGTTTGATGAGCCGCTCTCCAACCTTGATGCCAAACTGCGCGTGCAGATGCGCCTTGAACTGCAACAGCTACACTGTCGTCTGAATACCACTTCGCTGTACGTAACCCACGATCAGGTCGAGGCGATGACCCTCGCGCAGCGAGTGATGGTGATGAATAAAGGCATCGCTGAACAGATTGGTACGCCGGTCGACGTGTACGAAAAACCGGCCAGCCGCTTTGTGGCAAGCTTTATCGGCAGCCCGGCAATGAATCTGCTGGAAGGCCGGGTCAGCGACGATGGCAGCCGCTTTGAGCTTGAGGGGGGCGTCTGCTTGCCAATGAATAACGCGCATCGCCGCTACGCCGGGCGTAAGATGACGCTGGGTATCCGCCCGGAACATTTTGCATTAAGCTCTCAGGCGGAAGGTGGCGTACCGTTGGTTATGGATACGCTGGAGATTTTAGGTGCTGATAACCTTGCCCACGGGCGGTGGGGCGAGCAGAAGCTGGTGGTTCGGCTGCCGCACCAGCAGCGTCCTCAGGCTGGCTATACGCTGTGGCTGCATTTGCCGCAGAATCATTTGCACCTCTTTGATAGTGAGACAGGACGACGCGTATGAGTCACTGGCCTTATCCCTCAATTGTTGCCCATCGCGGCGGCGGTAAACTGGCCCCGGAAAATACTCTGGCGGCCATCGATACCGGTGCGCGTTATGGCCATACGATGATTGAGTTTGACGCTAAGTTATCGAAAGACGGGCAGATTTTTTTATTGCACGACGACAACCTCGAACGCACCAGCAACGGCTGGGGCGTGGCGGGCGAGCTGGCGTGGAGCGATCTGCAAAAAGTGGATGCCGGGAGCTGGTACAGCGGTGAATTCCAGGGCGAGCCGCTGCCGTTGCTGAGTGACGTTGCCGCGCGTTGCCGACAGTACGGTATGATGGCGAATATCGAAATTAAACCGACCACCGGCACCGGTCCGCTGACCGGTAAAATGGTGGCGCTGGCGGCCCGTGAGCTCTGGCAGGGAATGACGCCGCCGCTGCTCTCATCGTTTGATATAGATGCACTGGAAGCGGCGCAGGAAGCGACGCCCGAGCTGCCGCGCGGGCTGTTGGTAGATGCGTGGCGTGATGACTGGCGCGAACTGACGGCTCGCCTTGGCTGCGTCTCTCTCCATCTTAATCACAAGCTGTTGGATGAAACGCGCGTAGCGAGCCTGAAGGCGGCGGGTTTATATATTCTCGTCTATACCGTCAATAAACCGCAGCGTGCCGCCGAACTG
Source organism: Klebsiella sp. KE9456 (assembly GCF_043832615.1). Taxonomy (NCBI): domain Bacteria; kingdom Pseudomonadati; phylum Pseudomonadota; class Gammaproteobacteria; order Enterobacterales; family Enterobacteriaceae; genus Klebsiella; species Klebsiella sp. KE9456. The sequence continues at coordinate 131,152 of NZ_JBDYQK010000013.1, forward strand.
CTACGCTGGGGCGTGGATAGCATCTGTACCGATGCGATTGACGTTATCGGCCCCCGGTTTTCAGCGTAATCTGTAGCAGACGGCCCTGATGGGGACGTCTGCCGCAGCAACGTTTCCTCGCTATTGTTCGGTATTCACATTGTTATTCTGCTGTATTCGCCGCTGATTGTTATTCAGTTGCGTCTGTAGATGCTGCTGCTGCGTGCGCGTCTGGCTCTGTATATCCTGTTTTAGTTTGTTTTGTTGCTGCATTTGCTGCGTCTGCATCTGGTTTAGCATCCGCTGCTGGCTGGGTATCACGTATCCTGGCTGATTAGGATTGTTATTGTTATTACTATTGAGCGGCTGCGCTAAAGCGCTCAGCGGGATCAGCGCCGCCAGATATAAAATGGCTTTCATGATTATCTCCTCCCTTGTGTGGGATCGTTTTAGTTTACCTTCTTTCCGCTACCACAATGATCTTTTAGGATTTATCGACCACTATTATGCTGGGGTAACAACACATTTCGGGAGTATGGCAATGATAAAAACAACGCTCTGGCGTCAGGTGGTCATCGCTGTTTTACTGGCATGCGGGAGTTTTAGCGTCGCGGCTAATCCCGTCCCGCCTCCGGTTTCTTATGGTGTAGAGGAGGATATTTTTCATCCGGTTCGCGCTCATCAGGGGATGGTGGCTTCGGTGGACGCGCTGGCAACAAAGGTCGGCGTGGATATTCTGCGCCAGGGCGGCAACGCGGTGGATGCCGCCGTGGCAGTGGGCTATGCGCTGGCGGTGACGCATCCGCAGGCCGGTAATATCGGTGGTGGCGGTTTTATGATGCTGCGCACTAAAGACGGTCATACGACGGCGATCGACTTCCGTGAGATGGCTCCGGCGCAGGCCACCCGCGATATGTTCCTTGACGATCAGGGTAATCCGGACAGCAAGAAATCGCTGACTTCGCACCTGGCCTCCGGTACGCCGGGCACCGTTGCCGGCTTCTCCCTGGCGCTGGAGAAATACGGCACGATGCCGCTTAACAAGGTGATTCGCCCGGCGATTAAGCTGGCGGAGGAAGGATTTATCGTCAACGATGCGCTGGCTGATGATTTGAAAACCTACGGGAGCGAAGTAATCCCCGACCACGCCAATAGTCGCGCTATTTTCTGGAAAAACGGCGAACCGCTGAAAAAGGGTGACAGGCTTGTGCAAAAACAGCTGGGCAAGAGTCTGGAACTGATTGCCGAGCATGGCCCCGACGCCTTCTATAAAGGTGCTATCGCGCAGCAGATTGCTGATGAGATGAAGAATAACGGCGGGCTGATCACCAAAGCGGATCTGGCGAATTACAAAGCGGTTGAACGCACGCCGATTAGCGGTGAATACCGCGGCTATCAGATCTTTTCCATGCCTCCGCCCTCGTCCGGCGGGATTCATATCGTGCAGATCCTCAATATTCTGGAAAACTTCGATATGCATAAGTTCGGCTTCGGCAGCGCTGATGCCATGCAGGTGATGGCGGAAGCGGAAAAACATGCTTATGCCGACCGTTCGGAATATCTTGGCGATCCGGATTTCGTCAACGTGCCGTGGCAGGCGCTGACCAGCAAAGCGTACGCCAAAGCCATTGCCGAACAGATCGATATCAACAAAGCGAAACCGTCGAGTCAGATTCGCCCCGGCAAGCTGGCGCCCTACGAAAGCAATCAGACCACGCATTTCTCGGTGGTGGATAAGGACGGTAATGCCGTCGCGGTAACGTATACGCTGAATACAATCTTTGGCACTGGTATCGTCGCGGGGAATTCCGGTATTTTGCTGAATAACCAGATGGATGACTTTTCCGCTAAACCCGGCGTGCCGAACGTCTATGGTCTGGTTGGCGGTGACGCCAACGCCGTCGAGCCAAAAAAACGTCCGCTGTCGTCCATGTCGCCGACCATTGTGGTGAAAGACGGCAAGACCTGGCTGGTGACCGGCAGTCCCGGCGGCAGTCGTATCATCACCACTGTGCTGCAGATGATAGTGAATACTATCGACTTCGGTATGAATGTCGCGGAAGCAACCAATGCACCGCGCTTCCATCATCAATGGCTGCCGGATGAACTGCGGGTGGAGAAGGGATTTAGCCCGGATACGCTGAAGCTGCTGGAGGACAAAGGGCAGAAAGTGGCGGTAAAAGCGGCGATGGGCAGCACGCAGAGTATTATGATTGGCCCGGATGGCACGCTGTATGGCGCGTCCGATCCGCGTTCGCCGGATGATTTAACGGCCGGGTACTGATTTATAGGCCGGGCGGCATTGCGTTAGCCCGGCTCACGAGAGCGTAGATCCGGTAAGCGTAGCGCCACCGGGAAATTCCTTAAAGATTACTTCAGCCGCGCCATAAAGTACGCATCCACATACTCGCCGTTACGCAGGGCGAATCGCTTGCCGGTGCCTTCCACAACAAAGCCAAATTTGCGGTAAAGCGCTATAGCGGCGGAATTGTCGGTAAATACGGTTAACTCAATGCGTTCGATACGCAACCAGTTATCGCACAGGTTAACCATTTCGCGCATCAGCGCGCTGCCAACGCCGCGACCGTGCGCCTGGGATGCCACGCTAATGCCGAAGGTCGCTACGTGGCTGCGACGAGGATTTGGCTCCACGCTGAGCACCACATGGCCGACAACTTGTTCGTTGATAGTGGCCACCAGATGACGTCTGCCGGGCCTGGGTTGCAGGCGTTCCTGCCACATTTCCATCGCCGGATGGGGGAGCTGTAGCGTGTCGTGATAGACCTCCGGATGCGCAGTTAACTGACGTAAAGGTTCAGCATCGCGTGGTTCGGCATGGCGTATCACTATGTCACTCATTCTTCTTATCCTTAGTGGGTTGCAAGTCCCTTTCAACATCTCTGACGGTAAAAAAATCGTCAACGACTATTTTTTGTAAAAAAAGAGTAGACAAGTGCGAATGAGAATGATTATTATTGCTTTGCATTCAGGGAGACCCTTGCGGAAAGCCTGAAAGCACGACATTGCTCACATTGCTTCCAGTATTACTTTAGCCAGCCGGGTGCTGGCTTTTTTTTGTTCTTTTTCTGCAGCACTGGAAGTCGGGTTACCTCTTCATGCCTGAGGTTTGTACCATCTTTCTCTCTGCGATTTCGGCTGTACAGCCCACGGTATTACGCTTTTCGGCAACCGGCGGCAACCTTATCTCTGACGTAAGCTACGTCAATGAATCTGAAGTTATGATACCTTCTGATGCGCAGGAAGAGCCAGAAATATGCGTCTGTGCTGCCATTGAATACCACCATATTCCTTACCAGATAAGCGACCTGGGTATCTCCTTACTTATTCATATTTTTTGAACAGAGGAGTCAATTTTCACCCTCTATGATTGTTTAACGATCGCGTCCACACTTACTCCATCGAAAACATATGGGGGTGCAATATGATCTATTTACGCAAAGCTAACGAACGTGGCCACGCTAACCACGGCTGGCTGGATTCCTGGCATACGTTCTCTTTCGCTAACTATTACGATCCGAACTTTATGGGCTTTTCAGCGCTGCGCGTTATCAATGATGACGTGATTGACGCGGGCCAGGGCTTCGGTACGCATCCGCACAAGGATATGGAAATCCTGACCTATGTGCTGGAAGGGGCCGTTGAGCACCAGGATAGCATGGGCAACAAAGAGCAGGTTCCGGCGGGCGAGTTCCAGATCATGAGTGCAGGAACTGGGATCCGTCACTCTGAGTACAACCCAAGCGACACGGAAAAATTGCATCTGTACCAGATCTGGATCATTCCGGAAAAAAATGGCATCACTCCGCGCTATGAACAGCGGCGCTTTGACGCTGTACAGGGCAAACAGCTGGTATTGTCGCCGGATGCCCGCGACGGTTCGCTGAAGGTGTTTCAGGATATGGAGTTGTATCGCTGGGCGTTGCTGAAAGACGAACAGTCGGTACACCAGATTGCCGCCGATCGCCGGGTATGGATCCAGGTGGTAAAAGGTGACGTGACTATTAATGGAACAAAAGCCACTACCAGCGATGGTCTGGCGATTTGGGATGAGCAGGCGATCTCCGTACATGCCGACAGCGATAGCGAGATTCTGCTGTTCGACCTGCCGCCGGTATAAATAATTTAATCAACCTTTCCTAAGGATCAGGAAAGGTTGAGCTTTGTCCGTGATAAACTGGGAAAATGTCTCCCATTTATCACAGTCAGGACGATGAAAAAGAAAAGACCCGTACTTCAGGATGTCGCCGATCTTGTCGGCGTGACCAAAATGACGGTCAGCCGCTACTTACGTAACCCGGAACAGGTTTCCGAAGCGCTGCGTGGCAAGATTGCCGTTGCTCTCGATGAACTGGGTTATATTCCGAATCGCGCGCCTGACATCCTTTCCAATGCAACCAGCCGCGCCATTGGCGTGCTGTTGCCCTCGCTAACGAATCAGGTATTTTCGGAAGTGCTGCGCGGCATTGAAAGCGTGACCGACGCTTTCGGCTACCAGACCATGCTGGCGCACTATGGTTATAAGCCGGATATGGAAGAAAAACGCCTGGAATCGATGCTCTCATGGAACATCGATGGCCTGATCCTCACCGAACGAACCCATACGCCACGTACCCTGAAGATGATTGAAGTGGCGGGTATCCCGGTGGTTGAACTGATGGACAGTAAGTCGCCGTGTCTCGATATTGCCGTCGGTTTTGATAACTTTGAAGCGGCGCGCCAGATGACCGCGGCGATAATCAACCGTGGCCACCGTCACGTTGCCTATCTGGGCGCGCGCCTTGATGAACGTACCATCATCAAACAGAAAGGGTATGAGCAGGCAATGCTTGATGCCGGGATGACGCCCTACAGCGTGATGGTCGAGCAGTCTTCGTCTTATTCCTCGGGGATTGAGCTGATGCGTCAGGCGCGCCGCGAATATCCGCAGCTTGACGGCATCTTCTGCACCAACGACGACCTTGCGGTCGGCGCTGCATTCGAGTGTCAGCGCCTGGGGCTGAGGATCCCTGACGACATGGCGATCGCCGGTTTCCACGGCCATGATATCGGCCAGGTGATGGAGCCGCGTCTGGCCAGCGTCCTCACGCCGCGTGAACGAATGGGGCGGATTGGCGCTGAACGTTTGCTGGCGCGTATTCGCGGTGAAGTGGTTACGCCAGAGATGTTAGATTTAGGTTTCACATTGTCACCAGGCGGATCTATTTAAACTGACAAATTTGAAGTAGATCACACATATTCACATCTGACAGCAATGGTTATTGCTTCTCCACATCGTCGGCATGACAATGTTACCGATAACAGTTACCCGTAACAATTCATCGCTACGCGAGCATATTCACACTGTTTAAAGCAGTCAGAGCTGCGCGTATGTGTCCAGTGGGAGGAAGCTTTGAGCACGACTAACCATGATCACCACATTTATGTCCTGATGGGCGTTTCCGGCAGCGGTAAATCCGCCGTCGCCAGCGAAGTGGCGCATCAACTACATGCCGCGTTTCTCGACGGCGACTTTCTGCATCCGCGCAGCAACATCAACAAAATGGCGTCCGGCGAACCGTTGAATGACGATGATCGTACGCCGTGGCTGCAGGCGCTGAACGATGCCGCATTTGCCATGCAGCGCACCAATGAAGTGTCGTTGATTGTCTGTTCTGCGCTGAAAAAGAGCTATCGCGACATTCTGCGTAAAGGCAATCCGAATCTCTCTTTTATCTACCTGAAGGGCGATTTTGTGGTCATTGAAAAACGCCTGAAGGCGCGTAAAGGCCACTTCTTCAAAACCCAGATGCTGGTCACGCAGTTTGCAACGCTGCAAGAGCCGGGGACGGATGAACGCGATGTTTTCGTCGTTGATATCGATCAGCCATTGGAGGGTGTGGTCGCCAGCACCATTGAGGTGATTAACAAAGGCAGTCACGAGTGAGTACATTAACGCTTGTTTTAACAGCAGTCGGCTCCGTTTTGCTGCTGCTGTTTTTAGTCATGAAGGCGCGTATGCATGCTTTCCTGGCTTTGATGGTGGTTTCTATTGGCGCAGGGCTTTTTTCCGGTATGCCGTTGGATAAAATTGCGGCGACGATGGAAAAGGGGATGGGCGGCACGCTGGGCTTTCTGGCCGTTGTCGTCGCGCTAGGGGCGATGTTCGGTAAAATTTTGCATGAAACCGGCGCGGTCGACCAGATTGCCGTCAAGATGCTGAAATCCTTTGGCCATAATCGCGCTCACTATGCGATAGGCCTGGCCGGGCTTATTTGCGCGCTGCCGCTGTTTTTTGAAGTGGCGATCGTGTTGCTGATTAGCGTGGCTTTCTCAATGGCACGTCACACCGGCACCAACCTTGTGAAGCTGGTGATCCCGCTGTTTGCCGGTGTGGCCGCTGCGGCGGCATTCCTGCTGCCGGGGCCGGCGCCGATGCTGCTGGCTTCTCAGATGCACGCTGACTTTGGCTGGATGATCCTGATTGGTCTGTGCGCCGCAATTCCGGGGATGATTATTGCCGGGCCGCTGTGGGGCAATTTTATCAGCCGCTACGTTGAGCTGCATATTCCCGATGATATTAGCGAGCCGCACCTTGGTGAAGGCAAAATGCCGTCATTTGGCTTTAGCCTGGCGTTAATTCTGTTGCCGTTAGTGCTGGTTGGCCTGAAAACCATCGCCGCGCGTTTCGTAGCAGAGGGCTCAGCGGCCTATGAATGGTTTGAATTTATCGGCCATCCATTTACCGCTATCCTGGTGGCCTGCCTGGTGGCTATCTATGGTCTGGCAGTGCGTCAGGGAATGGCGAAAGATCGCGTAATGGAGATTTGCGGCCATGCGCTCCAGCCTGCAGGGATTATCCTGTTGGTCATCGGGGCGGGCGGCGTGTTCAAGCAGGTACTGGTGGATTCCGGCGTAGGTCCGGCGCTCGGCGAAGCGCTGACCGGTATGGGGCTGCCGATTGCGATCACCTGCTTCGTGCTGGCGGCGGCGGTGCGTATTATTCAGGGCTCCGCGACCGTCGCCTGCCTGACGGCCGTGGGCCTGGTGATGCCGGTTATCGAACAACTGCACTACAGCGGCGCGCAGATGGCGGCGCTCTCTATCTGTATCGCCGGTGGGTCTATTGTGGTCAGCCACGTCAACGATGCGGGTTTCTGGTTGTTCGGTAAGTTCACCGGCGCAACAGAAGCGCAAACGCTGAAGACCTGGACGTTGATGGAAACCATCCTCGGCACGGTTGGCGCGATTGTCGGTATGATTGCGTTTACGCTGTTGAGCTAAGCGTCTGAATAATGACCCGGCGAAGTAAAACACGGCCGGGTTAATCCCCTTTCTCCCGCGATTTTTTTAGCGAAATATTATCACTTTCGACCCCGGCTAATTTCCCTTTACGGGGAATGCGCCAAAGATGGCATCGTTCATCATTCTGGCTAATTCACTGATAATTATTATGGTTTTCTGAAACCAATGGCGTCAGCCGCAATACGGAATTAGCCGTGTTACTGATTAGTGGTCAATCATTGATTAATTTCACTTGCGACTTTAGCTGCATTTTGTAATGTGAGGGGCTAACCAGTAGGAAACTGGCCTGGAACAAACAGCACACACCTCGCAGGAATATGTTATGAAAAATGTTGGTTTTATCGGCTGGCGCGGAATGGTCGGCTCTGTTCTCATGCAACGCATGGTTGAAGAGCGCGACTTTGACGCCATTCGCCCTGTTTTTTTCTCCACCTCTCAACTGGGGCAGCCTGCACCCTCCTTTGGAGGACGCACCGGTGGCACGCTTCAGGATGCGTTTGATCTGGAAGCGCTGAAGGCGCTGGATATTATTGTCACGTGTCAGGGCGGCGATTACACCAACGATATTTATCCAAAGCTGCGTGAAAGCGGCTGGCAGGGTTACTGGATCGACGCAGCGTCTTCGCTGCGTATGAAAGAGGACGCCATCATTATTCTTGACCCGGTGAACCAGGATGTGATCACCGCCGGTCTGAATAATGGCGTGAAAACCTTTGTCGGCGGCAACTGTACCGTCAGTCTGATGCTGATGTCTCTCGGCGGCCTGTTTGCTCAGGATCTGGTCGAGTGGGTCAGCGTGGCGACGTATCAGGCGGCATCCGGCGGCGGTGCGCGTCATATGCGTGAGTTGCTGGGCCAGATGGGGCAACTGTACAACCATGTTGCCGTTGAACTGGCGGACCCGGCTTCCGCGATCCTCGATATTGAACGCAAAGTGACTTCATTGACCCGCAGCGGAGAGCTGGCGGTGGACAACTTCGGCGTTCCGCTGGCGGGCAGCCTGATCCCATGGATCGACAAACAGCTGGATAACGGTCAGAGCCGTGAAGAGTGGAAAGGGCAGGCGGAGACCAACAAAATCCTCGCGACGGCTTCTCCGATCCCGATCGACGGTCTGTGTGTTCGCGTTGGCGCCCTGCGCTGCCATAGCCAGGCGTTCACGATTAAGTTGAAAAAAGATGTTTCTATCCCGACCGTTGAGGAACTGCTGGCCGCGCATAATCCGTGGGCCAAAGTGGTACCGAACGATCGCGACATTACCATGCGTGAGCTGACTCCGGCCGCCGTCACCGGCACCTTGAGCACGCCGGTGGGCCGCCTGCGTAAACTGAATATGGGGCCGGAGTATCTGTCGGCCTTCACCGTTGGCGATCAGCTGTTGTGGGGAGCCGCCGAGCCGCTCCGTCGCATGTTAAAGCAATTAGCGTAATTCATTGTCACAAGATGAGAAAAGGGGTGTTGAATCACCCCTTTTTTTTGCGTAATACAGGGAGTAGACGCGAATGTTTTTTATTTTTCTTAACGGAGGTAATTCAGCCTTGGCTATGCTTTAAGTAAGGAGCCATGGTGTTTCCTTACCTGAAGGTGGGACGGCGCAGGAAGGTGCAAAATGTGCTGCGTCGTTCAGGGCAAAAAAAGTCGCCGCATGCAGGAAAGGGCGACACCTACAACAGGACGAAACCATGTCTAATCGTATTGATAAGGACGTGATTAATGCGCTTATTGCCGGCTATTTTGCGGACCCTTTTTCCGTGCTTGGCATGCATTACACCGACGCAGGGCTGGAAGTTCGTGCATTATTACCCGATGCCACCGATGTGTGGGTCATCGAACCAAAAACCGGGCGTAAAGTCGGCAAACTAGAATGCCTTGATTCGCGCGGTTTCTTTAGCGGTGTTCTGCCGCGGCGTAAAAACCCTTTTCGTTATCAGCTGGCCGTCACCTGGCACGGTCAGCAAAATTTGATTGATGATCCGTACCGTTTTGGCCCGTTGTTGCAGGATCTGGATGTCTGGCTGTTGTCGGAAGGTACGCATCTGCGACCCTATGAAACGCTGGGCGCGCACGCCGACACGATGGATGGCGTCGTGGGTACCCGTTTTTCGGTCTGGGCGCCTAACGCTCAACGGGTTTCGGTCGTCGGACAGTTTAATTATTGGGATGGTCGCCGTCATCCAATGCGATTGCGCAAAGAATCCGGTATCTGGGAACTGTTTGTTCCTGGCGCGCTCAACGGCCAGTTGTATAAATTTGAGCTTATCGATGCTCATGGTCATTTGCGGGTGAAGTCCGATCCCTACGCGTTTGAAGCGCAGATGCGCCCGGATAGCGCCTCGCTGATTTGCGGGCTGCCGGAGAAGGTCGAACAGCCGGAAGCACGCAAGCGGGCGAATCAGTTTGATGCGCCAATATCAATTTATGAAGTACACCTCGGTTCCTGGCGTCGCCATACCGATAATAACTTCTGGCTGAGCTACCGCGAACTTGCCGATCAACTGGTGCCTTACGCCAAATGGATGGGGTTTACGCATCTGGAACTGTTGCCGGTTAACGAGCATCCGTTTGATGGCAGTTGGGGATATCAGCCAACCGGGCTGTATGCGCCAACCCGCCGCTTCGGGACGCGAGAGGATTTCCGCTATTTTATTAACGCTGCGCACGCCGCAGGCCTCAACGTCATCCTTGACTGGGTTCCGGGTCATTTCCCGGTAGATGATTTTGCCCTCGCCTCGTTTGATGGTACGTCGCTGTATGAGCATAGCGACCCGCGTGAAGGCTACCATCAGGACTGGAACACACTGATTTACAACTATGGTCGTCGCGAGGTCAGCAATTATCTGGTCGGCAATGCCCTGTACTGGGTTGAACGCTTTGGCATTGATGCGCTGCGGGTGGATGCGGTGGCATCCATGATTTATCGCGACTACAGTCGCAAAGACGGCGAGTGGGTGCCGAATGAATATGGCGGCCGGGAAAACCTTGAAGCGATTGAGTTCCTGCGTAATACCAACCGGGTGCTGGGTGAACAGACGCCTGGGGCGGTGACGATGGCGGAAGAGTCCACCGATTTTGCCGGAGTTTCACGTCCTTCCTCCACGGGGGGGTTGGGATTCTGGTTCAAGTGGAACCTCGGCTGGATGCACGACACTCTCGATTATATGAAGCTCGACCCGGTGCATCGCCGTTATCATCACGACAAGATGACCTTCGGTATGCTCTACAACTACACCGAAAATTTTGTCCTGCCGCTCTCCCACGACGAAGTGGTACACGGGAAAAAATCACTTCTCGACCGCATGCCGGGCGACGCCTGGCAGAAATTCGCTAATCTGCGCGCCTATTACGGCTGGTTGTTTGCCTTCCCGGGTAAAAAGCTGCTGTTTATGGGGAATGAATTTGCTCAGGGGCGCGAGTGGAATCATGACGCAAGCCTTGACTGGCACCTGCTGGACGGTGGGGATAACTGGCATCACGGCGTCCAGCGGCTGGTGCGCGATTTAAACCACACCTATCGTCACCACAAAGCGTTGCATGAACTGGATTTCGATCCTTATGGCTTTGAATGGCTGGTGGTGGACGATCATGAGCGCTCGGTGTTTATCTTTGTGCGTCGCGACAGAGCGGGTAATGAAATTATCGTCGCCAGCAACTTTACCCCGGTGCCGCGTTATGACTATCGCTTTGGCATCAACCAGCCTGGCCGCTGGCGTGAAGAGCTGAACACCGATTCAATGTATTACCACGGGAGTAATACCGGCAATGGCGGAATTGTGGCAAGCGACGCGATTGCCAGCCACGGCCGTGCGCACTCCCTTTCGATTACGTTGCCGCCGCTGGCGACGATCTGGCTGGTGCGGGAGGCGGAATGATCGCACTCACAGCAGGAAAACCCGCGCCTTTGGGGGCCAGCTACGACGGTAAAGGGGTAAATTTCGCGCTCTTTTCCGCCCATGCGGAACGGGTGGAACTCTGTGTATTTGACGAACAGGGCAATGAGCGGCGTGTTGATCTGCCCGAACGCAGCGGTGATATCTGGCACGGCTGGCTGGCCGACGCCGGACCGGGGTTGCGTTACGGCTATCGCGTCCACGGTCCCTGGGACCCGGCGCGAGGGCATCGTTTTAACCCGGCCAAGCTGTTGATCGATCCCTGCTGTCATCAGGTGGACGGCGAGTTACCTGACGATGAACGTCTTCACGGCGGCGATCATGTTGCCGATAACCGCGATAGCGCGGCGATAGCGCCAAAGTCGCGGGTGGTGGATCTGCATTATGACTGGCGCGGCGATAAGCCGCCGCGCACGCCGTGGGGCAAGACGGTGATTTATGAAGCCCACGTCAAAGGGCTGACGTATCTGCACCCTGAACTGCCGGAGGCGCTTCGCGGCACCTACAGCGCGCTGGGGCATCCGGTGATGATCGACTACTTCAAGGCGCTGGGTATTACCGCGCTGGAGCTGATGCCGGTAGCGCAGTTTGCCAGTGAGCCGCGTCTTCAGCGGATGGGGTTAAGCAATTACTGGGGCTACAATCCGCTGGCGATTTTTGCCCTTGATACGCGCTACGCCAGCGTGCCGGAGCAGGCGCTGAAGGAGTTTCGCGATGCGGTAAAAGCACTGCATGCGGCGGGCATTGAGGTGATCCTTGATGTGGTGCTGAACCATAGCGCTGAGATCGATCTCGAAGGGCCGACCTTCTCTCTGCGCGGTATCGACAACCGTAGCTATTATTGGATCAGAGAAGATGGGGACTACCACAACTGGACGGGCTGCGGAAACACTCTCAACCTCAGCCACCCCGGCGTGGTGGAGTATGCCCGTCAGTGCCTGCGTTTTTGGGTGGATGAGTGTCACGTTGATGGCTTTCGCTTCGACCTGGCCTCGGTGATGGGGCGTACGCCGGCGTTTCGTCAGGATGCGCCGCTGTTTGAGGCTATCCGTAATGACCCGCGCCTGGCGGAAGTGAAGCTGATCGCCGAGCCCTGGGATATTGGCCCTGGCGGCTATCAGGTGGGTAATTTTCCGCCGTTTTTTGCTGAATGGAACGACCATTTCCGTGATACCACGCGTCGTTTCTGGTTACAACAAAATGTCTCATTGGGCGACTTCGCTCAGCGTTTTGCCGCGTCCAGCGATGTCTTTCAGCGTAATGGAAGAGCGCCGGCGGCAGCGGTCAATCTGGTCACCGCGCACGATGGTTTTACCCTTCGCGACTGCGTTTGTTTCAATCAGAAACATAATGAGGCAAACGGGGAAGAGAATCGCGATGGGACTAACAATAACTACAGCAACAATCATGGTATAGAAGGGTTAGAAGGGAGTCTTGCTGTGATTGAACGACGTCGCGCCAGCGTTCATGCCCTGCTGGCAACGCTGCTGCTGGCGCAGGGGACGCCGATGCTGCTGGCGGGTGACGAACATGGCCACAGTCAGCATGGCAACAATAATGCTTACTGCCAGGACAATGTGTTGACCTGGCTGGACTGGAACCAGGCTAACCGCGGATTGACCGCGTTCACTGCCGCACTGATTCATTTGCGCCAGCGTATTCCGGCATTAACCGAAAACCGCTGGTGGCAGGAGGGAGACGGTCGTGTGCGCTGGCTAAACCAGAATGCGCAGCCGCTGTCTGCCGAGGAGTGGCAGCACGGCGTACCGCGTATGCAGATCGTCTTATCCGATCGCTGGTTGATGACGTTCAATGCCACCGCCGAGGTGGCTGAGATGACTTTACCAACGGGGGAATGGCATGCCATTCCACCTTTCGCCGGAGAGGATAATCCGGTCACTATAGCTGTCTGGCATGGGCCCGCGCACGGATTGTGCGTATTTCAAAGGTCGTAACCTCGAGGCTTCCGGTTGGTCTCGAAGCGGCGGCGCGGCGAGAAGGGCAGGCAAGCTGGGGAGTAAAAAAGGAGTTAATTATGGTTGGAATAGAAAAGAATGATCCGTTGATGCTGGCGCGTCAGTTGCCGATCAAATCTGTTGCGCTGATCCTTGCCGGGGGGCGTGGTACCCGTCTGAAGGATTTAACCAATAAACGCGCGAAACCTGCCGTGCATTTCGGCGGTAAGTTCCGCATTATCGATTTTGCATTATCTAACTGTATTAACTCAGGTATTCGCCGCATCGGCATTATCACTCAATATCAATCCCATACGCTGGTGCAGCATATCCAGCGCGGCTGGTCGTTTTTCAATGAAGAGATGAACGAGTTTGTCGATCTATTGCCCGCCCAGCAAAGAATGAAGGGGGAAAACTGGTATCGCGGCACAGCAGACGCGGTGACGCAAAACCTCGATATTATCCGCCGCTATAAGGCCGAGTATGTGGTTATCCTCGCCGGCGACCATATTTACAAGCAGGACTACTCGCGCATGCTTATCGATCATGTCGAAAAAGGCGCACGTTGCACCGTGGCCTGTATGCCTGTGCCCATCGAAGAAGCATCGGCGTTTGGCGTGATGGCGGTAGATGAGAACGATAAGATCATCGATTTTGTCGAAAAACCGGCTAACCCTCCGGCAATGCCCGGCGATGCCAGCAAGTCACTGGCAAGTATGGGAATTTATGTCTTTGATGCTGATTATCTTTACGAGCTTCTGCAAGAAGACGACAGTGACGACATTTCCAGCCACGATTTTGGTAAAGACATCATTCCAAAAATTACTAAAACTGGCATGGCTTATGCACATCCCTTCCCGCTCTCCTGCGTGCAGTCAGATCCACAATCCGAGCCCTACTGGCGCGATGTCGGAACCCTGGAGGCGTACTGGAAAGCGAACCTCGACCTGGCTTCGGTAACCCCTGAACTGGATATGTACGATCAAAACTGGCCGATTCGTACTCATATGGAACCTTTGCCACCGGCAAAATTTGTCCAGGACCGTTCGGGGAGCCACGGAATGACCCTGAATTCGCTGGTCTCCGGCGGCTGTATTATCTCCGGTTCTGTCGTTGTGCAGTCGGTACTGTTCCCGCGCGTGCGGGTGAATTCATTCTGTAATATTGACTCGGCGGTCTTGTTGCCGGAGGTTTGGGTTGGCCGTTCGTGCCGTCTGCGTCGCTGTATTATTGACCGGGCCTGCGTGATCCCGGAAGGTATGGTGGTTGGTGAGAATGCGGAAGAGGATGCTCGTCGTTTCTACCGCTCGGAGGAAGGTATCGTGCTGGTTACTCGCGATATGCTGCGGACATTGGGGTACCCACAGGAGCGCTAATGCAGGTATTACATGTGTGTTCAGAGATGTTCCCGCTGTTAAAAACCGGTGGGCTGGCGGATGTGATAGGTGCGCTGCCTGCGGCGCAAATTGCGGGCGGCGTGGATACGCGCATACTGCTGCCCGCGTTTCCCGATATCCGCCGCGGTATTACCGATGCACAGGTGGTGACTCGCCGGGAGACTTTCGCCGGGCCGATTACGCTGCTGTTTGGCCATTTCAATAGCGTGGGCATCTATTTGATTGATGCTCCGCATCTTTACGATCGTCCGGGGAGTCCCTACCACGATACGAATCAGCACGCCTATACCGATAACGTGTTGCGTTTTGCGCTGCTGGGTTGGGTAGGCAGCGAAATGGCCTGTGGTCTGGATCCCTTCTGGCGTCCTGATGTTGTTCATGCCCATGACTGGCATGCGGGACTGACGCCAGCATACCTGGCGGCACGTGGCCATCCGGCGAAATCGGTCTTTACGGTGCATAACCTGGCCTATCAGGGAATGTTTTACTCGTGGCATATGAATGACATTGAACTGCCATGGTCGTTCTATAACATGCACGGGCTGGAATTTAACGGCCAGATCTCCTTCCTGAAGGCCGGTCTCTACTACGCTGACCACATTACCGCGGTGAGCCCAACCTATGCCCGTGAAATCACCGAGCCGCAGTTCGCTTACGGAATGGAAGGACTGCTGCGCCAGCGTCAGCATGAAGGGCGTTTGTCCGGGATCCTTAACGGAGTGGATGACCAGATCTGGAATCCGCAAAGCGACTTGCTACTGGCTGCGCGCTACGATCGCGATCGGCTGGAGGAAAAAGCAGAGAACAAGCGTCAGTTGCAAATTGCGATGGGGCTGCAGGTGGATGATAAAGCGCCGTTGTTTGCCGTGGTCAGTCGCCTCACCAGCCAGAAAGGGCTGGATCTGGTGCTTGAAGCGCTACCGGGCCTGCTTGAGCAGGGTGGCCAACTGGCACTGCTGGGGGCGGGCGATCCGGTTCTGCAAGAGGGGTTTCTTGCCGCCGCTGCCGAGCACCCCGGTAAAGTCGGCGTGCAGATTGGCTACCATGAAGCTTTTTCGCATCGCATTATGGGCGGGGCCGATGTGATTCTGGTGCCCAGCCGCTTTGAGCCGTGTGGCTTAACCCAACTGTATGGCCTGAAATATGGCACGCTACCGCTGGTGCGGCGCACCGGCGGCCTGGCGGATACCGTGTCCGACTGTTCGCTGGAGAACCTCGCCGACGGTCTGGCCACCGGGTTTGTTTTTGCAGACAGCAACGCTTTGTCACTGCTGCGGGCTATTCGACGCACATTTGTTTTGTGGTCGCGCCCGTCGCTCTGGCGTTATGTTCAGCGTCAGGCAATGAATATGGATTTTAGCTGGCAGGTTGCCGCCAATTCTTACCGCGAACTTTATCAACGCTTGCTGTAATCACAGGAGCCAAAGCTATGAATGCACCGTTTAGCTACGCATCGCCTACGTTAAGCGTTGAGGCGTTAAAGCACTCAATTGCTTATAAGCTGATGTTTATCATCGGCAAAGATCCGGCTATCGCCAACAAACATGAATGGCTCAATGCCACATTGTTCGCGGTTCGCGATCGCATGGTGGAGCGCTGGTTGCGCTCCAACCGGGCGCAACTCTCTCAGGAAGTTCGCCAGGTTTACTATCTGTCAATGGAATTTCTGATTGGGCGTACCTTGTCCAATGCATTGCTGTCGCTGGGTATCTATAACGATGTCAACAGCGCGCTGGAAGAGATGGGGCTGAGCCTTGAAGAACTGATTGATGAGGAGAACGACCCCGGATTAGGTAACGGTGGTCTTGGGCGTCTGGCGGCCTGTTTCCTTGATTCTCTGGCGACACTGGGTTTGCCCGGCCGTGGCTACGGTATTCGTTACGACTACGGCATGTTTAAGCAGAACATTGTTGATGGCCGGCAAAAAGAGTCTCCGGATTACTGGCTGGAATACGGCAACCCGTGGGAGTTCGAGCGCCACAATACCCGCTATAAAGTGCGTTTCGGCGGGCGAATTCAGCAGGAAGGTAAAAATTCACGCTGGGTGGAAACCGAGGAGATTTTTGCCGAAGCCTATGACCAGATTATTCCAGGCTTTGATACCGATGCGACGAACACACTGCGCCTGTGGAGTGCGCAGGCCAGTAATGAAATCAATCTGGGTAAATTCAACCAGGGGGATTACTTCGCGGCGGTAGAGGATAAAAACCACTCTGAAAACGTTTCCCGCGTGCTCTACCCGGATGATTCTACCGATTCCGGGCGTGAGCTGCGCCTGCGCCAGGAGTATTTCCTCGTTTCTGCGACGGTGCAGGATATCCTCAGCCGTCACTATCAGTTGCATAGAACCTACGACAATCTGGCGGATAAAATCGCCATTCACCTTAATGATACGCACCCGGTGCTGTCGATTCCGGAGCTGATGCGTCTGCTGATTGATGAGCATAAGTTTAGCTGGGATGAGGCGTTTGAGGTGGCCTGTCAGGTCTTCTCTTATACCAACCACACCCTGATGAGCGAAGCGCTGGAGACCTGGCCTGTTGATATGCTGGGTAAAATCCTGCCGCGTCATTTGCAGATCATCTTTGAGATTAACGACTACTTCCTGAAAACGTTGCAGGAGCAATATCCCAACGATACCGCGCTGTTGGGCCGGACGTCGATTATTGATGAGTCCAACGGTCGTCGCGTTCGTATGGCCTGGCTGGCGGTGGTCGTTAGCCACAAAGTCAACGGAGTGTCGGAACTGCACTCCAGGTTGATGGTGGAGTCGCTGTTCGCCGAGTTTGCGAAAATCTTCCCGATGCGCTTTACCAACGTGACCAATGGCGTGACTCCGCGTCGCTGGCTGGCGCTGGCGAATCCGCCGCTGTCAAAAGTGCTTGATGACAATATTGGTCACACCTGGCGCACGGATTTGAGTCAACTGGAGGAACTGGAACAGCATATTGATTACCCGTTGGTGAACAAGGCTGTGCGCCAGGCGAAACTGGAAAACAAGCAGCGACTGGCGAGCTATATCGCCCAGCAGCTTAATGTAGTGGTGAACCCGAAGGCGCTGTTTGACGTGCAGATCAAGCGTATTCATGAGTACAAACGCCAGTTGATGAACGTGCTGCATGTGATAACCCGCTACAATCGCATTAAGGCCGATCCTGACGCGGAGTGGGTACCGCGAGTGAATATCTTCGCCGGGAAGGCGGCGTCCGCTTACTACATGGCCAAGCACATTATTCATTTGATTAATGATGTGGCGGCGGTGGTGAACAGCGATCCGCAGATTGGCGATAAGCTGAAAGTGGTGTTTATCCCTAACTACAGCGTGAGTCTGGCGCAGTTGATCATTCCGGCAGCCGATCTTTCAGAGCAGATCTCGCTGGCGGGAACGGAAGCGTCCGGGACCAGCAATATGAAGTTCGCGCTTAATGGCGCGTTAACTATCGGTACGCTGGACGGCGCTAACGTTGAGATGCAGGAGCACGTTGGTGAAGAGAATATCTTTATCTTCGGCAATACCGCAGAAGAAGTGGAAGCCCTACGGGCCAGCGGTTACAAGCCGCGTGATTATTATGATCAGGATGAGGAGCTGCATCTGGCGCTGACGCAAATCGGCACCGGGCTGTTCAGCCCATCAGAGCCGGGTCGTTACCGCGATCTGCTGGATTCGCTGATTAACTTCGGCGACCACTATCAGGTACTGGCGGATTATCGTAGCTATGTGGATTGCCAGGATAAAGTGGATGAGCTGTATCGTCATCCGGAAGAGTGGGCGATTAAAGCGATGCGCAATATCGCCAATATGGGCTATTTCTCCTCCGATCGTACGATTAAAGAGTACGCCGACCATATCTGGTATATCGATCCGGTAAGGTTGTAGCGGTTTAACGCTTGAGAACGGGGCCAGACGGCCCCGTTTGAGGCTGATGACAAACCTGATTTAGATATTGTGCTCGCATTTCTGCCGGGTGGCGGCTATCGCCTTACCTGGCATGTAAAACCAATAATATCATCATGTTATGGATTTATCGTAGGCCCGCGCAAGCGAAGCGCCGCCGGGCAATTCCGGAAAAACGCACTTTGTCAGCAATCTGGAACGGGGCCAGACGGCCCCGTTTTTATCTTATCTGGCTTAATCGAGCGGGTCTCTAAGACGCCAGCGACAGTTCAGACTTTCGTTCAGACTTTCCCGCGTGCTGCGCCAGCCATTCGCTGATGCGATCCTGCTGTTCGGTTGTCAGCCACATTCCCTGTTTAGTCCGTCGCCAGATAGCGTCATCCAGGGTGCGAACCCACTCATGTTCGACCAGATATGTAAGTTCGGCTTCGAAAAATTCATGGCCGAAATCTTCCCCCAGATCGGCCAACGATGTGGCGGTATCCAGGAGTTTTTCGCTGTTGCTGCCGTAGGTCCGCGCATAGTGGCGGGCCATTGACTCACTGATAAACGAGAAACGACGGCGCAGTTTTGCCGCGTAGTCATCCCGATCGCCGCCGATATCGCCGCCGGGCAGAACGGCTGTTTTCGTCCATGCCGGGCCGATACCTTTGTAGTAGGGGGCCAGTTTTTCCAGCGCATGTTCAGCCAGTTTGCGATAAGTCGTGAGCTTACCGCCAAATACTGATAGCAGCGGCGCCTGGCCGTTTTCATCATGGATATCAAGGGTGTAATCGCGGGTGATCGCCTGCGGTGAATCAGACTCGTCATCACAAAGCGGGCGGACACCGGAATAGCTCCAGACGATATCGTCGCGAGACAACGTCTTTTTAAAATGTGCGTTATAGACATTCAGCAGATAGCTAACTTCTTTGTCATCAATAGCAACAGTTTTCGGATCGCCCGTATACTCGACGTCAGTGGTACCGATTATCGAGAACTCATCCATCCACGGGATCACAAACACAATGCGTTTGTCTTCATTTTGCAGAATATAAGCCTGTTTCTGCGTATGCGCGCGCGGCACGACGATATGGCTGCCCTTAATCAGGCGAATACCGTACGGTGAACGCAGGTGCATCCCTTCGTCGAAGAATTGTTTGACCCACGGGCCGGTGGCATTAACCAGACCGCGTGCCTGCCAGGTGAACTTTTCGCCCGTATCACGATCTTCCGCTTCGACCACCCATAAACCGTTTTCACGTTTAGCCGAGAGGGCACGGGTACGGGTTCGCACTTCGCCACCTTTCTGTACAACCATTTGCGCATTGGCGAGTACCAGTCGCGCATCATCGACCCAGCAGTCGGAATATTCGAAACCGCGCACAATTTCAGGTTTAAGCACCGACTCTGCACCAAAACGCAATCCGGTCGAGCCGGGCAAACTGGTACGCTTGCCCAGATGATCGTACATAAACAGACCAATACGGATCATCCATGCCGGGCGCAGATGCGGGCGGTGCGGTAAACGAAAGCGCATCGGAAAGGCGATATGCGGCGCCATTTTTAGCAGCACCTCACGTTCCGCCAGCGCTTCGCTCACCAGACGGAATTCGTAGTGTTCAAGGTAACGCAGGCCGCCGTGAATCAGTTTTGAGCTGGCGCTGGACGTCGCGCAGGCCAGATCGTTTGCTTCCAGCATCAGTACGGATAAACCACGCCCTGCGGCATCTGCTGCGATACCCGCACCGTTGATGCCTCCCCCTATCACAATCAGATCTTTGGTTTCCACGCTCGCCACCTCTCACGCTTTCGTTTAAGTTCATAAATGTTCGATATCGCTCAATATAGCAAACAATCACGCTGTTGGTAACATCAAAAAAACATTTCAGAGTGATGCGTGTAACATATTGGCGTTTATTTACCGCCACGCTGTACACTAGGCGCTAAAATCTGGGGCGTTTCGCCGCCTGCCTGTATAAGAAGAGAGCTTATGGATCACTTTGAATGTATTAACGTAGAAGAAGCCCATCAGAAAATGCACCAGCAGACGGCGGTGCTGGTGGATATTCGCGACCCGCAGAGCTACGCGATGGGCCATACGCCGGGCGCGTTTCATTTGACCAACGACACGCTGGGGGCATTTATGCGCGATAACGATTTTGATACCGCCGTTATGGTGATGTGTTATCACGGCAATAGCAGTAAAGGTGCCGCGCAGTATCTGCTACAGCAGGGTTACACGGAGGTTTATAGCGTCGATGGCGGGTTTGATGCCTGGCATCGGCATTTTCCGGCGGAAGTCGCACATGGCGCACGTTAGGCGTTAGCGTCGGTTGTGGCTGTACCCGGCATACTTCAAGCTGCAGATACGTAGGCTACGTCCGCTCATCCCGGTCACTTACTTGAGTAAGCTCCTGGGAATTCGTGTACTTGTCGCCTTTCTGCAACTCGAATTATTTAGGGTATATAATATCTCCCGGTAATGACTCCAACTTATTGATAGTGTTTTATGTTCAGATAATGCCCGATGACTTTGTCATGCAGCTCCACCGATTTTGAGAACGACAGCGACTTCCGTCCCAGCCGTGCCAGGTGCTGCCTCAGA